>NZ_JBFAQA010000003.1:0-449221 GCF_040677005.1 Nonomuraea sp. NPDC049421
CTGCGGTTGCGGATCATGGTGCGGACGGTCAGGTCTTCCACGGCGATCACTTGATCATCGCGAACAAGCCGTGTCGTGACCTTGTGCAGGTGATCTCTTCTGCAGTCGGCGATCCGCGCGTACACCCCGGCGACCCTGGCTCTGGCCTTGGCCCGGTTGTTCGACCCCTTCTCCTTACGTGCCAGGGCCCGCTGAGCCTTGGCCAGCTTGCGCCGATCGGCGCGCTCATACTTGGGATTGACGATTTTCTCGCCGGTCGAGAGCGTCACCAGCGCAGTGATGCCCGCATCCACCCCGACGCTCCGCCCGGCGGGCGGCAGCGGGCTGATCTTCTCCTCGACCAGGAGGGACACGAACCAGCGCCCGGCCGCGTCCTTCGACACGGTGACCGTGGACGGCTGCGCCCCCTCCGGCAGCGGACGCGACCACACGATATCGAGCGGCGTGTCCATCTTGGCCAGCGTCAAGGTTCCGTCCCGCCAGCGGAACGCCGAGCGGGTGTACTCCGCCGACCCCCGGGACCTCTTCCGGGACTTGAACGCCGGGTAGTTGGCGCGCCTGGCGAAGAAGTTCGCGAACGCCGCCTGAAGATGCCGCAACGCCTGCTGAAGAGGAACCGACGACACCTCCGACAGGAAGTCGAACTCGCCACTGCGCTTCCACTCCGTCAGCCGCGCGGAGGAATCCACGTAGGAGACACGGCGGCCTTCCAGCCGGTAGGCGCGGGTGCGCTCCTCGAGTGCATTGTTGTAAACGAGACGGACGCAGCCGAACGTCCGGGCAAGCTCGCCGGCCTGCTCGGGAGTCGGGTGGAAGCGGTACTTGTAGGCCCGCTTCACGACCTGCGCCACGCCTCAAACGCTACCGAACGATCAGCCAACAGTCGCGCGTGTGTTCGATACGCCGGTTCACCTGACGGCGCATCGGCCGCCCCTGTCCTGCCCCGCAGAGGTCCGATTCCTTCCCCGCCTGGAGGCGGGGGTTTCCACGGAGGTATCTGATGACCATGCCGGCGACCGCGCCGTCCAGGGCCGCCGTCTTCCACCCGCTGACCGTGGCGGCGGTGGACCGGCTGTGCGACGACGCCGCCGCGATCACCTTCGAGGTGCCGCCCGAGCTGCGCGACACGTACGCGTTCAAGGCCGGCCAGTCGCTCACCCTGCGCCGGATCGTCGACGGACTCGAGGAGCGGCGCTCGTACTCGATCTGCGCCCCTGCGGGCGCCGCGCCGCGCATCGGCGTCAGGGAGATCCCCGGCGGTTTGTTCTCCTCCTGGCTGGTCCACGACGTACGTCCGGGCACGGTCATCGAGGTGCAGCCGCCCACCGGCTCCTGGCAGGCCGACCCGGACGGCGGCGAGCGCCACCTGTGCGTGGCGGCCGGTTCGGGCATCACGCCGCTGCTGTCGATCGCCTCGACCGTGCTCGCCCACCCCAGCGCCCAGGTCTCCCTCCTGTACGGCAACCGCACCAGCCGCACGGTCATGTTCGCCGAGGAGCTGGGCGACCTGAAGAACCGCTACGGTTCCCGCCTCCAGGTCGTGCACGCCCTCTCCCGCGAGCCGCGCGACGTCGAGCTGCTGTCAGGAAGGCTGGACGGCGACCGGCTGCGCCGCCTGCTCACCTCGCTCGTCCCGGCCGAGGTGTTCGACCACGTGTGGCTCTGCGGGCCGCTGGAGATGATCGAGCAGGCCAGGCCGGTGCTCGCCGAGCTGGGCGTGCCCGCCGAGCGGGTGCACGTCGAGCTGTTCTACGCCGACGCGCCGCCGCCCCCGCCGCGCAGGGACGGCTCGGCCCCGCCGGGCGCCACCACGGAGCTGACGACCGTGCTCGACGGGCTGCGCACCACCTCGACCGTCTCCCGGGAGACGACGCTGCTCGACGGCGCCCAGGCCACCCGGGCGGACCTGCCGTTCGCCTGCAAGGGCGGCGTGTGCGGGACGTGCCGGGCCGTCGTACGCTCGGGCGAGGTGGACATGCGGCGCAACTACGCGCTCGAACCGTCCGAGCTGGCCACCGGATTCGTCCTGACCTGTCAGACCTATCCGGTGGGCGAGCACGTCACCGTCGACTACGACGCCTGAACAGGAGCCCACGTGACAACTTCCACCTGCGGGGAGCGGGCATGAGCGGGCCGAGTCTTCTCATCGAGGAGGGCGCGGACCGGGTGGTGTGGCGGCTGAACCGGCCCGAGGTGCGCAACGCCATCGACCGCGAACTGGTGGCCGCGCTGCACGAGGCGTGCGCGGCCGTCGAGGCGGACCCGAAGGTCGTGCTGCTCGTCGGCGAGGGCGGGACGTTCGCGGCCGGCGCCGACATCGCCCAGCTACGTGAGCGAGGCCGCGAGGACGCGCTGCGCGGCATCAACTCGAAGATCTTCGACCGGGTGCACCGGCTGCCGATGCCCGCCATCGCCCTCCTCGACGGGTACGCGCTGGGCGGCGGCGCCGAGCTGGCCTACGCCTGCGACTTCCGCATCGGCACGCCCCGCACCAGGATCGGCAACCCGGAGACCGGCCTCGGCATCCTCGCCGCGGCCGGGGCGGCCTGGCGGCTGGCCGAGCTGGTGGGCGAGCCGCTGGCCAAGGAGATCCTGCTCGCCGGCCGCGTACTGACGGCCGAGGAGGCCAGGGACGTGCGGCTGCTGAACGAGGTCGCCGAGCCGGACGACCTGCTGGCGGCCGGGCACCGCCTGGCCGACCGCATCGCCGCTCAGGCCCCGCTCGCGACCCGCCTGATGAAGGCCGTCTTCCACGCGCCCCGCCAGGCGCACCCGTTCGTGGACGACGTGGCGCAGGCGGTGCTGTTCGAGACCGAGGAGAAGTATGCGCGCATGACGGCGTTCCTGGAACGCCGCGAGCGGAAAGGACCGCGCCCATGACCACCGACCACCCGGACCCCGCTCACCCGCCCACCGACCTGCCCGGTGACATGGGCGTTTATGGTGGGGGGCGCATGGGGGCGGGGATCGCGCACGCCTTTCTCGTCGCCGGCAGTGCTGTCGTCGTCGTGGAGAGCAGCGAGGAGACGGCCGCCGCCGCCCGAGAACGCGTCGCGGGCAGCGTGGGCAAGGCCGCCGCCAAGGGCACGCTCGGTGAGCCGCAGGAGGCCGTGCTGGCCCGGCTGCGGATCACGACCGATCCGGGCGATCTGGCGGGCTGCCGGCTGGTCGTGGAGGCCGTGCCCGAGGATGCCGCGCTCAAGGCGGAGGTGCTGGCCGCCGCCGAGAAGCGGGCGCCGGGCGCGGTGCTCGCCACGAACACCAGCAGCCTGTCGCTGACCGGGCTCGCGGCCGGGCTGGCCGCCCCGGAACGCTTCCTCGGCCTGCACTTCTTCAACCCGGTCCCGGTGAGCGACCTCGTCGAGATCGTCGCCGCGCCCACGACCGAGCCCGAGTTGCTGACCCGGGCCCAGGGCTGGGTGGCGGCGCTCGGCAAGACGCCCATCACCGTGACCGACTCGCCGGGCTTCGCCAGCAGCCGGCTCGGGGTGAGCCTGGCGCTGGAGGCCATGCGGATGCTCGAAGAGGGCGTGGCGAGCGCGGCCGACATCGACACCGCGATGACCCTCGGTTACCGGCACCCGGTGGGCCCGCTGCGCACCACGGACATCGTGGGCCTGGACGTGCGGCTGGCCATCGCCGAACATCTGGCCCGTGAGCTGGGCCCGCGCTTCGAGCCGCCGCAGATCCTGCGCGACCTGGTCGCCGCAGGCCACCTCGGCCGCAAGACCGGTCAGGGCTTCTACACCTGGTGACACCGCCCGCCCAGGCCCCTCCCCTGGTCAGGCCGGCCGGTCAGGTTTCGTGCTTGGCCAGGCCGTCGAAGGCGATGGAGGTGATGGCGGCGGCGACCATCGCCTGGTCGTAGGCGCCGTCGGGGCGGTACCACTCGGCGAGCGAGTTGACCATGCCGAACAGCAGGCGGCTGACCAGCGCGGGCGGTACGTCGTCGCGCAACGCGCCCTCGGCGACCGCGTCGGCCACCAGGGCGGCGAGCCGGTCGTCGAGCCAGCGGCGCCGTTCGAGCGCGGCCAGCTCGACCTCGCTGTTGCCCCGCACGCGCAGCAGCAGCGTGACCGACGGCTGGTGCGCGACGAGCACCTCGACGCTGCGCCGCACGACCTCGCGCAGCCGCTCGTACGCGCTGCGCCCGGCCGGCTCGCGGGACGCCTCGGTCACCACGGCGGTCAGCTCGTCGAGCGCGTCGTCGAGCGCCTGGCCGAGCAGCTGCTCCTTGCTGGTCACGTGATGGTAGATGGCCGGCTTGGTCAGCCCGAGTTCCTTGGCCAGGTCGCCCATGCTGGTGGCGTCGTAGCCGCGGCGGTTGAACATCTCGACGGCGGCGCGCAGGATCGCGGACTGGTCATAGCCGGGACGGCCCCGCCGGCGGCGTGGGGCCGGTTCGGCCTGCTCAGTCGTGGTCACAAATGCAGCATCTCACGCGTCCGCCCCACACATCGCCGGGACCGCCACGTACGGACACCGTTCTCAATCACTTGATTTACTTAAGCGGATTGACTTAGCTGGGCCTCACCAGCACCTCTGGGAGGACACGTGAGCGCGCAGCAGGTTCCCGACTACCCGTTCGCCAACCCCACCCCGCCCCCCGCTTCACCCGCCGGCTCGACGCACCGGATGCCGCCAGGGTGACCGCCAACGAGTCGGGCGGCGTGTTCGGCAACCGGGGCAGAAGCATGACCGGCGACGAGCACCGCGCCTGGCGGCAGCTGGTCGGCAAGGCGTTCACCGCCAAGCGGGTCACCGCGATGCGGCCGCGCATCGAGGCCATGGCCGAGCACCTGGTCGAGGAGATGGTCGCGGGCGGCGCACCGGCGGACCTGGTGTCCGGGCTGGGGTTCCCGCTGCCGGTGTGGGCCATCTGCGACCTGCTCGGGGTGCCCGACGGCGACCGCGACAGGTTCGCGTGCTGGTCGGACACGATGCTCAGCATGACCAGGTTCACCCAGGAGGAGATCGACGCCGCGCAGGCCGAGTTCGACGCCTACCTGGCGGCGCTGGTGGACGCCAAGCGGAAGGAGCCGGGCGACGACCTGATCGGCGAGCTGCTCGCGATCGTCGAGGGCCTGGGCGGCAGGCTGACCGAGCAGCTGCTGATCGGCACCGCCAGGGGCCTGCTGGTGGCCGGGCACGAGACGACCGCCAATATGATCGGCAAGATGATGTCGATGCTGCTGGCCGACCGCGGGCGCTGGGAGGCGCTGCTGGCCGGCCGCACACTGATCCGCTCCGCCGTGGAGGAGGCGTTGCGCTTCGACGCCAACCCCGGCTTCGGCATGCCCCGCTACCTCACGGAAGAGGTCTCCGTGAGCGGCGAGACGCTGCCGAAAGGGGGGTTGGAGGAGGTACCGGTGCGATGGTGACGTCCTCGGAGCCCGCGCCCGAGCGCCGCGGGGTGCGGGCCAGGGACACGCGCGAGGCGCTGCTCGACACGGCGGAGCGGCTGTTCGCCGAGCGCGGCGTCGGCGAGGTGTCCAACCGGCAGATCAGCGAGGCGGCGGGCCAGGCCAACAACTTCGCGGTCGGCTACCACTTCGGGTCGAAGGCCGGTTTGGTCCGGGCGATCGTCCGCCGCTACACCTCCGACCTGGAGCGGCGGCGGCTGCGGCTGCTGGCCGAGATGGGCGAGCCGGGCGAGCTGCGCGACTGGATCGCGTGCCTGGTCCGCCCGGCCACCGACCACCTGGCGGCGCTGGGCGCGCCGAGCGTGCGGGCCCAGTGCATGGCGCAGATCAACACCGTGCCCCCGATGCGGCAGATCGTCATCGACGAGGCCGTCTCCACGCCGTCCATGCGGACGAGCCTGGCCGGCATGTTCCGGCTGCTGCCCGGCCTGCCGGAGGGGACGCGCCGCTACCGCGCCGACATGAGCCGCCTCCTCCTGGTGCACGCGCTGGCCGAGCGGGAGCGGGCGCTCAACGAGGGCGACCCGCTCAGCCTCACCTGGGACGCCACCGCGACCAGCCTCATCGACGCCCTGACCGGCCTCTGGACGGCTCCCGCCACCGCTCCGGCCCCTCCCGCCACCGCTGCTCCGGCCGCACCCGCGGCTGTGGAGGTCACCGGCCCCGCCTGACCCGCATGATCCGCGAGCGTCAGCGGTTCGGGAGGAGGCCCACGTCGGAGACCGGGCCGAGGTGGTGCAGCTTGTCCGGGTTGGCGACCGAGTGGATCGCCTGCACGTACCCGTCCGCGATCGACAGCTCGACCACGCTCGCCACCCGTCCCTCGGCGTCGTGCAGGACCGCTCCCGGGCGGCCGTTGACCCAGGCGAGACTGAGCGTGACGCCGAGCGCCCTGAACCGGCGCAGGCCGCCGAGGAGCAGCCGCGCGACCCGCAGGCGGTCGGTCGCCGGCCACGAGAGCGCGGGCACCTTGCCGCCGCCGTCCCCGTGCAGCACCACGTCGGGGGCCAGCATGTCGAGCAGCGCGTCCAGGTCGCCGCCTGACGCGGCCTCGAAGAAGCGCTGGGCCAGCTCGGCGCCCTCCGCCCGCCGCGCGGGGGCGAGCGGTCCGCCGGGTTCCCGCGCCCCATCGGCGATCCTGCGGCGCGCGCGGGCGAAGATCTGCCGGCAGTTCGCCTCGGTCTTGCCGGTGACGCGGGCCACGTCGGGGTAGCCGTACCCGAAGACCTCGCGCAGCATGAAGACCGCCCGCTCCACCGGCGAGAGCGCCTCCAGCAGCACGAGGAACGCCATCGACAGCGAGTCGGACAGCTCGGCGTGCTCGGCGGGCCCCGCGGCGGAGCCTGAGGTGAGTCCCGCGCCGAGGCCGGGGACGACGACCGGCTCGGGCAGCCAGTCCCCCACGTACGTCTCCCGCCGCACCCGCGCCGACCGCAGGTGGTCGATGCCGAGCCGGGTGACGGCCGTCGTCAGGTACGCCTTCGGCTCGGCGACCGTGGTGCCCGCCTGGCGGGCCCTGGTGAGGCGGAGGTAGGCGTCCTGGACGATGTCCTCGGCATCGCCGACGGATCCGGTCATCCCGTACGCGATGGAGAACAGCAGCGGCCGGTAACCCTCATCGTCCGCGCGCGACATATCCGTACCCTTCCCGAAATGTCCGGCGCTCACCAGGCCACCGGCCCCAGGCGGTCGATGAAGACGCCGCTCGGCCCGCCCGCGTCGAGGGTAGCGAGCCTGATGATCGGGTCACTGCCCTGGGTGACGGTGAGCGTGCCGGTGTGGTGGTTCATGTCGGTGGCGGTGTAGGCCCGGTTGGCGACCTCGCCGGGGGTGAGCACGTTGAACTTGATGTGCGGCAGCGCCTGCGCGTACCGGACGGTGATCATGTTGAGCGCGGCCTTCGACGAGCTGTACGCCAGCTCGTGCATCTTCGAGACCGGCTGGTCGGGGTCGGTGACCACGCCGAAGGAGCCGCCGCCGCTGCCCACGTTCACCACGCGCGGGTTGTCCGATGCCTCCAGCAGGGGCAGGAAGGCGTGGGTGACGCGGACCGGCCCGTAGACGTTGGTGTCGTAGACGGCGTGCAGCTCATCGGCCGTGGCCTCGGCGGGCGGCAGCACGTTGCCCGGCGCGCCCGCGTTGTTGACCAGCACGTCCAAGTGATCGGTGTGCTCACGGACCAGGTTCACGGCCGCCGCGACCGACTCGTCGGAGGTCACGTCCAAGGGGATCACGACGACCTCGATGCCGTCGGCGGCCAGTTTCTCCGCTGCCGCGCGGCCCCGTCCGGCGTCGCGGGAGCCGAGGAAGACCTGCCAGCCCATCTCGCCGAGCCGCCTGGCCGTCTCCAGGCCGAGTCCCTTGTTCGCACCGGTGATCACTACACTCGTTCGTTCCATGCACTCAAAGACGAGATGGCCCGCCCGGTTGTGACGGCTGTGAGTGAGGTCACACGGCTGAGGAGAGATCGTGACGCTGCCGTCCGTACCGAGGCTCGACGTCCAGCAGGCCCTGCGCGACCTGCCCGTGCCGCTCGCCTACGAGGGGCCTTGTCCCGGCGGGCAGGTGGGCGCGGCCTACGTCCGCTGGCCCGACGGCCGCCGGTCGGTCCTGACCCGGGGGCCCGACGTCGGCCCGCTGCTTGAGGTGGCGCGGGCGGCGGGGGTGCCGGCGCCCGCGTACGAGCTGGTCCACCCGCCCCTCCTGGTCCAGGAGCTGATGCCGGGCCGCGTCCCGGAGAAGGCCACGGCCGAGCTGGTCGAGCAGATGATCGAGATCAACCGGCGATGCCGCGGCGTGCTCGCGGGCCGCTCCGACCTGCCGCCGCTGCGGCTGTTCCTGACGGAGGACGGGCCCGGCTTCTGCCTGCACGGCTCGCTGCGCTCCTACGACGGCCGCACCCGCCGCCTGCTCGACCAGATCGAGGAGGTCGGCAGGGCGTTCCCCGGCGACGTCCTCGACGGCGACGACCTCGTGCACACCGACTTCCACCCGGAGAACGTCCTGGTCGACGCGGACGGCGTCATCACCGGTGTGATCGACTGGGACGGCGCGACGCGCGGCGACGCCGGCTTCGACCTGTTCACGCTCCGCTTCGACCTCGCGCACCGGGCCCCCGGCCTGCGCGTGGACGTGCCCGAGCCGGTGGCGCTGCGCTGCTGGGCACACATGAGCCTGCGCCTGGTGGACTGGGCGATCCGCCATTTCAGCGCCTCCGAGGTGACGCGGTGGCTGGAGGTGGCCGGGCGGCTCAGACCCTGACGAAAGTAAGGGTGCGTGCCCGTCTTTCGAGCATGTCGAGCGGTCCGGGCCCGTCCGTACCGTACTCGCCATGATCAGAACCACCGTTGCCCTGCTCGCCCTCACCCTGCCCCTCACCGCGGCGCTGCCCGCGCAGGCCGCCAGGACGGCCGAGGTGACCTTCGCGATTCCCCGGCCGACCGGCGCGTACCAGGTCGGGCGGGACGTCCTGCACCTGAGGGACACCGGGCGGCGCGATCCCTGGATGCCGTCGGCCCGCTCGCGCGAGCTGATGGTCTCGATGTACTACCCGGCACGTTCCGGCGGCGGCGCGGCCCCGTACATGACGGCTGCCGAGGCGGCGGCACTGCTCAAGTCGCAGAAGCTGGACCAGGCGTTCAAGACTGAGCAGGTCACCGGCGTGCGCACCAACGCGCGGACCGGCGCCCGGCCGGCCGCCGGACGGCACCCCCTGGTGGTGCTGTCGCCCGGGTTCTCGCTCAACCGGGCCACGCTGACCATGCTCGCCGAGGAGCTGGCCTCGCGCGGCAACGTGGTCGCGCTGGTGGACCACGCCTACGAGTCGTTCGGCACGACGTTCCCCGGCGGCCGCACCCTGACCTGCGCCGCGTGCGACGCGGTCGAGCAGGCCCCGTCCGACGCGGCGAGCAGGCGCATGATGGCCAAGGTCGCCACCGGCCGGGCGGCCGACCTGTCGTTCGTGATCGACCGGGTCACCCGCGCCTCCGGGTGGAAGCGCGCGGCGATGATCGACAGGAAGCGCATCGGCGCGGCGGGCCACTCGATCGGCGGCAACGCCGCCGCCGCCCTCATGGCCGCCGACCGCCGGGTGCGCGCCGGGGTGAACATGGACGGCACGTTCTTCGCGCCCGTCCCCAAGAGCGGGCTCGCCAAGCGGCCGTTCCTCATGCTCGGCACCAAGGCCGGGCACTCCCCCGGCTCCACCGACACGTCCTGGCCGCGCGACTGGCGACGGCTGGACGGCTGGAAGCGCTGGCTGACCGTGGCCGACTCCGGCCACTTCACCTTCATCGACCTGCCCGTGCTGGGCGCTCAGGGCGGGATCACCGACCCGGAGGCGCCGCTGCCGGGCAAGCGGTCGGGCGAGATCACCACCTCGTACGTGGGCGCCTTCTTCGACCGGCACCTCCAGGGCGCGAAGCGGCCACTGCTCGACGGGCCGACCGCCGCCGATCCAGAGGTCACCTTCCAGAACCCGTGATCTCCACGCGTTCCGGGTCACCTGGCCCGGCCCGCGTCCCGGCCGCACGCAGCTGCTGGCCCGCGCCCGAGCCGGCTCACGCGGCCCCCCCGGCCCCGCGCGAGCCGGGTCAGCCGAGGAAGCCGGTCAGGTGGGGTGCCAGGACCTCCCAGGAGACGTTGTGGTCCTGGCCGTCGAGCACGGTGTGCCGCGCTTCGGGCAGCGCGTCCAGCAGGGCGCGGGCGGCGGCGTCCGCCCAGGGGCCGGTGCGGGAGCCGGTCAGCACCAGGACGGGCGCGGTGACCGCGGCGAGGCCCGGCGGCAGGCCGCCGTCGCCGAGGACGGCGGCGTCGTACGCGAGCGTGGGTGCGATCTCCTCCATGGACGGCCACATGGGCGCGTGACGCATGCCCTCGATCGCCTCGGCCGGCATCCCGACCGAGCGCAGGAACAGCGCCATGGCGTTCCCCGGCCGCCCGCCGTCCAGGCAGGCCACCAGCTCGTCCGCGTACGCGCGGGCGCGGGCGGGCGCGCCGGGGTCGAGCTGGAACGGCGGCTCCCACAGCGCGAGCCTCGTGATCGGCAGGCCGGCCGCGGCGGCACGCAGCGCCAGCACCGCGCCCGACGAGTTCCCGAACACCGCCGCCGCTCCCCCTGCCGCCTTGACGATCGCCGCGAGGTCCTCGACCTCGCGCTCCACCGCGTAGGGCGAGGTGTCGCCGCTGTCGCCACGCCCCCGCCGGTCATAGTTGATCACCGTACGCTCGCCGGCCAGCAGCCGGGCCAGCGGCTCGTGGACGCCCCTCGTGCAGGACGCCCCGCTCACCAGCACGACGGGCTCCCCTTCCCCCAGGATGTCGAACGCGATGGGGGTGCCGTCGGCCGAACGGGTGGTCTTCATGGTCATGCCTTTCGTAGAGGACGACTGTTTCCGCCCTGCCTACGAACGGGAACCGCCCAGACGGACACCCCTCCCGGAGAAGTTTCTTGCAGGCGGCGGATCGCGTGCCGCTCAGACGTGCGCGATCTCTCCGAGCCGGCGGGTCAGGTGCCGCCGTTCTGGGCCGTCGGGGGCCAGCTCCACGGCCCGCCGGTAGTGCTCGGCGGCCTCGTCCGTACGGCCCAGGCGGCGCAGGAGGTCGGCGCGGGCGGCGTGGAGCACGTGGTGGCCGTCGAGGCGGGCTCCGAGCGGCTCGGTCATGGCCAGGCCGCGGGCGGGGTCGGCCATGCCGGCGGCGATGGCCCGGTTGAGGCGGACGATGTCGGAGGGGACGTGGCGTTCGAGGGCGCCGTACAGGGCGGCGATCTCCGTCCAGGGCGTCTCGGCGAACGACGGGGCGGTCGCGTGGCAGGCGGCGATGGCGGCCTGGACGCGGTACGGCCCCGCGCCCGCGCCGCCTTGCCGCAGCACGTCGTCGAGCAGCGCCACGCCCTCGTCGATCTGCTCGCGCCGCCACCGTGAACGGTCCTGCTCCTCCAGCGGCACCAGCTCCCCGCCGTCCTCGCGGGCCGCGCTCCTTGCGTCGTGCAGGAGCATCAGCGCCAGCAGCCCGCCCGCCTCAGGCTCGCCCGGCAGCAGCCCGTGCACCAGCCGCGCCAGCCGGATCGCCTCGTCCGTGAGCGACCGCCTGATCGGCTCGTCGCCCGCGCCGGCCGCGTACCCCTCCGAGAAGAGCAGGTAGAGCACGCCGAGCACGGCCGGCAGCCGCTCCGGCAACTCCCCGGCCGGCGGCACCTGAAAGGGCAGCCCCGCGTCGCGGATCGCGCGCTTGGCGCGGGTGATCCGCTTGGACATCGTGCCCTCGGACACGAGAAACGCCCGCGCGATCTCCGCCGTGGTGAGCCCGGCCAGCGTCCGCAGGGTGAGCGCCACCCGCGCCTCGAACGGCAGGCGCGGATGACAACACGTGAAGATCAACCGCAATCGGTCGTCCTCGACGACGGTCCCCGGGCCGCCACCGCGCGAACCGGCCGGTCCGCCGGAACCGGGCGGGGTGGTGTCGTGGAGGGTGATGGCGTGGAGGGTGGCGAGTTCGCGGAGCTTCGCGGCGCCTACCGAGGCGCGGCGGAGGCGGTCGATCGCCTTGTTGCGGGCCGTCGTGGTCAGCCAGGCGCCGGGGGCCGGCGGCACGCCGTCCGCCGGCCAGCGGGTGAGTGCCTGGGTGAAGGCGTCCTGGGCGCACTCCTCCGCGAGGTCCCAGTCGCCGGTCTGCCGGATCAGGGTCGCCACGACGCGGCCCCACTCCTCGCGGAACAGGGCCGCCACCGTGCGCCGGACGCCCGCCCGCGCCGCCTCCCCGATGCCCGCCGACTCCGGTTCCTGTGGCGGTTCCTGTGGTGTCACGGTTGGAGGGCGCGGAGTTCTACCGTGCCGTGGCGGGCCACCGGGTGGGTCCGCGCGGCCTCCATGGCCTCCTCGCGGGACGCGCACTCGATCAGGCTGAACCCGGCGACGACCTCCTTCGACTCGACGAAGGGGCCGTCGGTCATCAGCACCTCGCCGTCGCGCACCCGCACCGTGGTGGCGTCGGCCGGGGGTTCGAGGCCCCCGGTCGCGATCAGCCCGTCGCCGCGCGCCGCGGCCCACGCCCTGCAGTCGGGCAGGAAGTCCGGATCGGCCAGCATCGCCTGGTAGGACTCGTCGTCCCCGCAGACCAGCAGCAGGTACTTCATCCGGTCAGCCTAGAACGCCCGGCCGCCCGCCGGGGTCAGCGGAAGTCGGAGATGCGCAGCACCGCCAGCATGTCCTTGGCGCGGGAGCCGTCCGTCGAGAAGGACGCCTCGGCGCCGACCCAGCCGCGGAACGCCCCCGAGTCGTCGATGATCTGCATGAGCGGCTTGACGTGCGAGTTCCCGGTGTAGCAGAACTGGCCCCGCTCCATCGCCAGGCAGGTGCACCAGTGCCAGAGCGTGTCGCGGCGGTCGGTCTTGGAGATCATCGTCAGGTAGTACTGGATGGAGGAGATGTTGGCCTTCGTCCCGCCGCCGTACCTGGGGCAGCCGCCCTCCTTCTGGCAGGCGCTGTTGGACGAGGGCTGCAGGTAGGTCAGGCACGAGGTGGTGCCGGAGCACTGGCGGAACGACGAGAGCCCGAACGGCTGGTTGGCCGACCTGACCAGCTTGCCGCCCGCCCAGCTCGTCAGGTCCTGCCTGAGCGAGCCGGGGAACGCCTTCACCGAGCTCATCGCGCGGCGGGTGCCGTAGGAGGCGTTGCTGCCGTAGCCGTAGCCGTGCGTGGCGAGCGTGCTGCGCTTGAGGTCGAGGCGGGCGAGCTTGCCGTCGGGCGACTTGCGGACGTACCACTGCTCGGTCCAGGTCTGGGCGATCTTCCACTTGATGGTGAGCACGTCGCCCGCCACCGAGTACGTCCCGGTGCGCCGCTCGCTCGGGCCGCCGGTGAAGCCGCCGGCGGTGAGCACCTTGCACCCGCGCACCCGGGTGGACTTGCCGCCGGCCTTGGTGCTGCAGCTCGCGTCAGGGGCGGTGCCGGTGCTCTGCCTGGCCTTCGGGCTCCGCTGCCACCACAGGTAGAAGCCGGCGTTCACGGTGCCGTTCCCGGCGAAGGTGTAGTTGCCCAGGCGTAGCCAGTTCTGCTGGGAGGCGGCCTTGAGATGGCCCTGCGAGACCACGAACGTCGACTTGCCGCCCGGCAGCGCCGTGGCGGCGGCCGCCGGGCCGGAGGGGAGAAGGGTGAGGCCGAGCAAGAAGGTGAGGATCGCGGCTGCGATGCGCATGTGGCGTCTCCGGGGTGATTACAAGGAGTGTCCGGCTCAGCACGACACCGTAATAGGCCCGGACCGGATATGTCATCGAAACACCGCCACAAGTCCGCTCGTCACCTCCCCGGCTCCCGCCCGCTGTAAGGGCAGGCGGGCGCGGGGTGGTGTCAGGTGACGGCGCGGTCGGACGCCGATTCCGTCCCGGGGAGCAGGTCGTCACCCGGTTCCGGAGGTGGGGGCGCGACCGGGCGGACGTGGCGCCGGCGGCCGCCGGCGAGGCGGGTACGCCAGCGCAGGCCCGCCCGCCGCCGGCCGGGCGCCGGTGTGGCGGCGGGGGCGGGACGCGATTCCGGGGACGTCGCGGGTGCGTGGCCGTTGTCGGGCTCGCCGTCCTCGCCGTGCCAGTGGGCGAGGCGCCCGCCCCTGCCGACGGCGCGCAGCCGCCGCTCGACCTCGGTACGGGTGGCGGGCGTGGTGACGATGAGCACCTCGTCGCCCTCCCGCAGCCGGGTGTCCGGCTCGGGGACGAGCGTGTCGCCGCCCCGGATGACGAGGGTGACGATCGACGGCTTCGGCAGCCGCAGTTCGAAGATCTCCACGCCGTGCAGCTTCGAGCCCGGCGGGACGGTCAGGGTGAGCAGCTCGGCGGCGAGGACGTCGAGCGGCGCGGCCTCGATCTCGACCTCCTTGGCCTGGTGCGGCTGGATGACCTTGAGCAGCCTGGCCACCAGCGGAAGCGTGGGGCCCTGCACCAGGGTGTAGAGGATGACCAGGACGAACACGATGTTCAGCAGGTGCCGGCTGCCCGGCACCTCGGCCACGATCGGGTAGGTGGCCAGCACGATGGGCACCGCGCCGCGCATCCCGGCCCAGGCGATGAACGCCTGATGCCGCCAGCTCGTACGGAAGAAGGTGAGGCACGCGGTCACGGACACCGGTCTGGCGACCAGCATCAGCACCAGGCCGATGACGACGGCGGGGATCAGCGCGCTGAGCAGCTCGTGCGGGGTGACCAGCAGGCCGAGCATGACGAACAGGCCGATCTGCGCCAGCCAGCCGATACCGTCGGCGAACGACCGGGTGGCGGCGCGGTGCGGCAGGACGGCGTTGCCGAGGACGAGCCCGGCCAGGTACGCGGCGATGAACCCGGAGGCGTGCACGGCCCCGGCCGCGGCGAAGGCGATGATGCCCATGCCCACGGTGGCCAGCGGGTACAGGCCGGTGGCGGGCAGCGCGACGTAGCGCAGGGCGAGCGTGCCCGCCCAGGCGCAGGCCAGCCCGATCGCGGCGCCGACCACCAGCTCGTACGAGATCTGCGTGGCGATCGAGGCGGGGTCGGGCAGGCCGGTGAACGCCGTCGAGAACACCAGCACCAGGATGACCGTCGGCGCGTCGTTGAAGCCCGACTCGGCCTCCACCATCCCGGCCACGCGGCGCGGCAGCGGCAGCGCGCGCAGCACGGAGAACACGGCGGCGGCGTCGGTGGAGGACACGATCGCGCCCAGCAGCAGCGAGAGCTGCCAGTTGAGGCCGAGCAGGAAGTGCGCGCCCGCGGCGGTGATCGTCACGCTGACCGCCACGCCGAGCGTGGCCAGCAGTCCCGCCGGCACCATCAGCCGTTTGATGTCGGACCAGCGGGTGCTCAGCCCGCCCTCGACCAGGATGACGCCCAGCGCCGACGTTCCCAGGGTCTGCGCGAGCTGCGCGTCGTCGAAGTCGATGCCCAGCACGTCCTCGCCGAGCAGCACCCCGAGCGCGAGGAACAGCAGCAGGCCGGGCAGACCGAGCCGGCTGGCCGTACGCGCCGCGGCGATGCTCGCCAGCAACACCAGGCCACCGGCCAGTAAAACCCCGTAAAGCTGCTGCAGACTCATCGTGAACCCCCACATGGCATCGTCGAAGCAGTTATGTGGCGATCATTACTCATTGCTCGCAAATCATGCTGAATCGGCGGACTCCTCCGTGTCGTAGGGACGGCTCCTCCATCTTCACGGGCGGACCGGCCGGTGGGGGTGCGGCGCGGCCGGTGCATTCGCGGGTCGATGGGCGCGGGGTCTGTCGTACCCCGAAAAGACGTCCGAAGCTCCGGAAGTCGCACCTGCCGCCCACTTACGCGAATCTGTCATCCTCGGAAAGGATCGTTCTGGGACGCCGGCGCCACGCGCCGGAGCGCTTCCGAACGGTGCGGCGCAGGACGGACGTGAGGTGACCGGTGGAGATCGAGCAGACAGCGTTGCCAGGGATCGGACTGCGACACGAGTTCACGACGAGCTCAGGGCGGCGCGTCGCCGTCGTCTCCCACCGCACCGGCCGCCGCGACCTGGTGATCTACGATCCGCACGATCCCGACCAGGCATGCGAGACCGTCACGCTCAACGACGACGAGGCCGACGCGCTGGCCGGGCTGCTCGGCGCGCCGCGCATCATCCGGCGGCTCGACGACCTGCACCGGGAGGTGGAGGGGCTGGTCAGCGAGAAGCTGCCGATCGGCACCGAATCGCCCTACGTGGGGCGGCCGATGGGCGACGCGCAGGTGCGCACCCGTACGGGGGCCTCCATCGTGGCGGTGGTGCGCAAGGCGCAGATCGTCGCCAGCCCGGCGCCCGGCTTCGTGCTGGACGCGGGCGACGTGGTGGTCGTGGTGGGCAGCGCCGACAGCGTCCAGGCGGTCGCCGACATCCTCGCCGGCGGCTGAGCACGCCAGGACGTCAGCCTTCGGCCGGGTGGTGTTCCCCGGACGCAGGCAGGCGCAGGATGGCGATGGCGCCGCCGTCGGCGGCGTTGGTGAGGGTCAGCTCGGCGCCGATCACCCGGGCCTGGCCGGCGGCGATCGTGAGCCCGAGCCCGTGGCCGTGCCCGCGTTCCGCGGCGCCCGTACGGAACCGGCGCGGCCCCTCGGCCAGGAGTTCAGGCGGAAACCCCGGCCCCCGGTCGCGGACCTCGATCACCTGATCACCGGCGACGATCTCGACCGGCGGGGCGCCGTGGCGGTGGGCGTTGAGCACGAGGTTGGCGAGGATGCGGTCGAGCCGGCGCGGGTCGGTCCTCGCCTCGGGCCGCCCCTCGGCCAGCACCCGCGCCTCGACGCCCACCCGGGCGGCCGACTCGGCGGCCAGCTCGGCCAGCGGCACGCGGACGCGGTCGGCGACCTCGGCGCCGGTGTCCAGGCGGGAGACCTCCAGCAGGTCCTCCACCAGCGAGCGCAGCACCTGGACGCGGTCGCGTACCAGATCGGCCGCCTGGCCCTCCTCCAGCAGCCCGGCGGCGGCGACCAGCCCCATCAGCGGGGTGCGCAGGTCGTGGGCGACGTCGGCGGTGAAGCGCTGCTCGGCCTGGAGCCGGTGCTGGAGCGCGGCCGCCATGGAGTCCACGGCGGCCGAGATGTCGGCGATCTCGTCCCGGCCTGGCCGGCGCGGCGGGCCGGTGGTGATGCGGGCGTCCAGGTCGCCGTCGGCGATGCGCCGTGCGGTACGCGCGACGCGCCGCAGCCGCCGGTTGGCCAGCTCGGCGAGGCCCACCGAGACCGGCACCACCCCGGCCAGGGCGAGCAGCGCGGCCTTGATCATGTCGCGGTCGAGCGCGTGCAGGCTGAGCAGGTCGGAGCCCATCGAGATCTGCGCCAGCACGGCGTTCTCGCCGTCGCCGTACGGCTGGACGGCCCACATCCAGGGCTCGTCGCGATGGTCGGTGCCGTACCAGGTGACGCGCCGGCCGGGCCGCACCTGGGCGGCGAGTTCGCGGGGCAGCCCGGCGACGCTCACCAGGTTCGCGGCCGGGTCGGCCAGCGCCTGGTCGAGCGCCATCTCGGCCTCGCCGCGTCCCGTCGCCAGCGAGCGGTCCCAGGTGGCCTGGTGCACCAGCAGCCCGACCACGAGGGCGACGACGGCGCAGGCGAGCGTGACGAGGGCGGCGATCTTCCAGCGCAACGAGGCGGGGTTGGCGATCCGCCAGGTCAGCGCGGCCCGGTTCACGTGGCGCTCAGCTTGTAGCCGAACCCGCGTACGGTCTCGATGCGGTCCGTGCCGATCTTCCTGCGCAGCCGCTGGACGCACAGGTCGACCACGCGGCTGTCGCCGTCCCAGCCGTAGTCCCAGACCGTGCGCAGCAGCGTGGCCCGTTCCAGCACGATCCCCGGATGCGCGGCGAACTCCAGCAGCAGCCGCAGCTCGGTCGGCGTCAGCTCGACCCGCTCGCCGGCGCGCCTGACCTCCAGCGCGGCGGTGTCGACGGTCAGGTCACCGAACGTGAGCGGGGCAGGCCGCCCACCGGCGGGCTCGGGCTCCGGCCGGGCGGCGGCGGCCCGGCGCAGCAGCGAGCGGATCCTGGCCACCAGCACCGGCAGGTCGATCGGCTTGACCACGTAGTCGTCGGCGCCGCCCTCCAGCCCGGCCACGATGTCGAGGCCGTCGCCGCGGGCCGACAGCATGAGGATCGGCACCTGGCTGGACTCCCTGACCCTGCGGCACAGGCTGATGCCGTCGAGGCCGGGCAGCATGACGTCCAGCAGCAGCAGGTCGTGGCCGCCCGCCAGGGCCGCCTCCAGGCCGCTCAGCCCGTCGGCGGCGGTGCTCACGCGGTAGCCGTAGCGTTCGAGGGCCAGGCCGACCGACTCGCGGATGACGGCGTCGTCCTCGACGAGCAGCAGGGATGTCATGAAAAGGCACGATATCCAGCGAAGTGCACTGTTCTGGGCATCGGCTGCCGCTCGACCTCGTATCGGCCGTGTATCAGCGGTCTCCCCCGCCCGGGCGGCCATGCTCCCCCGGCAGGGGGAGGCGCCACCGCCGCCGCACCCGGGAGCCTGTCCTCATGACCATGACCTCCACGGCGATCCGCCCGGTGCCGCACTGGGCGGCACGGGCCGCGCACGCGATCGCCCTCGTCACCCTGCCGTCAGGACTGTGGCGGGTCGCCCTGGTGACAGGACTGCCCATCGGGTACGTCGCCGGCCGGCCCCCCATCCCCGCCGGCGAGTCCGCGTACATCATCGGCCTCAGCGTCGTCAGCGAGCTGGCCGCCCTGCTGACGATCGGGCTGGTGAAGCCCTGGGGCGAGGTGCCGCCCCGGTGGGTGCCGCTGGTGGGCGGCCGGCGCATGCGGCCGCGCGCCGTGCTCGCCGCCGCCTACACCGGGGCCACGCTGATCACGCTCTTCTGCGGGTACGCGGCGCTGGCCGCGATCCTGAGGCTCGGCTCGGGTTTCCCGTTCCTGTCGGCCACCGGGCACGCGATCCTGATCGTCTGTTATCTGCCGCTGCTGGCGTGGGGGCCGCTGACGTACGCGGTGGCGTACTCCTACCAGCGCCGTCACCGGCCACTCCGCTGAGCCGTCAGAGCGGGTCGAGGCGGCGCCTGAGCAGGCAGAAGACGTTGCCCTCCGGGTCGGCGAGCACGTGCCACGGCTCCTCGCCGCTCTGGCCCACGTCGGCGCGGCGGGCGCCGAGCTTCAGCAGGCGTTCGAGCTCGGCGTCCTGATCGCGGTCGGTGGCGTTGACGTCGATGTGCAGCCGGTACGTGTGCGCCGGCGACAGGTCCTCCTGAGGGCTGAGGATGATCGTCGGCTGCGCCCCGCCGAACCCCACACGCGGCCCGATCTCGATGGCGCCGTCGTCCTCCCTGTCGAGCACCACGAAGTCCAGCACCTCGCACCAGAACCGCGCCAGCAGCTCGGGATCGCGGCACGCGAGCACCAGTTCGCTGATCCGTGACGCCACGCAACAACACCTACCTTCGGTCAGAGACCCCCGAACAGTCCGTTTCCTGGCCTTCGGGCGTCAAAACGGTCCGGGGATCGTAGCGGAGCGGCCCACGCGGACGCGACTGGGATTCCGGCGCAAGTAGCGGCCACACCCTGTCCGCTACCCCTGGAACGGTGGTCACACCAGCAAGAACGAGCGACGAAGGAACGTCCATGTCCATCGATGTTGTGACCCACCTGAACTTCCGGGGCGACGCCCGCGCGGCGCTCACCTTCTACCAGTCGGTGTTCGGCGGCGACCTGGCCGTGATCACCTACGAGGACGCCGGGAACGTGACGGAGGAGGCCGAGGCCGACCAGGTGATGTGGGGGCAGGTGAGCGCGGGCAACGGGTTCCGCGTGATGGCCTACGACGTGCCGGGGCACCTGCCGTACGAGCCGGGTGAGAAGCCGTTCTTCGTCTCGGTAAGGGGCGAGGACGTCGAGGAGATCACCGGCTACTGGGAGAAGCTGGCCGACGGCGCGACCGTCGTGCAGCCGCTGGGGCCCGCGCAGTGGGCCACGGTCTACGGGATGCTGAAGGACCGCTTCGGCGTCACGTGGGTGCTGGACGTCCTCCCCCCTTACAACCCCTCCTGACCACGGCTTCCAGGGCGGCGGGCGTCCCCCGCCGCCCTCCTTCACGAAGGACGCGAGTGATGAGAACGCGACCCCTGGGCCGTACCGGCATCCAGGTCTCGCCCTACGCGCTGGGCACGATGATGTTCGGGCAGACGGGCAACCCCGACCACGACGCGTGCGTCCGCATGATCCACCGGGCGCTGGACGCGGGCGTGAACGTCATCGACACCGCCGACGTGTACGGGCCCGGCGGCGAGTCCGAGGAGATCGTCGGCAAGGCGCTCCCGGGCAGGCGGGCCGGCGTCGTGCTGGCCACCAAGGTCAACGGCGCCATGGGTGAGGGGCCCAACCGGGGCGGGAGCTCGCGGCGGTGGATCGTGGCCGAGGTCGAGGAGTCGCTGCGGCGGCTGCGTACCGACCACATCGACCTCTACCAGATCCACCACCCCGACCCTGACACCGACATCGAGGAGACGCTGTCCGCTCTGACGGATCTGGTGCGGGCCGGGAAGGTGCGGGCGTTCGGTCTGTCCAACACGCCCGCGTCGGAGATCGTCGAGGCTCACTGGACGGCGGAGCGGCGCGGGCTGCACCGGCCGCGTACGGAGCAGGCCACGTACTCCATCCTCAACCGCGGCATCGAGCGCGAGGTGCTGCCCGCGTGCCGCCGCCACGGCATGGGAACGCTGGTGTGGAGCCCGCTCGCGATGGGCCTGCTCACCGGCCGCTACCGCAAGGGCGGTTCCGGGCCTTCGGGTGCGCGGCTGCACTGGGTGCCCCGGCACATGACCGACGAGCGCAAGCTCGACGCCGTCGAGCGGCTCATCCCGCTCGCCGAGGAGGCGGGGCTGTCGCTGACGCACCTGGCGATGGCGTTCGCGATCGCCCACCCCGGCGTCAGCTCGGCGATCATCGGCCCCCGGACGATGGAGCAGCTCGACGACCTCCTGGCCGGCGCCTCGGTCACCCTGGACGACGACCTGCTCGACCGCATCGACGAGATCGTCCCCCCAGGCACCGACCTCGGCCCCATCGACGTCGCCCACCCCCCACCCGCCCTCACGAACGCCTCTTTCCGCCGCCGCCCCAAGCCCGACCGCCCAGCCGCCTGAGGCGGGTCAGTTCGGGTTGCGGCGTTCGCTGTCCAGGGCGGCCATGAGGGCCGTGGGGTAGCGGTCGCCCTTGGCGGCGTTGCGAGGGATGAGGTCTTCGATCTGCGCGAGTTCCTCCCCCGTGAACGACACCTTGTCCGCGCCGATCATGGTGGTGACCTGGTCCGGGGTGCGGGAGCCGACGATGGGGACGATGTCGCCGCCCTGCGCGGCGACCCAGGCGATGGCGAGCTGCGCGACGGAGACGCCCTTGGCTGCGGCCAGGTCCCGGAGGCGGCCGGCGAGGGCGGCGTTGTGGTCGAGGTTGGCGCCCTGGAAACGGGGCGAGCCGGCCCGGAAGCCCTCGACGGCGCCGCTGCCGCCGATCAGGCCGCGCGACAACACGCCGTACGCGGTGACGCCGATGCCGAGCTCGCGGCAGACGGGCAGGATCTCGTCCTCGACGCCCCGGCTGAACAGCGAGTACTCGATCTGCACGTCGCAGATCGGCGCGACGGCGGCGGCCCTGCGGATGGTCTCGGCGCCGACCTCGCTGAGCCCGATGTGCCGCACGTACCCCTTCTCGACCAGCTCGGCGATCGCCCCCACCGTCTCCTCGATCGGGACGGACGGGTCGAGCCGGGCCGGGCGGTACACGTCCACGTGATCGGTGCCGAGCCGCTGCAACGAGTAGGCCAGGAAGTTGCCCACGGCGGCAGGACGCCCGTCGATGCCGCTCATCCGCCCGGACGGGTCGCGCATGCCGCCGAACTTGACCGACAGCACGACGTCGTCGCGGTCCCGCTCTTCGAGCGCCCGCCGGATGAGCAGCTCGTTGTGCCCGGAGCCGTAGAAGTCGCCGGTGTCGAGCAGGGTGCCGCCGGCGTCCAGGTACGCGTGCACGACCCGGACGCCTTCACGATCGTCCACATGGCCGTACGAACCGGACAACCCCATGCAGCCGAGCCCCGGCGAGGTGACAGTGGGACCGGTACGGCCGAGCCGGCGCGTACCGAGGTGAGTCGTCGTCATGCCTCCACTGTGCCCCCGGGCGAGCAGCGGGTTCCAGGCACGGTCAATGCCATGACGGCCGGTCACAGGCCCGGCCGGAGGGCGCGGAATGAACCGGCGGCGAGGCGTGCTGTGACGGGTGCAGTCACAGAGGAAAGAAGGCGTTTCGCATGTCAGCGCAGGCCACGCAACGGACGGCGGCCCAGCTCATCGTGCAGGCTCTGGAGGCGGAGGGCGTCGAATACGTCTTCGGCATCCCGGGCGAGGAGAACATCCATTTCGTCGACGCGCTCAACGACTCCTCCATCCGCTATGTCCTCGTCCGCCACGAGCAGGGCGCGGCGTTCATGGCGGAGATCTACGGCAGGCTGACCGGCAAGGCCGGCGTCGCGTCGGCCACGCTCGGCCCCGGCGCGATCAACCTGCAGCTCGGCGTGGCCGACGCCACGACCAACAGCACGCCGGTGGTGGCGATCACGGCGCAGGTGGGGCTCGACCGCATCTACAAGGAGTCGCACCAGGTGGTGGACCTGGTGTCGCTGTTCAGGCCGATCAGAAGTGGTCGGAGCTGGCGCCGTCGCCGCAGGCGCTGCCCGAGCTGATCCGCAAGGCGTTCAAGACCGCGCAGACCGAGCGGCCGGGCGCCGTCTACCTGGCCATCCCCGAGGACGTCGAGTCGGCGCCGCTGCCCGAAGGGCTCGCGCCGCTGCCGCTCAACGTCGTACGCCCCCAGGACCCGTCACCTTCGCAGGTCGCCCGCGCCGCCGAGATCCTGGCCACCGCGCGTCACCCGATCGTGCTGGCCGGCCACGGCGCCACCAGGGCGGGCGCGTCCGACGCGCTGGTGCGGTTCTCGGAGAAGCTGGGGCTGCCGGTGGCGACCACGTTCAACGGCAAGGGAGTCTTCCCCGACGACCACCGCCACGCGCTCGGCGCGGTCGGCTTCATGCGCCACGACTACGTGAACTTCGGCTTCGACGAGGCCGACGTGCTCATCACGGCCGGCTACGAGCTGCAGGAGTTCGACCCGGTCAAGATCAACCCGGCCCGCGACAAGAAGATCATCCATGTGCACCGGTTCCCCGCCGAGGTGGACGACCACTACCCGGTGGCGGTCGGCGTGCACGGCGACATCTCCCGCTCGCTGCACGCGCTCGGCGACGCCGTCCACCGCCGCTTCACCATGAACGGCACCGGCGAGAAGATCCGCCGCATGCTGCGCGAGGAGCTGGAGCAGGGGCGCGAGGAGAACGGGTTCCCGCTGTCGCCCCGCCGCGTGGTGAGCGACATCCGCGAGGCCATGGGCCGCGAGGACATCGTGCTGGCCGACACGGGCGCGGTGAAGATGTGGATGGCCCGCATGTACCCGACGTACGAGCCGAACACGATGCTGGTCTCCAACGGGCTGTCGTCGATGGGGTTCTCGGTGCCGGGCGCGCTGGCCGCCAAGCTGGCCCACCCGCGGCGCAAGGTGCTGGCGGCGACCGGTGACGGGGCGTTCCTGATGAACTCGCAGGAGCTGGAGACCGCCGTGCGCGAGCGCATCCCGTTCGTGGTGCTGGTGTGGGAGGACGGCGCGTACGGGCTGATCGAGTGGAAGATGGACCTCGAGCTGGGCCGCGACTCCCACGTGGCCTTCGGCAACCCCGACTTCGTCAAGTACGCCGAGAGCTTCGGCGCCCGCGGCTACCGGATCTCCAGCGCGGACGAGCTGCTGCCGACGCTGCGCAAGGCGCTGGCCGACGACGTGGTGTCGGTGATCGCGGTGCCCGTCGACTATTCGGCTAACCTCGGCCTGACCGACAAGCTGGGCGAGCTGACCGGACCCTTCTAAGATCGTCCGGGTGAGCCTGCCCGCCCTGTCCGCCGCGGGGGCGCCGCCGGTCGAGCCGGCGCGCGACCCCTACCACGTCTATCTCGACTCCCTGACCAGCCCCGAGTCGCGCCGCACGATGCGCGGCTGCCTCGACCGGCTGGCCCGCATGCTGACCGGCGACGAGCACGCCACGGGCGCGGGCCAGCCGTGGCATCTGCTGCGGTACGAGCACACCGTGCGCATCCGTACGATGCTCACCGATCAGGGCTGGTCGGCCGCTTACGTCAACAAGCACCTGGTGGCGCTGCGCCGGGTGCTGAAGGAGGCGTGGCGGCTCGGGCAGACCAGCGCCGAGGACCTGGCGCGCGCCTCCGACCTGGCTCCGGTACGTCAGAGCCGGCTGCCCGCCGGGCACCACGTGCCGCCCGAGGTGGTGGGGGCGGCGCTGGCGGCGTGCGACGACTCCCCGGCCGGCAAGCGCGACGCGGCGCTGATCGCGGTGCTCTACTCGACCGGGTGCCGCCGCGCCGAGCTGGGCGGGCTGTCGCTGGCCGACTACGACCCTGGCGCGCGCTCGCTGCGGGTGCGCGGCAAGCGCGACAAGGAGCGCCTGGTCTACCTGACCGCCGACGCTATCGGGCTGGTGGAGCGGTGGCTGGCGGTGCGCGGCACCGCGCCGGGGGCGCTGTTCAGCCCGATCAGCACCGCCGGGCGGCTGCGGATGCGCGACGGGCGGCCGGTGGGGCTGACCGGGCAGGGCATCTCCGACATCCTGACCCGCCGGTTCGGGGCGGCCGGCGCGGCTCGCCGCACGCCGCACGACTTCCGCCGCACGTTCATCGGCGAGCTGCTGGACGCCGGCGTCGACCTCGCCACCGCCCAGGCCCTGGTCGGCCACGCCAGCCCCGCCACCACGGCGCGCTACGACCGCCGCCCCGAGCGCACCCGCCGCGAAGCCGTCGACCGCCTCAACCTCCCCAAACCCCGCCCCCTGGCCTGAACCGGGGCCCCGGCCGCGGCCGCTTTCCCCCTGGACGGGTCGGGTGGCTCGGGGCGGTCGAAGGCGCGCCCGCCGGGGCGGGCGCGGGAGGGTCAGGAGGCGGCGGTGGCCTCCAGTTCGACCAGCAGGCCGGGGAGGGCCAGGCGGGTCACGCCGAGCATCGTGGTGGCCGGTGCCACGCCCGCCGCGCCGAGCCGGCCCGCCAGGACGCCGTAGTGCTCGAAGAGGCGGTCGACGTCGGTGGTGTAGACGTTCAGCCGGACGACGTCCGCCAGCGACATGCCGGCCTCGGCGAGCACCGCCTCCAGGTTGTCGAGGCTGAGCGCGAGCTGCGCGCCCATGTCATCGGCGTGCTGCGGCTTGCCGTCGGCGTCCATCGCGGTCTGCCCGGAGCAGTACAGCGTCCTGGTCTCCCCCGAGACGATCTCGCCCTGGTTGTAGCCCAGGTTCAGCGACCACGGCCACGGGTTGACCGCCGTGCGTTCCATCGTGGAGTCAGCTCCTTCTACAAGATCGGCCGACGCGTGTGAGCGCCGGCGCGGTTGTTCGCGTCGGTGATCAGCTTCCCGGCAAATCACGACATCTTGTGTCGTGTATCTCTGTAGGGTTTTCGGCGTGCGTGCCGACCGCTTGGTCTCCCTGGTGTTGCTGCTGCGGCAGCACGGCCGGATGTCCGCCGCCGCGCTGGCCCGCGAGCTGGAGGTGTCCACGCGTACGGTGCTGCGGGACATCGAGGCGCTGTCCGCCGCCGGCGTCCCCGTCTATGCCGAACGCGGCCGGCACGGCGGCTTCGCGCTGCTGCCCGGCTTCCGTACCGAGCTGACCGGCCTGAATCATGACGAGGCCCTGGCCCTGCTGGTCGCCGGGTCGCGGCGCGGCGCGCAGGCGTTCGGGCTGGGCTCGGCGCTCGCCTCGGCGATGCTCAAGGTGGTGGACGCGCTGCCCGACAGCTACCGCGACACCGCGGCGGGCGCGGCGGAACGCCTGCTCATCGAGCCGGAGACCGACCTGCTCGCGCGCCGTCAACCCTCCGACGAGGTGCCTGACGCGGTGGTGGCGACGGTGCTGCGGGCGGTGTTCGGCGGGCGACGGCTGCGTCTGCGCTACGCGCCGCCCGACCGGGAGCCGTCGTGGCGCACGGTGGACCCGATCGGGCTGGTCACCGTGCGCGGGCGGGGCTATCTGCTGGCGACCCGCTCAGGCGAGGACCGTACGTACCGGCTGTCGCGGGTGCTGGCCGTCGAGGAGCTGGCCGAGCCCGCGCAGCGGCCCGACCGGGTGGACCTGGACCGGGCGTGGCAGGAGCGCAGCACCCGGTTCCGGCATGGTGACGACCAGGTCGGCGTGGTCGTACGGGTGCATCCCGAGCGGCGCGAGGAGCTGGTGGGCACCGCCCTGTCCGTACGCGGCGAGGAACCCGGCGAGGACGGCTGGCTGCGGCTGGAGGTGACCTTCCAGGACCGCAGGCACGCCGTCTGGGCGCTGTGGCAGCTCGCGGCCGGCGCGGAGGCCCTGGAACCGCAGTGGCTACGGGACGCCCTCCACACCCGCGCCACCGCCATCACCACCCGATACCAGTCCTCCGCCTGACCCGCCCCGCGCGCCGTCCTGGGCGGCGGGCAACCGGGTGCGCGTGCCGCCAGGACGCCCGCCGACCACGCCGGCCGGACACCGTCCCGGCGCGGGCCGCGTGGGGAGGTCAGCCGGCCAGGCGGGGGACGATGCCGGTGGCGTGGAGGCGTTCGCGGGCGGCCGCGAGGGCCTCGTCGGTCGTGGCGAACACGCGGCCCGCCTGGTGCAGCCGGGCGATCACACCGAGCGCCTCGAGCGGCCGATGGTGCCCGTCGGGGATGCCGGACACGTACACGGCGATGCCGCGCTGCTCCAGCCGGGCGACGGCGTCACCGAGCACGAGCGCGCCGCTGGCGTCGATGGTGGTGACCCGGCTCATGCGCAGCACCACCATCGACACGCCGGTCACCGCCGACACCTCCAGCAGGAAGCGATGGGCGGCGGCGAAGAACAGCGGCCCCTCCAGGCGGTAGGTGACGATGTGCTCGGCCAGCAGGGCGTGCTCCTCCACGGTGTGCTGCGGCTGCAGGTCGTGGCGGAGCGGCTCCTGGTCGAAGCGGACGTCCCCGGCGATGACCCGCAACGCCAGCGCCCCGGCCACGACCAGCCCGAGGATGACGGCCCACACGGTGTCGAGGGTCAGCGTGGCCACGGCGGTGAGCACGAGCACCACGGCGTCGGCACGGGTGGAGCGGACCATCGCGCGTACGGCGCCGACCTCGATCATGCGGACGGCCGTGGCGAGCAGCACCCCGGCCAGCGCGGCGAGCGGGATGCGGGCGACCAGACCGGCGGCGGTGAAGACCAGGGCGCCCAGGATGAGCGCGTGGGCCAGCGCGGCCAGCCGCGACCTGGCGCCCGAGCGCACGTTGACGGCGGTGCGCACGGTGGCGCCGGTGCCCGGCATGCCGCCGAACATCGGGGCGACGAGGTTGGCGACGCCCTGGCCGAACAGCTCGCGGTCGGGGTCGTGGCGGGTGCGCCCGGTCATGCCGTCGGCGACGGTCGCCGACAGCAGCGACTCCAGCGCCGCCAGCGCGGCGACGGCGACGGCGGGCGCGAGCAGGGACGGCAACGCGGCCAGGTCGAGGAAGCCGAGCGCGGGCACCGGCAGCCCGGCGGGCAGGGCGCCGATGCGGGCCAGCGGCAGCCCGGCCAGGTCGGCGACGATGGTGACGGCGGCCACGGCGACCAGCGAGAACGGCACGGCGGGCCGCAGCGCGGCCCCGGCCAGCAGGGCGACGGCGACGGCGAGCGTGGTGCCGAATGCCCACCAGTGCGGCGTGGCGAGGAAGCCGGCGACGGCGTGCCAGGCGATCACGGCCACCTTGTCGCTGTCGTACGCGGGCACGCCGAGCGCGTGCGGAAGCTGCTGCAACGCGATCACGCACGCCATGCCGACGGTGAATCCCGCGACGACGGGAGCGGGAACCATGGCCACGTGGCGACCGGCCCCGGCCAGGGCGAGCCCGAGGAGCAGCAGACCGGCCAGCAGGCCGACGGTGAACACGCCGGTGGCGCCGTGAGCGCTCATGATCGGCATGAGGATGACGGTCATCGCGCCGCTCGCCCCCGACACCTGCACCGCGGACCCGCCGAACAGCGCGGCCAGCGCCCCGGCGACCACGGCCGTGGCCAGCCCCGAGGCGGCGCCCAGCCCGGAGGAGACCCCGAACCCGAGCGCGAGCGGCAGTGCCACGACGGCCACGGTCAACCCGGCCATCAGGTCGGTACGCGGATTACGCCGCATCTCCGCCAGATCGCCACGCCGCGGCAACAACCTCCAAACGCGCCGAACCACCGCGGATTCCCCGCAATACGCCAGCATGCGCCCGACCAGCCCGCCAGGCCGGCGGCGAGCCCCCACACGCACGCGCCCGAACAACCCGGCAGGCCGGTGCGGCAGCACGGACCGCATGCGGCCGAACAGTCCGGCGGACAGGCGGCGGGATCGCGCGGTGCGGCCGCCGCCCTCAGGCTCGGCCATCACGTTGAGTTACCGATCCGATCGATTCTGTGACTGCATTGGCGCGCGAAAGAACCGCTCACCCTCACTCCCTCCGAGTGCCGGACAACCCCGCGAATGTCCCGAATTGCAGATGTTTGCAATCAGTAAAGAGGTTGTCAGAATATCAACTACACCCCCTCTCACCTGCTTAAACGTCGCCGCTGTCGGGCATCGCGCGAGTAAGCTCTCGGCGATCACACGGGCAACAGGCCGAAGGCGCGCTCGGCCGCCCGCACCGCCTCGGCCTCCACCTCGGCCACCGGCCGGCCGTCGGCCAGCATCGCCCAGTTGCGCCGCGCCAGCACCCGCTGAGTGGACACCAGCAGCCCGGCCAGCAGGGTCGCGGTCAGCTCGTCGGAGGTCTCGGCCAGCGCCTCGGCGAGCAGCTCCTCGTCGCGCGCCATGTGCCGGTGCAGCCGGGCCAGCAGGCCGGGCGCGGTGAAGAAGACCATCCGGTGGTACGCCACCACCTCGGGCTCGTCGTTGAGCCCCGTCACGGGATCACGCCTGGCCAGCCCGTCGAGGAAGTGCCGGCGCAGCGCCCGCACGGGCGACTCCCCCGAGGCCCGCTCGCGCACCACGCGCGCCGACTCCCCCAGATGGTCGGCGATGCGGTGCAGGACCAGGTCCTCCTTGGTCGGGAAGTACTTGAAAAGCGTCGGCTTGGACACCCCCGCCGCCGCCGCGACCTCCGCCACGGGCACCTCGTCGAAGCCGCGCTCCAGGAAGAGCGTGATGGCGGCCGAGGAAATGGCCTCGCGCACCCGCTGCCGCTGCAGCTCCCGCAGTCCCGTCATGAAGCCCACCCTAGCAAAGTGTTAACCTGGTTAATCTCTTAACCGAGTTAACACTTTGGGAGGTGTGATGGCGACGCTCGACGAGGAGCGCGCGTACGTCGAACGCTGCAAGGACGGCCTGCGCAGGATGCTCCAGGACGCGCGGGACAACGTCATCGTCGGCGAGACCGTGGCCGGCGACCGCTACAGCGCAGAACGGCTGGGACGCCACCTCAAGAGCCTGGCCAAGGAACTGAGCGAGGCGCCCGACGGCCCGCCGTTCTTCGGCCGGCTCGACTTCGGCCATGACTCAGGCGAGCATCGCGGACGCGCGTACCACATCGGCCGCCGGCACATCGCGGGCGAGCACGGCGGGACGCCCGTGGTGGTCGACTGGCGCGCGCCGGTCGCGCGGGCCTTCTACCGGGCAAGCGCCCGCGACCCGCAGGGCGTCGCCGTACGCCGCCGCTTCGGCTGGTCCGGCACCACCCTGACGAGCTTCGAGGACGAGCGGCTCGGCCAGGGCGAGGAGGGCGAGAGCAGGATCCTCGCCGCCGAGATCGAACGCCCCCGCGTCGGCCCCATGCGCGACATCGTCGCCACCATCCAGCCGGAGCAGGACGACCTCGTCCGCGCCGACCTCGACACCTCGCTGTGCGTCCAGGGCGCGCCGGGCACCGGCAAGACCGCCGTCGGCCTGCACCGCGCCGCGTACCTGCTCTACGCCCACCGCCGCAGGCTCGAACGGTCGGGCGTGCTCGTCCTCGGCCCCAACCGCGCCTTCCTCGGCTACATCTCCGCCGTCCTGCCCGCGCTCGGCGAGATGGACGTCGAGCAGACCACCCTCGAACGGCTGCTCGCCGCCGTCCCCGTCACCGCCGCCGACGCCCCCGCCACGGCCGCCGTCAAGCACGACGCCCGCATGGCCGAGGTGCTGCGCAAAGCCCTCTACGGGCGCATCGGCAAGCCGGTCGAGCCGGTCGCCGTCCCCGACGGCTCCTACCGCTGGCGGGTCTACGAGGACGAGCTGCGCCGCATCGTGGACGACACCCGCCGCGCGTCCCTGCCGTACGCGGTCGGCCGCGAACGCGTGCGCGCCCGCGTCGTCGAGGCCGTCCGCCGGCAGGCCGAGTCGCGCGGCGCCACCCCGAACGCCGCCTGGCTGCGCAGGATCGGCCGCGCCGTCACGGCCTGGCTCGACACCGTCTGGCCGGCCGTCAAACCCGTCCAGGTCCTGTACGAGGTCCTGCGCGGCCCCACCGGCGACGCCCCCGATCCCGCCCGCGGCCTGCTCACCGACGCCGAACGCGAGGCGCTCACCTGGGCCAGGCCGCCCCGGAGCGTGAAGACCGCGACGTGGTCGGCGGCCGACCTCGTGCTGCTCGACGAGATCGCCGGCCTCATCGACCGGCCGCGCGGCTACGGCCACGTCATCGTGGACGAGGCCCAGGACCTGTCGCCGATGGAGTGCAGGGCCGTCGCCAGGCGCAGCGAGCACGGCTCGCTCACCGTGCTGGGCGACCTGGCCCAGGGCACCACCCCGTGGGCGGCCACCTCGTGGGAGGACCGCCTGGCCCATCTCGGCAAGCCGGACGGCCAGGTCGTCGCGCTGACCACCGGCTTCCGGGTGCCGGCCGCCGTGGTGAACCTCGCCAACAGGCTGCTGGCCGCCCTGGAGGTGCGGGTGCCCGAGACGCGCTCGTACCGGTCGGACGGGCGGCTGCGCGTCACCCCCGTCACCGGCCTGGGCAAGGGGGTGGCCGCGGCGGTGCGCGAGGCCATGACGTTCGAGGGGTCGATCGGGGTCATCGCCGCCGACGCCGACGTCCCCGCCCTCACCGCCGCGCTCAGGGACGAGGGGCTCGACGTGGGCGAGCGCCTCAGCGTCATGCCCGCCACGCTGTGCAAGGGCCTGGAGTACGACCACGTCGTCGTCGCGGAGCCGGCCGCCATCGCCGAGGCCGAGCGGCGCGGGCTCAACCGCCTGTACGTGGCGCTCACCCGCGCCGTCTCCCGCCTCGACGTCCTGCACGCCCGCCCGCTCCCTCCGCAACTCACGGCTTGAGATGGGCGGATGCCGGGAACGAACGAACCGTCACCGCCTCCTTGAGAAGAGCCGGCATTTGACCTCACCTCATGACCCGCCCGACGGCGTCCCGCGCACTCCCCCGGACGCCCAGCCCCGCGCCGGCGACCAGCTGCTGTCCATCATCGGGTTCGCCTGTGCGGCCATGGCCCTGCTGTTCATCCCCATCCTGTTCGGGCTGGCCGGGGTGGTGCTCGGCATCGTCGGGCACACCCGCGGCGAGCCGCTCGGCCGGTGGGCCGCCACCGCGGCGGGCGCGGCCATGCTGATCGGCACCCTGCTCGGCATCCTGATGACCACCACCTGACCCGGTTCAAGCGTAGAAAGGCGTGAGATCCTTGACGGATGCTTCCGCCCATCGACGAGCTGCGTCCGCAGGTCACGGCCCGGCTGGCCGCCTTCAGGCGGCGGGAGGTCCCGGTCGCCGACGGGCTGCGCAGGGCCGGGGTCACGGTGTGCGTGCTGGAGGACGCCCGCCGCAGCCCGTACGTCGTGGTGATCCGCCGTGCGGCGGCCGGGCGCAACGCCGGCCAGTGGGCGCTGCCCGGCGGGCGGGCCGACGACGGTGAGCGGCCGGAGGCGGCGGCGCTGCGCGAGCTGGGCGAGGAGACCGGCGTCTCGGGGGTCGAGGTGGCGGGGCTGCTCGACGACTTCGTCACCGACTCGGGGTTCGTGATCACGCCGGTGGTGGCGTTCGGCGGGCGGCAGGAGCCGGTGGGCGATCCGCGGGAGGTGGCGTCGGTGCACGCCGTCCCCTTGGAGCGGTTTCTCGCGCCGGGGGTGCCGCGCTGGCGGGGCGACCTGCTGCAGATGCCACTGGGGCCGTCCATCGTGATCCACGCGCCCACGGGGGCCATCTTGTGGCAGTTCGCCGAGGTGGCGCTGCGGGGCCGTGAGCAGCGCGTCTTCGACGTCGCCCAGCCTCGCTGGACCCGCACCTGACCGATCTTCGCACACAGCCCGATTCCGGGTGATTCAGGACGGTACGGAGTGCCTGGTCAGGCCCTCGGGAACCCCTCCCAACAGGGACCCAAGAGCGCACCACGATTACCTTTAGGGCCCCCTGGTGTGCTTAACTCAAGATTGCCGATGTGGTTTGTGTCCCCCGGGCCGCAAATTACCGCCTTCACGGAATACCGTTCGGCTGGAGCCGTGTTGTGCACCTCGCCGAGGAGGCGACCGCCACATCGGCCTAACAGCTTTCACAGGCGCCCCGCACACCCGCGGGGCGCCTGCTTTATTGTGGGGTGGCCGTCAGCCGATCATCAGGAGAGCTCGTTGCTTTACCACGTGGCCAAGTTCGCCTCGACGCCACTCGTCACTGCGATGTGCCGTCCGCACATCTCGGGCGCCGCCCACGTGCCGCGCACCGGACCGGCGATCCTGGCCGCCAACCACCTGTCGGTGCTCGACTCGTTCCTGCTGCCCGCGCTGCTGCCACGGCACGTGACGTTCACGGCCAAGAACGAATACTTCTCCGGCAACCCCGTCTCGGGCTTCTTCATGCGTCTGGGCCGCAGCCTGCCGATCGACCGCGAGAGCGCGCACGCCGCGCAGGCCATGCTGGAGGAGGCCGCCGCGCTGCTGGAGCGGGGCGAGCTGTTCGGCATCCACCCCGAGGGCACCCGCTCCCCCGACGGCCGCCTCTACCGCGGCAAGATCGGCGTGGCCTGGCTGGCGCTGCGCACCGGCGCCCCGGTGCTGCCCGTGGCGCTCAGCGGCACCGAGAAGGTCATGCCGCTGGGCGCGAAGGTGCCGCGGCCCGCGCCCATCGGCATCGCCATCGGCGCTCCCCTGCGCTTCACCGGCGACCACACCAAGGCGCAGGACCGGCGCCGGGTCACCGACGAGATCATGGCCGCCATCCAGAAGCTCTCCGGCCAGGAGTACGTCCCGAAGTACGCGGCCAGCGTCAAAGCTGAGAATGGTATGTCCTGATTGGGAGCTCCCGCTAGTCTCGGAAGCTGTCGTCGAGGAGCAGGGGGCTGATCAGTGGCGCGGGGCCGTACCATCGCGATCGTGTCCGTGGCGTCGGTGCTCGCGGTGGGGGCCGCGGCCGGGGGCGCCTACTACGTGCTGCACACCCGCGGCACGCCGGCCGAGACCGCGCAGCGGTTCGTTGCGGCGTGGCAGGCCGGCGACAAGGGCGCGATGACGAAAGAGCTGGCCAAGGCGCAGCCGCTCACCGCCTACGACCAGCAGCGCAGCGCGCTCGCCGTCGAGTCCACCGCGATCGAGCTGGGCCGGGTCACCGAGGGCGACGGCCGGGCCAGCGTCCCCTACACCGCCAAGCTCGAGCTGAAGAACATCGGTGAGTGGACCTACGAGGGCAAGATCGACCTGGTGGTGGCCGACCGTACGTGGAAGGTCGACTGGAAGCCCGCCACGCTGCATCCGTCGCTGACCTCCGGCGCCGGGTTCTCGCTGAAGACCCGCTGGCCCGAGCGCGCCGCGATCACCGACGCCGAGGGCTCGCGCATCGACGACGGCACGGTCGGCGGGTCGGTGCAGCAGCTCGTGGGCTACCTGGTCAAGGCGACCAAGAAGGACGTCGCCAAGCTCGGCTCGTCCTACAAGGTCGGCCAGGCGGTCGGGAGCCACGGGCTGCAGGCGACGTTCCAGAAGCAGCTGGCCGGCACGCCCACGACCGAGATCAAGCTCGGCGACAAGACGCTGAAGACCATCGAGGGCGCCGAGGGCGAGCCCGTGCGGACCAGCCTCGACCCGCGCGCCCAGGCCGCCGCGGTGACGGCGGTCAAGGACATGAAGAAGCCCACCTCGCTGGTCGCGATCAAGGCGTCGACCGGCGAGATCCTGGCCGTGGTCAACAACGTGGGCGGGTTCAACCGGGCGCTCGACGGCCGCTACCCGCCCGGCTCGACGTTCAAGGCGGTGACCGCGATCGGGCTGCTCGCCGTCGGCATGTCGCCGCAGGACAAGGTCACCTGCCCCATGTACGCCACCGTCGGCGGCCTGAAGGTCCGCAACTCCGACAAGGAGGAGTTCGGCTCCATCTCGTTCCTCGACTCCTTCGCCCACTCGTGCAACACCACGTTCGCGCCGCTCGCGCAGTCGAAGCTGGGGGCCGCGAAGCTGCTCGACGCGGCCCAGGACGTCGGCTTCAACCAGCCGCTGACCATCGGCGTGCCGGCCACGAAGGCCAGCTTCCCCAAGGCGCAGTCCGACGCCGAGCTGGCGGCGGAGTCGTTCGGGCAGGCCAGGATCACCGCGAGCCCGCTGTCGATGGCCTCGGTCGCCGCCGCCATCGCCGACGGCACCTGGCGCCCGCCGACGCTGGTGCCGTCGATGAAGCAGAAGCTGTCGGAGCGCGAGCTGCCCGCCAAGGTGAAGGCGGGGATGCACCAGATGATGTCGGCCGTGGTGACCAAGGGCACCGCCCGCTCGGCCGGCCTGCCCGCGGGCACCCACGGCAAGACCGGCACGGCCGAGTTCGGCACCGGCGAGAAGCTGGAGTCGCACGCCTGGTTCATGGGGTTCAAGGGCGACGTGGCGTTCGCGGTGGTCGTCGAGGGCGGGGGCGGTGGCGGCGCGGTCGCCGCCCCGGTCGCCGCCACGTTCCTGAAGAACTACTGATCGGCCGGCTCGTCACCGATCCTTGAGGAAGCGGTGGATCTCCTCGGCCGCGCGGTCGGGGCGGCCGCGGTCGGCGGTGTTGGAGGTGGCGCCGTGATCGAGGCCCTCCATGAGCACCTTGGTGGCGTGCGGCAGCACCTCCTCGATGCCGGCGAGGGCCGCGCGCAGGTAGGGGCGGGTCCTGGTGCCGCCGAGCAGCAGCACCTCCTGCCGCACGGCCCGGTACATCTCCAGGTCGCCCGCCGCCTCCCTGGCGAGCTGGAGGTCCTGGCGCAGGGTGGGCGCCAGCTCGGCGAACGTCGCGCCAGGGCCTTTCAGCATCCTGCGGGTGAGCAGCTCCAGCAGCTTGCGCGGCACCAGGTTGAAGACGGGCGGGCCGAGCTCGGCCGCCTTCATGCCGGTGACCAGTGCGGCAGGGATGTTCCCCGCGATGAGCTCCTGGTCGAGGCGGCTCAGGTGGACGTCCAGGGCGGCGCCGTCGGGGAGCAGCGGCGGCTCGAAGACGACGGCCCCGTGCAGGTCGGGCCGGACGAGCAGGGTGCGCAGCGTGATGATCGCCCCTGAGCTGACGCCCGCGACGTAGCGGGCGCCGGTGGCCTCGATGAGCGCCGCGAGGTCGGCCACCTCCCGCTCCAGCCCGTACGCGGTGCCGACGGGGCCGCTGGAGCCCCTGCCGCGCCGGTCGGGCAGGTAGCAGGTGAAGTCGGCCGACAGGGCCTGCGCGAGGTCGAGCTGGCTGCGGCCGGTCTGCATGGCGCCGTGCAGGATCACCAGCCCTGGGCCGCGGCCGACCTGGTGGTAGCCGATCGTCGCGCCGTCGTCGGACGTCACAGCGCCTGTGGTGGTCATGATCATGAGAGCTCCCTCATCGGTCGGTGAAGGGGAGCCCGGCTATCGTTGTCGATGCCATCTCGTGGCCGGGGCTCCGCTTCGGGTGCGAGATCCGCCCGGCGGCGGTGTTGCAGCACCGCCGCCGGGCCTGTCCGGTCAGTCGTCCTGCGTGCCTCTGGCGGCCAGGTCCTCCAGCCCGTCCGGCAGGTCGCCCGTACGGTGGAAGGCCCGCCACTCCTCGACCCCGGAGAACGTGCCCCCGTCCAGCTCCGCCACCAGCGAACGCACCCAGGCGGCCTGGGCCTCGCGCATCGCCAGCGCGTACTCCGACTCGACGACGAAGAGGCGCGGCAGCTCGGCCCGCTCCGCCTCCAGCGCCCGCCGGTCGGCCTCGATCTGCTCCTCCAGCCGCGCCTGCCGCTCCCGCAGCAGCGCGCCGACCTCGTCGGGACCGAGCCCGCCCATCACGGACAGGCCGGCCTCGAACGCCGTCGGCTCCCTCTCGGGCGTGGACAGCAGCTCGCGCGTCCAGTCGGCGGCCTCGTGGCGGCCGGCGTCGGTGATGCGGTAGACGGTCCGCTCGGGCCGCGCGCCCTGCCGCCCGCTCTCCACCGCCTCAAGGAAGCCGTGTTTGTGCAGGTTGCGGACGACGGTGTAGAGCGAGCCCCACTTGATGGGCATGTCCTGGTCCTTGTCCCTGGCGCGCAGGACGGAGGCCATCTCGTACGGATGCATGGGGCGCCGGCCGACCACGGTGAGCACGGCCAGCGCCATCAGGTTCGTCACCGGTCGCCGCCTGGCCATGATGCGCTCCTCGCCGCCGAATACTCGTCTGCGAGTATACGCACGCGAGTATTCGATGGACAAGGGCCCGCGTCGGCCTGTGCGCGCGGTTCGATACGTTCGTCCTGAGTCCTGAGTCCTGAGTCCTGAGGCACCCCGAGCGAGAGCGAGACGAACACCGATGAGCCGCCGCCACCGCTACGAGACCGTCGTGACCTGGACCGGCGACAAGGGCACCGGCACCAGCGGCTACCGCGACTACGGCCGCGAGCACGAACTGTCCGCCGAAGGCCCCGGTGTCATCCTGGGCAGCGCGGACCCGTCCTTCCGTGGCGACCCGGCGCGGTGGAACCCCGAGCAACTGCTGGTGGGCTCGCTGTCGCAGTGCCACATGCTCTGGTACCTGCACAAGTGCAGCGTCGCCAAGGTCATCGTGACCGGCTACGCCGACACCGCCGAGGGCGTCATGGCCGAGACCGCGGAGGGCGGCCGCTTCACGGAGGTCGTCCTGCGGCCGGTGGTGACGGTGGCGGCGCCGGAGATGGTGGAGACGGCGATCGCCCTGCACGCCGACGCCGCCAAGGCCTGCTTCATCGCCGCCTCGGTCAACTTCCCCGTCCGCCACGAGCCCACGGTCCGCGTCGCCGGCTGAGGCGAAATCTCCGCCGCAGCGCGTGATAAGGCGACCGTTCCGGGCAGACCCCATCCCGTGATCGCCGGAAGCGCACAAGAAGAGGCGACGAGCACGGAGGCTCGACGCCGGAGACCTTCGTGTGGGCCGTCTGCGGCCAGGGCTCAGAACATGGTGGACAGAGCCATGGCGGCGGCGGCTTCGTGGCGGAGAACCATGATCAGCAATGTGGCGACCAAGGTGGCGATCAACACCCAGCTGATCAGAATGATGACCGTCGAGCGGCGCGGCCTGTGCTTGGGACCCGATTGCCCCGTGGACCTCGCCTCGCTGCGACGAACCCGCTCGTTGAACGACTCAAGCCGTGCCACAAGTCTCGGATCGTCGTCGACGAGGTGCTGCTCGATCTGGGCCAGCATCCGCTCCTCGTCCTGCGACCAGGCCATAGGTGCACCTCCCGAACGCAAGCTCCGTGGCGTCTTTCTGCCCAACCATGAAGATCATTAGCCCCAAGCTGACCATGTAATTGCGACGTCTTTCAGTTTGCGATCAAGCTCGAATACTTGTTCTAATCATGGGATGCGCTGGGACAACCTGCGCCTGGCCGAGCCCGGCCGGGACGATCCGGCCGTGCCGCTGTTCGCTCGCGGCGCGGTCACCCGAACGTTCGACACGCCTGAGTTCCGCGGCATGACCTTCTACGAGATTCAGGCCCGATCCATCGTCAATCGCGTGCCTGCCGCGAGCCGGGTGCCGTTCGAGTACACGATCAACCCCTATCGCGGGTGCACCCACCGCTGTATTTACTGTTTTGCCCGAAAAACACACGAATATCTAGATTTCGATGCCGGGGCGGACTTCGACTCGAAGATCGTGGTCAAGGTCAACGCCGCCGAGCTGGCCCGCAAAGAGCTGGCCGCACCGCGCTGGGGCGGCCATCACATCGCCATGGGCACCAACGTCGACTGCTACCAGCGCGCCGAGGGCCGCTACAAGCTGATGCGCGGCATCCTCGCCGCGCTGCGCGACGCCGCCAACCCGTTCTCCATCCTCACCAAGGGCACCCTGATCCTGCGCGACCTCGACCTGCTCACCGAGGCCGCTGAGGTGACCGAGGTGGGCGCCGACGTGTCGGTGGGGTTCGTCGATCCGGAGATGTGGCGCGCGGTCGAGCCGGGCACGCCGCACCCGGGCCGGCGGCTGGAGACGTGCGCCACGCTCAACGACAACGGCATCGCGTGCGGGGTCCTGATGGCCCCGATCCTCCCCTACCTCACCGACTCGCCCGCCCAGCTCGACCGCACGGTCAAGGAGATCGCCGCCGCCGGCGCCACCCACATCTCGCCCATAGTGCTGCATCTGCGTCCTGGCGCGCGGGAGTGGTGGCTTTCGTGGCTGTCTCGCGAGCACCCGCGGCTGGTGCCGCGCTACCTGGAGCTCTACGGCCGCGGCTCCTACGCGCCGAAGGCGTACCAGCAGCGGGTCGTCGGCATGGTGAAAGAGCTGGCCCGGCGCCACGGCGTCGGGCGCGCCACCCCCGCCGTGGCCCGCCGCCTCCCTCCGGCCCGTCCTGCCACTCCCCCTGAGCCGCCCGAGCCCGAGCAGCTCCGCCTGCTGTAGCCGGGAAAAGGGTTGGCGGCGGCCGTCCGGCGGATGGCAGGATGGCGGGCGCCCCGACGTCGAAGATCAGGAGTTCGGAATGAGGTGCCTCGGAGTCTCCCAGCGCCCTGTTGGCTCGAGAGTTTCCCGAGGGTTCCTCAACCGTGCACATCCTGAACATCGGCATCCTCGCACACGTGGATGCGGGCAAGACCAGCCTGACTGAGCGGCTGCTGTTCGAGACCGGCGTCATCGACCGGCTCGGCAGCGTCGACACCGGCAGCACCCAGACCGACACCGGCGAGATCGAGCGGCGCCGCGGCATCACCATCCGCGCCGCCGTCGCCTCCTTCACCCTCGGCGACCTGCGGGTCAACGTCGTGGACACGCCGGGGCACGCCGACTTCGTGGCCGAGGTCGAGCGGGCGCTCGGCGTGCTGGACGGCGCCGTGCTGGTGCTGTCGGCCGTCGAAGGGGTGCAGCCGCACACCCGGGTCCTCATGAAGACCCTGCGCAGGCTGCGGCTGCCGACGCTGATCTTCGTCAACAAGATCGACCGGGCCGGCGCGCGCGAGCACGAGCTGCTGGCCGAGATGCGGCGGCGGTTGTCGCCGTCCTGCGTGCCGATCACCACCGTCGAGGGCATCGGCGGGCGTGCGGCCGTCACCCGGCCGCTCCCCTCAGTTCGGCCGGCCGCCGAGGTGCTCGCAGAACGCGACGACGACCTGCTGGAGCTGCTGGTCGAGGGTGGTGAGCCGGGCGCCGAGCAGGTACGCGCGGCGCTGGCCCGCCAGTGCGGCGCCGGTGAGGCGTATCCGGTGCTGTTCGGCTCGGCGATCACCGGGCAGGGCGTGCCCGAGTTGCTCGACGGCATCGCCGAGCTGCTACCCGCCGTACCCCAGGCCGCCGGGGGCGGGCGGCCGAGCGGTTGCGTGTTCGCGGTCGAGCGGGGCCCGTCCGGGGAGAAGGCGGCGTACGTACGGGTGCGCGAGGGCGTGCTGCGCACCCGCGAGAAGATCGGCTTCTACCGGGACGGGACGCACGCCTACGACGGGCGGGTGACCGCGCTCGCCGTGGCGGGCGCGCCGCAGCGGCGCACGGCGCTGGCGGGCGACATCGTCAAGGTCTGGGGCGTGCCCGAACTCCGGGTCGGCGACCACCTGGGCGGGCCCGGGCCCGCGGGGCGGGCCCACTTCACCCCGCCGAGCCTGGAGACGGTGGTCAGGGCACGCGTGCCGGGCGAGGAGCCGCGCGTGCACGCGGCGCTGCTCGCGCTGGCCGAACAGGACCCGCTGATCGGCACGCGCACGGTGGCGGGCGGCGAGACCTCGGTCCTGCTGTACGGCGAGGTGCAGAAGGAGGTCATCGGCGAGACCCTGGCCAGGGAGTACGGCGTGGAGGCGGTGTTCGAGCCGAGCCACCCCGTCTACTTCGAGCGGCCCGCGGGCACCGGCGAGGCGCTGGCGGAAATCCAGCGCCACGGGCCCAACGAGCACATGGCGACGGTGGGGCTGCGGGTGGACCCGGCGCCGCGCGGCTCGGGGGTTGGCTACCGGCTGGAGGTGGCGCTCGGGTCGCTGCCGCTGGCCTTCCACCGGGCGATCGAGGAGAGCGTGCGCGCGGCGCTGCACGAGGGGCCGCACGGCTGGCCGGTGACCGACGTGACGGTGACGCTGACCAGGACCGGCTACAGCGCGCCGGTGACCGTGGCCGCCGACTTCCGTGCCCGTACCCGGATCGTGCTGGCGCGGGCGCTGCGCCGGGCGGGCACGATCGTGCACGAGCCGTGCCACCGGTTCGAGGTGGAGGTGCCGCTGGAGACGTTCGGCCCGGTGACGGCGCAGCTCGCGGCGCTGGGCGGCGAGCTGCGCGACACGGCGCGGCGCGCGGACACGTGGGTGCTGGGCGGGGAGATCCCGGCGGCGGCGGTGCACGTCTTCGAGCGGCGGCTGCCCGGGTTGTCGCACGGCGAGGGGGTGTGGTGGTCGGAGGCGTCCGGCGACCGGCCGGTACGCCAAGGGGTCGCGAGCGGCCGCTGACGGACGTCGGTGAGCGACTTCGAGAGCCGCATGCCCGAGTAGCTAAGGGGTTACGAAGAGTACATAAGAGGCATGTCGGGTTTCGTCGTTCGATGGGTATTAAGGGGCTTGGTGTACCAATCAGGTGCATCACGTCCGTACAGGGGGGATGATCTCCATGGCTGACACGAAGAAGAAACCCGCGGCCAAGTCCGGCAAGTCCAAGAAGCAGGCCATCAAGACCAGCCGGCAGGCCAAGGAGACCAAGCGGGAAGGCACCAAGCCGACCGGCGAAGAGTGACCTTCCGGGCAGCCCTCCCAGGCTGCCCGTCCGGTGAGCTGATCGGACGGCCGAGGCGGGGGGCCTCGACCGTCCGATCGACTGTGGAGCTGCGCTCATGTCGGCTTACCTGCGCTTCCCCGCCGTGTTCCAGGACGTGGTGGTGTTCGCCGCCGAGGACGACCTGTGGATGGTCTCCGCCCAGGGCGGACGGGCGTTCCGGCTGACCGCGGGGCTGGCCGAGGCCGGCTACCCGCGCATCTCCCCGCGCGGCGACCAGCTCGCGTTCGTGGGACGCGAGGAGGGTCCTGAAGAGGTGTACGTGATGCCGGCCGGCGGCGGCGCGGCCCGCAGGGTGACCTTCCACGGCGCCCGCTGCACGGTGACCGGCTGGGACCTGGACGGCCGCATCCTGTACGCCAGCGACCAGGGCCAGCCCTTCGAGGGACGCAAGTGGCTGCACCGGGTGGCGCCAGGCGGGGTGCCGGAGCGGCTGCCGTACGGGCCGGCGAACTCCATCGCGTACGCGCCGGGCGGCATGATCGTGCTGGGCCGCAACACCGCCGACCCCGCCCGCTGGAAGCGCTACCGCGGCGGCACGGTCGGCGATCTGTGGATCGACCCGCGCGGCGACGGCGAGTTCCGCCGCCTGATCCGGCTGCCCGGCAACCTGGCCTCGCCCTGCTGGAGCGACGGCCGGGTGTGCTTCATCTCCGACCACGAGGGCGTCGGCAACGTCTACTCGTGCACCCCCGACGGTGACGATCTGCGCAAGCACACCCATCACGACGACTATTACGCCCGTAACCTGTCGGGCGACGGGCATCGCCTGGTCTACCACGCCGGCGCCGACCTGTACCTGCTGGAGCCGGGCGAGCCCGCGCGCCGGCTGGAGGTGCGGCTGGCCAGCTCCAGGACGCAGCGCAACCGCAGGTTCGTGGACGCCGCCGAGTTCCTCGACAGCGCCACCCTCGCCCCCGACGGCAGCGCGGTGGCGCTCACGACGCGCGGCAAGGCGTACGCGATGGGGAACTGGGAGGGCCCCGTGCGGCGGCACGGCTGCACCGACGGGGTCCGCTACCGCTTCCTGACCTGGCTGAACGACGGCGTCAGGCTCATCGCGGCGGCCAGCGACGACGGCGACGAGGAGCGCCTGGTCGTCCTGGAGCCGGCCGACGCCGGCGCGAGCGCCGGCCGGGAGGCGAAGGCGGACGCAGGAGCGGACGCGGATGTGGGGGCGGGTGCGAGGGCGGACGCGGGTGCGGGGGCGGACGCGGGTGCGGGGGCGGGGGCGGGTGCGAGGGCGGACGCGAGGGCGGGGGTCGAGGTGGCGCGGCTGGGGCGGATCAACGAGCTGGTGCCCGACCCGGCGCACGACCGGGTGGCGATCGTCAACCACCGCCACGAGCTGTATCTGCTCGACCTGTCCCAGGGCCGGTCGGTGCTGGTGGAGGCCAACCCGCACGGCGCGCCGGAGGATCCCGCCTGGTCGCCGGACGGGCGGTGGCTGGCGTACGCGAGCCCGCTCAACGCCCAGACCACCGCGATCAAGCTGCACCACCCGGAGACCGGCCGGACGGTGCAGGCCAGCGAGCCGGTGCTGAAGGACTCGATGCCGGCCTTCGACCCGGATGGCCGCTACCTGTACTTCGTCGGGCAGCGCGTCTTCTCGCCGGTCTACGACCAGCTCCAGTTCGACCTGGGTTTCCCGCTGGGCACCCGGCCGTACGCGGTGGCGCTGCGCGCGGACGTGCCCGACCCGTTCGTCCCCCGGCGGCACCCGCTGACGGACAAGGACGACGAGGACGACGAAGAGGAGGAGCACGAGGAGCCGCTGCGGGTGGACCTGGACGGGCTGGCCGGCCGGGTGACCGCGTTCCCGCTCCCGGAGGGCCGCTATGAGCAGGTGGCCGGGCTGCACAAGGACAAGGCGCTGCTGCTCACCAGCCCCTTGGAGGGCGACGGCACGCTGCACCTGTTCGACTTCGCCAAGGGCGAGAACGAGACGTTCGCCGAGGGCGTCACGGCGTTCGAGCTGGGCCGCGACCACCGCACGCTGCTGTACCGCGCGGACGACCGGCTCCGCGTGGTCAAGGCCGGCGAGGTGCCGGGCGACGGCGACAGGCCGGGGCGCGACAGCGGCTGGATCGACCTGTCGCGGGTCAAGGTGCCGGTCTGCCCTGAGGCGGAGTGGCGGCAGATGTTCCGCGAGGCGTGGCGGCTGCAGCTGGAGAACTTCTGGACCGAGGACATGGCGGGCGTGGACTGGGCGGCCGTCTACGACCGCTACCAGCCGCTGGTCGACCGGGTCACCACCCGCGGCGAGTTCTCCGACCTGCTGTGGGAGCTGCACGGCGAGCTGGCCACCAGCCACGCCTTCGAGAGCGGCGGCGAGTACCGCCCAGGCCCCGACTACAGCCAGGGCAAGCTGGGCGTGGACTGGGACCACCGGGACGGCGTCTACCACATCCGCTCGATCGTGACCGGCGACCGGTGGGACCCGCAGGCCACCTCGCCGCTGAACCGGCTCGGCCTAGACGTACGGCCGGGCGACGCGGTGCTGGCGATCAACGGCGCGCCGATCGGCACCGCGGCCACCCCGAACGAGCGGTTGGTCAACCAGGCCGGCGAGGAGGTCGAGCTGACGCTGCGGCGCGGCGAGCGGGTGTTCACGGCCACCGTACGCGCGCTCGCCGACGAGCGCCCGGCCCGCTACCGCGACTGGGTGAACCTCAACAGGGCCCGCTGCCACGAGCGCTCCGGCGGCCGGGTGGGCTACCTGCACGTGCCCGACATGGGGGCCGAGGGGTTCGGGGAGTTCCACCGGGGTTTCCTGGCCGAGTACGACCGGCACGCGCTCATCGTGGACGTGCGCTACAACGGCGGCGGGCACGTCTCGGCGCTGCTGCTGGAGAAGCTGGCCAGGCGGCGGCTCGGCTACGACTACCCGCGGTGGGGCGACGCGGAGCCGTACCCGCCGGAGTCGCCGCGCGGCCCGCTGGTGGCGATCACGAACGAGTGGGCGGGCTCCGACGGCGACATCTTCAGCCACACCTTCAAGCTGCTCGGCCTCGGCCCGCTGGTGGGCAGGCGCACGTGGGGCGGCGTGATCGGCATCTGGCCGCGCCACCAGCTCGCGGACGGGACGGTGACGACGCAGCCGGAGTTCTCGTTCGCGTTCGACGACGTGGGCTGGCAGGTGGAGAACTACGGCACCGATCCCGACATCGAGGTGGACATCACCCCGCAGGACTACGCCAGAGGCGTGGACACGCAGCTGGAGACGGCCATCGACACCGCTCTCGCGCTGCTCGCCGCGCATCCGCCGCACACCCCGGACCCCCGGCACCGGCCCGGAATGCAACCTTAGTCACCTCCCCGGCGTCTAATGATCATAGGTGGGGAAAGCGCACAGGGGATGAAGGACGCGTATCCCCCCGCCGAACACGACCGAGCCGGTGGTGAGGCTGACGCCCTCGCCACCGGCGATGTGTATGTACAGCTTTTCCGACGCTGATGGGAGACATGACAGGTGCGCGCACTGGCACGCAAGGGCAAGTCGGCGATGGTCCGGCTGTATCGGGGGTACGACCGGCGCAAGGCACGCACCGCGCCGCCGCCCTCGACCAGGCGGATCCGCATCCTCCTCCTGCACGCGCACGGGATGGGCGGCACGATCAGGACCGTGTTCAACCTGGCCGGGCACCTGGCCGACGAGCACGAGGTCGAGATCGTCTCCGTCCTGAAGGAGGCCGAGCAGCCGTTCTTCCCGATCGACCCGCGGGTGACGTTCCGCTATCTGGACGATCGTCTCAACCCCGGGCACGACCCCGTACGTGCGATGTTGTCGAAGCTGCCGAGCCGGCTGATCCCGAAGGAGGAGTCGGCGTACCACCGGTTCAATCTGTGGACCGACCTCAAGCTGGCCCGGTTCATCCGCTCGCTGGACGGCGGCGTGCTGATGGCCACCCGTCCCGGGCTGAATCTCGCGGTCGCCCAGTTAGCGCCACCGGGCGTCATCACGATCGGGCAGGAGCACGTGGCCCTGGCCACCCAGCCGGAGCCGGTGCAGGAGCTGATCAAGTGGCGCTACCGCCGCCTGGACGCGCTGGTCACGCTCACCAAGGCGGACCTGAAGGACTACCAGGACACGCTGAAGAAGCCGCCGCGCAAGCTGGTGCGCATCCCGAACGCGGTGCCGCCGATGAGCGGCGAGGTGTCCAAGCTCGACGCCAAGGTGGCCGTCGCGGTCGGCAGGATGACCCGGATCAAGGGCTTCCACCGGCTGATCACCGCCTGGGAGACGGTCGCGCAGGCGCACCCCGACTGGAAGCTGCGCATCTTCGGGGCCGGGCCGCAGGAGGAGAACCTGGCCAGGCAGATCGCGGAGGCCGGTCTGGAGGGCAAGGTCGAGCTGCCGGGGCCCACCACCGACGTCGGGGCCGAGCTGGAGAAGGCGTCGATCTACGTGATGAGCTCCCGTCACGAGGGCTTCCCCATGACGATCCTGGAGGCCATGGCGAAGGGGCTGGCCATCGTCAGCTTCAACAGCCCGCACGGGCCGAAGGAGATGATCAAGAACGAGGTGGACGGGCTGCTGGTCAAGCCGCGCACCAACGCGAACCTGGCCGCCTCCATCATCCGGGTCATCGAGGACGAGCAGCTGCGGCGCGACCTGGCGGCGGGGGCGCTGGAGAAGGCGCAGACGTACGACGTGGACGTGATCGGCCAGAAGTGGGACAAGCTCCTCGCCGACCTCCTGGCCCACCGCGAGGCCCGCTACCGCAAACGACTGGCCGCCCGGCGACCGGCATCGACCACCACGTGATCCCGGAGGTCAGACGCCGGTGCCGGTGAGCTCCACCGGCTCGGCGATGACGTCCACCAAGGCGCCGTTGCGGTGCACGGTGATGGGGAGCGGGCGGCCGATGGCGTCGGCGAACATCAGCCGCTGGAGGCTCTGCGCGTCGCCCACCGGGGTACGGCCCGCGCTCAGCACCAGGTCGCCCGCCCGCAGCCCGGCGCGTTGCGCGGGTGAGCCGGGCACCACCTCGACCACGCGCAGCGCCCCGTCCTGCCCGGTGCGCCGCCGCAGCGCCTCGGAGAGCGGCGCCGGTGAGGTCACCAGGCCGAGGAACGCCCGCCTGACCCGGCCGTCCCTGATGAGCGCGGCGATGATGGACCTGGTGGTCGCGTTGACCGGCACGGCCAGGCCGACCCCGACCCCGGCGACGGCCGTGTTGACGCCGACCACCCGCGCCTGCGCGTCGGCCAGCGCGCCGCCCGAGTTGCCGGGGTTGAGTGCGGCGTCGGTCTGGATGACGTCCTCGATGAGCCGCATGCCGGCCCCGCTGCGGGCGGGCAGCGAACGGCCGAGACCGGACACCACGCCGGCGGTGACCGACCCGGCCAGCCCGAGCGGGTTTCCGACGGCCACCACGAGCTGCCCCACCACGAGGTCGTCGCTGTCGCCCAGCTCGGCGGGCGGCGGGGTGGGGGTCCGCGCCCTGATGACCGCGAGGTCCGACAGCGGGTCGCGGCCGACCACCTCGAAACCGCCGGAACCGCCGTCGGCGAACGCCACGGTGCCGGACCGCGCGGTGCCGACGACGTGCGCGTTGGTCAGCAGGAACCCGTCGGCGGTGAACACCACCGCCGACCCGCTCCCCCGGCCGGCCCGCACACTGGCCACTTTCGGCAGCAACTCGGCCGCCACGGACGACACGACGCGAGAGTAGGCGTCGAGGGGATCCGCCATCACGCCCTCCAGGGAGATGATTACGTGCTTACACGCTAACTCCCGAAGCGCGCCATCGCGGGAACTGCTGAACGCGGTCAGGTCAGGGCCTGGGCGACGGCCATGCCGCAGTAGGCGGCGCCGAGGCCGGCGACCACGCTGGCCAGCGCGTTGGCGATCGCGTGGAAGCGGGCGCCCTCCTCGGTCAGCCGGACCGTCTCGTACCCGAGCGTCGAGTACGTCGTCAGCGCCCCGCAGAACCCCGTGCCCGCCAGCGCCATCACCCCGCCGTCCGCGGGCAGCGCGGCCAGGAAGCCCAGCAGCGCTGATCCGGCGACGTTGACGCTCAGCGTCCCCCAGGGGAAGGCGGTCTCGTGCCGCGCCTGCACGGCCCGGTCCGCCAGGTAGCGCAGCGGCGCCCCGACGGCCGCTCCGATCACGATCAGCAGCACCGTCATCGGGCTCGGCCTCCGGCCACCCGGCGGGTGAGCCACATGCCGGAGGCGACCGCCACCAGCGCCGCCGCCATGGTGGCCGCCAGGTAGACCAGCGCCGTCACCGGGGCTCCGGCGGCGACCGTACGCTGCGTGTCCACCACGTACGTGGAGAACGTGGTGTAGCCGCCCAGCACCCCCACCCCCAGGAACGGCCGCACGAGCCGGTGGGCCGTGCGGACCTCGGTGATGACCACCATGAGCACCCCGATGAGCAGGCAGCCCGACACGTTGGCGAGGAACGTCGCCCACGGGAACCCGCCGGGCGGCGTCGGCAACAGGGTCTGCAGCCCGTGGCGGGCCAGCGCCCCCAGCGCCCCGCCGGCCGCGATCACGGCGATGACCGGCCAGTGGAGCTCGGCCCGCTGGGCGGGGACGTGAAGATCGACGTCAGGATCGATGGGACGATCAGTCACATAACCCTCCCCGTGTCGAAATACCGCGCGCCGGGAATCTCTCTAGACAACCCGGAGCTCATGGAGGTCTGCTTGAGCACCAAGGACGCCATCGCCGTCCTCGCCGGAGCCATCATCGTCGCTTCCTTCGTCGGCACCGCCAGAACCCCGCCCGCCACCGCGGCCAGCCCGCTGGGCAACGTCAGCGGCACACTGCCCGGCTTGGCCCCCATCATCTCGGACGCGGAGAAGGCCGAGGCACGCGGGATCATCGAACGCCTGCGTACGAAGGGCTTCGGCCCCAACACCGGCTACGCCCGCACCCGCTACGGCGGCAACTGGGCCGACTCGGCCATGGGCGTCCCGTACGCGCGCAACGGCTGCCGCACCCGTGACGACCTGCTGGCCCGCGACGGGCGGAACGTGAAGTACCGCAAGGGCTCCGACTGCGAGGTCGTCTCCATGGAGCTGACCGACCCCTACACCGGCCGGGTGATCCACTGGCACAAGGACAACGCCGACGAGGTGCAGGTCGATCACGTGGTGCCGCTCAACTACGGCTGGCGGATGGGCGCGCCGCGCTGGTCGATGTCCAAGCGGCTCGACTTCGCCAACGACCCGCTCAACCTGCTGCCCGTGGACGGGCACGCCAATGAGCAGAAGGACGCCTCGGGGCCGGCGAGCTGGCTGCCCCCGAGGCGCGGCATCCGCTGTGCCTACGTGACCCGCTTCGCGCAGGTCGCGCTCAAGTACGACGTGCCGGTCCGCCCGGCCGACAAGAAGATCATGCTCAAGCAGTGCCGGTAGGTCAGCGCGGGTCGAACCAGCGGAAGCCCCGCCGGTACGTCTGCTCGGCCAGCACCCGCTGCCCCTCCGAGTTCGGGTGGAAATAGTCCCAGCGGCTGACGTGCTCCAGCGTGAACGGGTAGGAGAACACCGCTCCACCGTCGGTGCGGCAGCCGGGCCCGTACGCGGCGCACGCCGCGGCGGCGGCCCTGTTGTAGGCGATGACACGGGCCCGCACCCTGGCCCGGCGCTGGTCGTCGGCGCGGCGGGTGGAGGCGGGGTTGTCCAGCATCGACTGGCAGATGCGGCCGGCGCCCCAGAACGTCCTGGCCAGGGCGCTGGACTTGCCGACCTGCCACAGCCGCCGCAGGTCGGGGACGCTGGCGAAGAACACCCTGGCCCCCGGCATGCCGGCGCGCAGCTCGGCCAGTGCGGCGTCGATGCGGCGGCGGTAGGTGGCGACCGGGGTCATCTGCTGCTCGGTGCGGACGCAGGCGTCCTGGGCGCCTATGAGGATCGTCACATAGTCGGCCTTGGCCTCGACCGCCTTCCTCACCTGACCGAGCAGGTCGGCGCTGGTCGCGCCGGGCTTGGCGAAGTTCAGGTTGTTCTTCTGGAGCGTTCCGGACAGCTCCGACAGGCGCAGGTAGTGGCTGTTGACGTCCTTGTTGTCGCCGGAGGACCAGGAGCGGGCGGTGCAGGAGACGTACCAGCCGCAGGCGTTGAACCCGGTCGAGATGGAGTCGCCGAGCGCGGCCATGACCTGCGGCACGGGCTGGGCCAAGGGGGCGGCCCGCACGGCCGTGCCCGAGGCGGTGAGAACGACGGCGGCGGCGAGCACGGAGCCCAGGCGAGCGATCATGAGCACCAAGGTAGGGACGCGATGACCGGCCTGCCACGATCTCGAGGCGCGTACTGCCTGTTCAGGACCATCTTCATAGGGCGGCTTGACAACGGGGGCCGGCCGGGGCAGTGCTCAACAGCGGGCGGCGGCCGGTTCTTTCCCGGTTCTTGACGGGTAACAGTGCATTCACGGGGGTCCGAGTCGAACGTGTTCAGTTCCCGCATAGAGTGTCTTGAGTGAGTGTCGCGCTCGGAACAACCCGCCCGCTGCCGGTTCGCACCACCCCTGTAGGCGACCCCGGTGACCTGCTGGCGTCCCTCCCCCACACGGCCCCCTACGCCTGGGTCAGGAACGGAGAGGGCCTCGTCGGATGGGGTGAGGCCGCCAGGGTGGCCGTCCCTCCGGGGCCAGGACGGTTCGCCTGGGCCCGTAAGTGGCTGGCCACCGTCTTCGGTGAGGCGCAGGTCGACGACTCCGTACGCACGCCGGGCTCCGGGGCGGTCGCCTTCGGCAGCTTCACCTTCGACGAGGACGCCCACGGCTCCGTGCTGGTGGTCCCCCGGGCCGTGCTGGCCCGCAGGGACGGCCGGGCGTGGCTGACCACGGTCGGCGAATCGCCGCTGGAGAGGTTCACGCCCATCCGCGACCCCGGACGCATCAGCTACGGCGACGGCAGCCTGTCCGCGCCCGAGTGGGAGCACGTGGTGGCGCAGGCCGCCAAGCGCATCCGCGAGGGCGAGCTGGAGAAGGTGGTGCTGGCCCGCGACCTGGTCGCCACCGCCGAACGGCCGATCGACGTGCGGCTGCTGCTGTCGCGGCTGTCCGCCCGCTACCCCGAGTGCTACACGTTCTCGGTCGCGGGGCTCGTCGGCGCCACACCCGAGCTGCTCATCCGGCGCACCGGGCAGGAGATCGAGTCGCTGGTGCTGGCCGGCACCACCCCGAGGGGCACCGGCCCGGCCGACGACCTCGCGCGCGGTGCCGCGCTGCTCGCCTCGGCCAAGGACCGGCACGAGCACGAGTGCGCGATCGCCTCCGTACGCCAGACGCTGGCCCCGCTGTGCTCGTCCCTGACCACGCCCGACGAGCCCGAACTGCTGATGCTGCCCAACGTGCAGCACCTGGCCAGCCACGTCACCGGGCGGCTGGCCGACGGGGCTTCCGTGCTCGACGTGGTCGCCGCCATGCATCCGACGGCGGCCGTCGGCGGCACCCCGACCTCGACGGCGATCCAGGTCATCCGCGAGCTGGAGGGCATGGACCGCGCGGGTTACGCCGGCCCCGTCGGCTGGATCGACGCGCACGGCGACGGCGAGTGGGGCATCGCGCTCCGCTCTGGCCTCGTGCAGGGCCGCCGGGCCCGGCTGTTCGCGGGCGGCGGCATCATGGGCGACTCCGACCCGGCCGCCGAGCTGGCCGAGGCCCAGGCGAAGTTCCGCGTCATGCAGTACGCCCTGGAGGGCTGACCGCCCCGCGCCCGCCGCAGGAGGCCGGAACGCGCAGGGCCCTGAAGGGCGGGCGGGGTCAGACGGGGACGTGGAGGGGGTCGCCGAGGTCGACGCGGGCGCGGCCGGCCGTCAGTGTGGCGACCCAGTCGGTGAACGCCGCCACCTCGTCCTCCCCCACCGCGACGGCGAAGGTCACCTCGCCCGCGTACGTCACGTCGCGCACCGCGTGGCGGGAGGCCCGCAGGTCGTTCTCCACCCGCCCGGCCTGGTCGTGCGCGACGGCGACGTGGACGAGCCTGGCCGGCACCATCCGCACCGGCTCGGCCCGGTCGAGCGTCTCGGTGACGGCCGAGCCGTAGGCGCGCACCAGCCCGCCCGCGCCCAGCAGGGTGCCGCCGAAATAGCGGGTCACCACCGCCACGACGTCGCTGAAGCCCCGCCCCACCAGCGCCTGCACCATGGGCGTGCCCGCGGTGCCGCCCGGCTCGCCGTCGTCGTCGCCCTTCTGGATGCGCTCGCCGATGACGTAGGCGGTGCAGTTGTGGGTGGCGTCGGAGTAGAGCCTGCGGCGCTCGGCGATGAACGCGGCGGCCTCGTCGACGCTGCGCGCCGGAGCCAGCGCGCAGATGAAGCGCGAGCGCCGCGCCTCGGTCTCGTGCTGGACGACGGTGTTCAGGGTGAGGTACGGGGCTGGCACATCCGACAGGGTAGTCCCCCGCCGCGCGGCCCCGGCGAGAGCTACGATGCCGTCAGGTCGCCAGGACCGGGAGGGGTCTCATGGACAGTCCCAACGACACCGCGACCGCCGTCATGCCCTACGTGACGGCGGCGATCGACGCCTACGGCACCGGCGTGCTGGCCAGGACCCGCGAGCTGGCCGCCGGCACGGAGATGGCGAGGGGCGCGCGCATCCTGCAGCGGGTCTTCGGCCGCGGCGACGCCGCCTCCCGCGAGGTGATCGGCCGGGTGGCGGGCGCCAAGCCCGACGACGAGACCTGCCGGACCGCGCTCAGGCTGGCCCTCGCGGCAGAGCTCCGTGCCGACCCCCTGCTGCGCTTCGAGGTGGCGGCCATGCTCCCCCGCACTCCCGCCTGACGGGGGCGTGCGGCCATGCTCCCCCGCACTCCCGCCTGACGGGGGCGCGCGGTCATGCCTTCCCGCACCCCCGCCGGACGGGGGCGCGGCGAGCGAGGCCCTTCCGCCCTCCCGGCCGGGAGCGCGACGGCCTTGTCTCACCCCCGTCCCCGCCCCGACCGGAGGGGCGGTGCGGGGTGCACGGGTGCGGAGTGGTGGGTGTGCGGGACGCACAGGACGGCGGTGCCGGCTTCCGCGTACGGTGCGGCACATGAGTTATCGCGTCGCCATGGACATCGGCGGCACCTTCACCGACGTCGTCTGCTACGACGACAGGACGGGTGCCGTCACCGCCTCGAAGGCGCCCACCACGCCGGGAGACCTCGCCGAGGGCGTCTTCGCCGCGCTCGGACGGGTGATGGACGACCCGTCGGAGATCTCGTTCTTCGTGCACGGCACCACGCAGGGCCTCAACGCGCTGCTGGAGCGCAAGGGCGCGAGGGTGCTGCTGCTGGCGAGCGACGGCGCGCGCGACGTCTGCCGGATCGCGCGCGGCAACCGCGACCGCATGTTCGACCTGCGCTACCGCAAGCTGGAGCCGCTGGTGCCGCGCCGCGACGTGATGGAGGCGGGCGGCCGGCTGGACTACCGGGGGCGCGAGCTGCGGCCGCTCGACGAGGAGTCGGTACGCGCGGCGGCCCGCAGGGCGCGGGCCGAGGGGTTCGACGCGGTGTCGGTGTGCCTGCTGTTCTCCTACGTCAACCCGGACCACGAGCTGCGGGCGGGCCGGATCCTGCGCGAGGAGCTGGGCGACGACGTGCTGGTGGTGCTCTCGCACGAGGTGGCGCGCGAGTGGCGCGAGTACGAGCGCACCTCGTCGGCGGTGCTGGAGGCGTACACGGGGCCGGTGGTGCGGCGCTATCTCGCGGGGATCGAGCGGCGCTTCTCCGAGCGCGGGCTGGGCGTGCCCGTGCACGTCATGCAGTCGTCGGGCGGGCTGGTCAACGCCTCGTACGCGATGCGCAGGCCGCTGCAGACGCTGCTGTCGGGGCCGGTCGGCGGGACGATGGGCGGCGTGGCGGCGGCCCGGCTGCTGGGCCGCGACAACGCGATCTGCATCGACATGGGCGGCACCTCCTTCGACGTGTCGCTCGTGGTGGACGGCCGGCCCGACGTGAGCGCGGAGGCGAGCATCGAGGGCCATCCGGTGCTGATGCCGATCGTCAACCTGCACACGATCGGCGCGGGCGGCGGCTCGATCGCGTACGCCGAGGCGGGCGCGCTGCGCGTCGGCCCCGGGTCGGCGGGCGCCGACCCCGGGCCCGCCTGCTACGGCAGGGGCGGCACGCAGGCCACGGTCACCGACGCGAACGTGGCGCTCGGGCGGGTGGATCCGGCCTGGTTCGCGGGCGGGCTGATGACGCTGGACGCCGAGGCCGCGGGGGCGGCGGTGGCGGAGCTGGCGGGGCGGCTGCGGCTGGACCCGCTGGAGCTGGCCGAGGGCGTCTGCGCGGTGGCCAACGAGAAGATGGCGCAGGCCATCCGCACGCTCACGGTGGAGCACGGGGTGGAGCCGCGCGAGTTCGCGCTGGTGGCCTTCGGCGGGGCCGGGCCGATGCATGCCGCGTTCATCGCGCGGGAGCTGGGCATCTCCGAGGTGGTCGTGCCGCGCTTCCCTGGCGCGTTCTCCGCCTGGGGCATGCTGGAGGCGGACGTGCGCAGAGACCTGACGGACCCGTACTTCCGGCCGCAGGGCGTCCTCGACGGCGGCGACATGTCGCAGCGGCTGGTGGCCCTGGAGCGGGAGGCGCTCGACGCCCTCGACGCGCAGGGCGTGCCCGAGGAGCGGCGGCGCGTGGAGCACGCGGTGGACATGCGCTACGAGGGCCAGGACTACACGCTGACCATTCCGCTGCGCGACGCCACCGAGCCCGCCCAGGCCGGGTTCCTGGAGTGCGTGGCCGCTCGCTACGCCGAGGCGCACACGAGCCGCTACGGGCACGCCACCCCGGAGGCGCCGGTGGAGTTCGTGCTGCTGCGCAGCACCGGGTTCGGCTCGTTCCCCCGCACCGCCGCCCCCGCGGCCGGGGCCGAGGCGCCGCAGGAGGCCGGCGTACGGGATGTGATCTTCGACGGCGAGGTGCACCGCACCCCCGTGCTGCGCCGCTCCGGCCTGGACGGCGAGCTGACCGGGCCGGCGATCGTGGTGGAGGAGACCGCGACCACGGTCGTCCCGCCCGGCTGCCTGGCGAGCGTGGACGACAACGGCTTCCTCATCATGAAAGTGAACACGTGATCGACCCCGTCACCACCGAGATCATCCGCTGCGCGCTGCTGCAGGCGGCGGAGGACATGAACACCACCCTCATCCGCAGCTCCTACACCCCCGTCATCTACGAGGCCAAGGACTGCGCGGTCGCGCTGCTCGACCGCGACCACAACGTCCTCGGCCAGTCGTCCGGGCTGCCGATCTTCCTCGGCAACCTGGAGGTGTGCACCCGCGAGACCGAGCGCCTGTACGGGCCCGAGGTGTGGCGGGAGGGCGACGTGTGGGTGCTCAACGACTCCTACATCGGCGGCACCCACCTCAACGACGTCACCGTCTACGGGCCGATCTTCGCGGGCGGCGAGCTGGCCGGGTTCGCCGCGTCGCGCGCCCACTGGCTGGACGTCGGCTCCAAGGACCCCGGCGGTTCCATGGACTCCACGTCGATCTTCCAGGAGGGCCTGCGGATGGGCCCCGTCAAGGTGTACGAGGGCGGCGAGCCCTGCCGTGACCTGCACGAGCTCATCTCCCGCAACGTGCGCTTCCCGCACGCCACGCTGGGCGACCTGCGCGCCCAGGTGAGCTGCGCGATGACCGGGCAGCGGCGGCTGAAGGAGATCGTCGACCGGTGGGGCCTCGCCACGCTGGCCGAGGCGCGCGAGCAGATCTTCGCCCAGACCGAGCGCATGGAACGCGCGGCCATCGCGGCCGTCCCCGACGGCGTCTACCGGGCCTCGGGCTACCTGGACAACGACGGCATCGACCTCGACACCCCGCTGCCGGTCACCGTGGCGGTCACGGTGTCCGGCGAGAGCATGCACGTGGACCTCACCGACTGCGCCGACCAGGCGACCGGCCCGGTCAACTGCGGCGCCGCGCAGGCGGTGGCCGCCGTGCGGGTCGGCTACAAGCTGCTGGTCTCCGGCGACGTGCCGTTGAACGGCGGCTCGTTCCGCCCGCTGTCGGTGCGCACCAGGCCGGGCTCTATGCTGGCCGCCGAGTCGCCGGCCGCCTGCCAGTACTACTACTCCCACCTGGGGCTGCTCATCGACCTGGTGGTCAAGGCGCTGGCGCCGGTGCTGCCGGACAAGGCGGCCGCCGCGTCGTACGGCGACTCGATGATCGTGCAGTTCACCGGCACCGACCCGCGCACCGGCAAGCTGTACGTCTCGCAGGAGGCCACCGTCGGCGGCTGGGGCGCCTGGGAGGGCGGCGACGGCGAGAGCTGCCTGATCAACAACGTCAACGGGTCGCTGCGCGACATGCCGATCGAGGTGCTGGAGACGTTGTTCCCCGTCCGTGTCACCCGCTACGAGGTGCGCCCCGGCACCGGCGGCGCGGGGCGCTGGCGGGGCGGCAACGGCGTGGTGCGCGAGTACGAGTTCTGCGGCGACACCTCGCTGTCGCTGTGGTTCGAGCGGTCGGTGACGCCCGCGTGGGGCCTGGCGGGCGGCGCGGACGGCGCGCCGCCGCGCGTCACGCTCAACCCCGGCACGCCGGACGAGCGGCACATGCTCAAGGTCAACGCGCTGCCCGTCAAGGCGGGTGACGTGCTGCGCTGCGAGTCGGGCGGTGGCGGCGGCTACGGGCGGCCGGAAGAGCGCGCGCCCGAGGCGGTGGCGGAGGACCGCGCGGAAGGCATGGTCACCGGATGAGACCCGCCCGCCGTCCCGGTGCTTTCCCCTGGCATCGGGGCGGCGGGCCTCCCCCCTTCTACGCCTCCGGCAGCACGTCGCGCAGCAGCCGGCGGCCGCCTGGACGGCGTTTCCACTCGCGCGGGTAGCCGAGCGACACCTCCTCGAAGCGCACGCCGTCGTGGCGGGTGACGCGCGGGATGTGCAGGTGGCCGTAGATCATCGCGGCCGTGGGGTGGCGTACGTGCCAGCCGGCCGTGGCCGTGGTGCCGCACCACTGGGCGAACTCGGGGTAGCGCAGGATGTCGGTCGGCTCGCGTACCAGGGGGTAGTGGTTGACGAAGACCAGCGGCACGTCGTCGTCCAGCTCGGCCAGCCGGCGCTCGGTGCGCGCCACGCGGTCGCGGCACCAGGCGTCGCGGGTGGGGTGGGGGTCGGGGTGGAGCAGGTATTCGTCGGTGCAGACCACACCTGTGCCGTGGGCGTAGGCGAGCGCGCTCTCCTTGGTGGGGTGGCCTTCGGGGAGGAACGTGTAGTCGTACAGGAGGAAGAGCGGCACGATCCGCACCGGGCCGCCCGCGCCCCGCCATAACGGATAGTCGTCCTCCGGCGTGAGGACGCCCAGCTCACGGCAGATGCGCACCAGCTCGTCGTAGCGGGCCACGCCGCGCAGCTCGGGTGGGTCGCCGGGCGGCGTCCACAGCTCGTGGTTGCCCGGCACCCACACCACCCGCTCGAACCGGCCGGCCAGCAGGCCCAGCGCCCACCGGATGTCGGCCAGCCGCTCGCCCACGTCGCCGGCCACCAGCAGCCAGTCGCCGGGCGCGAGCGGTTTCAGCTCCTCCACGATGGCGCGGTTCTCGGGGTAGGCGACGTGCAGGTCGCTGACGGCGAGCAGTCTGGCGTCCGGCAACGGGGGTCTCCTTTCCTGCTGCTCCTAAAAGGATGTCACGTCGGGCGTCCCCGGTGATCGCAGCAGCACGTGGCAGGCGAGTTGCAGGGCGAGCCTGGCCGGGGCGTCGTCGAGGTCGAAGCCGGCCGCCTTGATGCGTTCGAGCCTGGTCGTGATCGTGTTGCGGTGCACGCCGAGCCGTTCGGCGGCGCGCAGCGCGCCGCCCTCGTCCAGCACCGCGGCCAGCGTCTCCAGCAGCGTGCCGTCCTTGTCGACGGCCAGCAGCGGGCGCAGCACGACCTCCGCGGGCGCCCGCAGCCCGCCGACCGGCAGCGCGCCCAGCAGCTCGGCGGGGCCCATGCGGTCGGCCCGCGCCACCGTGCCGGGCGCGGCGACGAACGCCGCCGCCTGCGCGCCCAGCAGCGACTCCTCCGCCGCGGCGAGCCCGTCCACCTGGGCTCCGACGCCCGCGGCGGCCGGCCACGGCATCGCGGGGAGGCAGCGCAGCAGCCGTTCGGCGACGTCCTGCGGCGGCAGCGCCGACCAGCCCGCCCAGCCGCCGGCCCGCACCAGCACCGGCACCTGACCGAGCGCGGCGGCGATCAGCGGGCCGGCGGGCACCGGGTCGGCCGGCGCCTCGGCCAGCGGGCGCACGTGGTAGGCGGTCAGCGGGCCGCGCACCGCCCAGCCCAGCGCGACCGCCGCCGCCTCCTCCTCTTCCTCGACCGGCGCGCCCGGCCGCTTCGCCTCCCGCAGCAGCCGCTCGGCCAGCGACGCCTGCAGCGCGAAGTCGTGCGAGGCGCGCAGCCGCTCGCCGGCCGCCCACGCCGTCAGCGGCGCCACCGCGAGCCCGAGCACCGTGCGCACCACGGCGGGCCAGCCGGGCGAGCGGGACGAGCCGGCCGCCACCAGCCGGCCCAGCGCCTCGCCCGCCAGGTCGGGCACCTCCACCTCGACCGACCACCGGCCGCGCCCGGTCTGCGGGTCGAGAGCGTCGCGGCGGCCCGCGAGCGGCAGGCCGTAGCGGTCGAGGAAGGCCACGGCGGTGCCCGGCAGCTCGGCGTTCAGCACGCCCAGCACCCGACGCGGCGAGGTGCCCGCCTCGGCCAGCCGGGTGGCGCAGCGGGCCACGAGCTGGGTGCGGGCCGCGTCGGGACGTGCCGCCGCCGACGCCACGCGTACCGCGACGAGCAGCGGGTCGTCGTCCACGAAGACCAGCGTGACGCCGAGCCGTTCGGCCAGCACCTCGCCCGAGCCCTCGCTGAGCCCGCCCGACGGCGCGATGACGCACGCGGCGGCCTGCTCCCAGGCCCGGCGCATGGCCATCTCGACCGCCCAGCCGCCGCCGGCCGCCGCCCCGCTCAGCACGACCGCCGTGTGCGGCGTGACCGTGGCGAAGACGGCCGGCTCGTCCACGATGCGCACGCCGCGTACGGGATGCTCGCCCGCGCCGTACATGCGGGCGCCCGCCAGCGGCCCCGCGTTGACCAGCTCGGCCACCGTGACGGGGGCCTCCCAGCCGGCCGTCCGTACGCCGCTCACAGCGGGATCCCGAACGCGCGCGGCCCGCCGAGCGCGAGGCCCCGTTCCGTGTGCCACACCGGCGCCGCCCGCACCACCATGATCTCCACCTCCAGGCCGGGCTCGGCCTTGTCCACGTCCACCACCATGCCGTCGAGCAGCGAGATCATGCAGATCTGGTCGGGCACGACGGCCACCACGGCGCCGTCGGCGAGCGCCAGCACCACCTCGTTGTGCGCCTCCAACCGGACCAGCCGGCCGACCTCGGTCTCCCTGATGACGATGGACGACGGCTGCGACGGCAGGCCCATGTCGGAGCCGTGCCCGGTGCTGCCCTCCACCGCGAGTATCCGGCCCCGGCACAGCGTGCGCGCGCCGTACGGGGCCGCCGCCGCGCGCGGCACGCCCGGCTCGCCCGCCCGCATGAGCAGGCTCACCGTGCCGGGCACCACCACCCGCGCGAGGTCACGGGCCGTCATCGGGTAGCAGGCGGCCACCGCCCAGCCGCCGACCGACAGCACGACGGGCCGCAGCAGCTCCTCCACCCGGTCGGCCGCCGTCTCCAGCACCACCAGCTCCCCCGAGCCGCCGGCCAGCGCGAGCGGCGCCGCGCTCACCCCGCCCAGCGTGTACGTCGTCTGCTCCACCAGCGGGAACACCCGCCCCGTCCCGTCGCCGTCCACCAGCGGCACGCCCAGCGCGGCCGCCGCGATCAGCGGGACCAGCGCGTTCTCCGCGGCCAGGTTGAGCGCCACGACCGCGCCCACCCGCTCGCCCAGCCGCCGCTCCAGCGCCCGCACCGCCCGCTCGGGCTCGTCACCGGCGGGCAGTTGCTCGCCCAGCGCGGTCGTCGAGCCGACCAGGCTGACCGCCACGCACACCGTCTCATCGGGCAGCTCGCCGGCCGCCGCCAGCTCCACGCCGCCGCCGACCACCGAGTGCGCCCAGTCCAGCGCCAGGTTGTACGACGACTCCGCCGCCCCCGTCGCGAGCACCCGCGACCCGGCGGAGAGGCGGTCGAGACCGGCGGGGTCGATCAGCCGGACCACAGTTGGCCGCCCGCCGTCACCCGCACCCGGTAGAGCCCGTCGGGCAGGTACGACAGCGGGTTCACCGTCGTCTCCGCGATGCGGGCCGACCCCGGCGCGGCGCCCGCGCTCACCACCCTGGTCAGCGCCTCGTCCCTGGCGTCCTGCAGCATGCGGTCCAGCTCGGCCCTGCCGCGGGCCTGCACGATCCGCTCCACCTGGGCGGCCGGCTCGCCCAGCAGCGCCCCGTACGCCGCCGCCACTCCGTCGGGCACGTCGGGGCCCAGCTCGGCGCGGCCCCGGGCGCGGCTCGCCGTCGCGCCCAGGTCGCAGGCGAGCGGGAAGCGCCGGAAGTAGTGCGCCGACACCACCCCGCCGCCGGAGCGCGCGAAGTAGGCGGGCACGCCGGGCAGCTCCCTGGCGACGTCGTCGGCGATGCGGTCGACCTCGGCCGACAGGGCGGCGTTGCGGATGGTCTCGGCCTCGCGCTCGCGCAGCCCGGGATGGCCGAACTCGTACGACAGGGTGATGCGCGCGCCCGGCACCTCGGCGGCGATGATCGCGGCCACCTCCAGCTCGTGCTCGGGCAGGACCGGCGAGCCCGTGGCGGTCACCGCGAAGTCGAGCAGCCCGCACTCCGCCGCGAACCGGCGTACGGCCTCGGTGTCGAGCGGCGCGAGCCGCCGCCCCGTCACGCTGTGCCCGCCGCGCACGATGGTCGCCACGCCGGGGTCGGCCACCGGCCGCAGCGCCTCGGGGCAGCGTCCGCCCACCCGGATCGCGGCCACCGGCGCCACCGGCGCGCCGGTCAGGTCGAGCGCCACGCACACGCGGGCCGCCGTACGGGCCGCCGCGCGCGACACCGGCCACACCGGCCCGCCCTCGTCCGCCGCCACCAGCATCGGGGGCGGGCCAGGCCCGCCCGCCGTCTCCAGCGCGACGCCGAGTATCACTCCAGCTCGCGCCCTTCCGTCTCGGGCAGCGGCAGCGCCAGCAGCGCCGTGGCCACCATGAACGCGTTGATGATCAGCATGGTAGCGGTGAAGCCGGTGGCGCCCGCGAGCAACGCGCCCACCGTGGAGGGCGCCACGGTGGTGGCGACGAGCTGTGCGGCCGTGGCCCACGAGTAGCCGGTGCCGCGCAGGGCGGTCGGGTAGAACTCGCCGTTCCAGGTGTTCCACACGCCCCAGGCGCCGAGGCTGAAGAACGACAGCACGAAGTTGCCGAGGTAGAGGCCGGTCGTGGAGGAGGCGGTGGCGAACCACAGGCCGCCGAGGGCGGCGGCGGCCACGTACACGAGGAAGACCTTCTTGCGGCCGTAGCGGCCGGTCAGCCAGGAGGCGCTGACGTAGCCGGGGATCATCATGAGCGCGCTCAGCGCCGCGAAGCCGAGCGAGGTCGACAGCGTCAGCCCGCGCTCCTGCAGCAGCGTCGGCAGCCACGTCTGCAACCCCCAGTAGCCCCAGTTGAAGACGAAGTTGAGCGCCAGCATGACCAGGGTGATCCGGCCGAGCCCGCCCTTGAACAGGTCGAGCGGCCGCCCGGCCCGCTCGCTCGCCACGGTGAACGTGGCATCGGCGTCGGGGCTGCCCAGCTCGCGCAGCACCGCCCGCGCCTCCTCCTGCCGGCCGCGTGCGGCCAGCCAGTACGGCGACTCGGGCACCCAGGCCCGCACCGCGAACGCCCACAGCCCGGCCACCGCGCTGGCGATCACCACGACGTGCCAGCCGAGGTCGCCGAGCAGCACGGACGCGCCGATGGCGGCCAGCATGCCGATGGGCCACCCGATCGACAGGTAGACCGCGGCCCGCCCACGGTGCCGGGTGGGCAGCAGCTCCAGGAAGAACGGGAACGTGATCGTGTAGACGCCGGCCAGCGCCAGCCCCGACGCCACCCGCAGCGCCACCAGGGCCTCCGCACTGGTGGCGAAGGCCGAGGCCAGCGCGAGCACCCCGTACGCGAGCAGCGACCAGAACGCGGTCGGCCGGCGTCCGATCCTGTCGGCCACCGGCCCCCAGACCAGCACGCCGGGGATCATGCCGAACGCCACCGCCGACAGCACCACGCCGATGCCCGCCTCGCCGATGCCCAGCTGAGCGCCGAGGTCGCCGGAGACGTAGACGAGCGCGAGCTGCTCCCACGACTCGATGACGAACGCGACGAAGAGCGCGAGCGCGATGAGCACGTGCCGGCGGGTGAACGGCATGCGGTCGAACGCCGCGCCGATGGGCAGCGTCCGCGCTTGGGTGGCGGTCATGGATGCTCCTCGGAGGGGGGCGGAATGCTGGCGGCACCTTACGTCCGGCCTGTGCCGGCGCGGCTGTGCGCGCCGCCCTGCCCGGCCCCCGCGACCTGTGCGGACCGCCCTCCAGGAGCGGTCCGCCGCATCGGTCGCCCGGGTAATAACGGTCCCGGGGGTGGCCCCTGCCACAGGGTCATGCCGGCCGCCCTACTGCGGAGCTTCCAGCCACCGGCGGAGCTTGCCGGCGGCCAGCGCCATGGCGGCCCTGGCGGCGTTGGTGTCGCGCAGCACGTCGAGCATGACGAAGTCGTGCACCATGCCCGCCATCCGCACGGTGGTCACGTCGCCGCCCGCCTCGCGCAGCCGGGCCGCGAACGCCTCGCCCTCGTCGCGCAGCACGTCGGCCTCGTCGGTGATGATGAGCGCGGGCGGCAGGCCGCGCAGCTGCTCGGTGCTCGCCCGCAGCGGCGAGGCGTGCGGGTGGGCCCGCTCGGCCGGGTCGGTGGTGTACTGGTCCCAGAACCACTTCATGCCGTCGCGGTTGAGGTAGTAGCCGGTGGCGAACTGCTGGTAGGAGCCGGTGTCGAAGTTCGCGTCGGTGACGGGGTAGAACGCGAGCTGGCCGCGCAGCCGTACGTCGCCGTGCTCCTTGGCCATCATGGCCAGCACGATCGCCATGTTGCCGCCGACGGAGTCGCCCGCGACCGCCATCCTGGAGGCGTCCAGGTGCTTCTCCGCGCCGTGCCGCATCACCCACTGCGCGGCGGCGTGGTTCTGCTCGATCTGGGTGGGGTACTTCGCCTCGGGCGCCCGGTCGTACTCGGGGAAGACGACCGCGGCGTGGACCCGTGCGGCCAGCTCGCGGACGAGCCGGTCGTGGGTGCGGGCGGAGCCGAAGACCCAGCCGGCGCCGTGGATGTAGAAGATGACCGGCAGCGTGCCTGTGGCGGCCTTCGGCCTGACGATCCGCACCGGCACCGTCCCGGTGGGGCCGCCCTCGACCTGGATCCACTCCTCGTCGATGTCCGGCTTGTGCACGCCGGCGCCGGACTGGAGTTTCTCCAGCAGGTCACGGCCCTGCTGGGGCGGCAGCTCGTAGATGAAGGGCGGCGTGGCGGTGCCCTCGGCGAACTCCTGGGCCGCCCGTTCCAGCACGACCTTGCCGGTGGCGGTCGTTGTCATGGCGATCACCTGCGCCTCTCGTGTTCGGCATGCCAGATGTCTCTGCCTGCCTTTTCCTCCAGGCGATCGCCCTATCGCGTCAAATGTCTCCCAAAGGTGGTTCGCGGCGCAGCTCGTGCTCCAGCTCCTCCAGCTCCGCGCCGCCCGCCATGAGCGCGGTCAGCTCCTGCGGGGTGATGTCCGCCTTGCCGTACTCGCCGATCGCGGTCCCCCTGTTGAGCAGCAGGAACCGGTCGCCCACCGGGTAGGCGTGGTGCGGGTTGTGGGTGATGAAGACGACGCCGAGCCCCCGGTCGCGGGCGCGGGCGATGTAGCGCAGCACCACCCCCGCCTGTTTGACGCCGAGCGCCGAGGTGGGCTCGTCGAGGATGAGCACGCGGGCGCCGAAGTACACCGCCCTGGCGATGGCGACCGACTGGCGCTCGCCGCCCGACAGCGTGCCGACCGGCTGGTCCACGTCGCGGATGTCGATGCCCATCGCGCGCAGCTCGTCGCGCGCCACCCTGCGGGCCTTGGCCACGTCGAAGGCCAGGCCCTTGCGCGGCTCCGAGCCGAGGAAGAAGTTCCGCCAGACCGACATGAGCGGGATCATCGCGAGGTCCTGGTAGACGGTGGCGATGCCGCGGTCGAGCGCGTCGCGGGGGCCGGTCAGCCGCGCCTCCGCGCCGTCCACCAGGTACGCGCCCGCGTCGTGCTGGTGCACCCCCGACAGGATCTTGATCAGCGTGGACTTGCCCGCGCCGTTGTCGCCCAGCACGCAGACCACCTGGCCGGCCGCCACGCTCATCGACACCTCGCGCAGCGCCAGCACCGAGCCGAACGTCTTGCCGATGCCGCGGGTCGCCAGGATCGGGGTCAATGCCGCACCTCCTCGGCGTAGCGCCGGACCAGCCGGTTGGCCAGCGTCGCCAGCAGCAGCATCGCGCCCAGGAAGAAGGTGAACCAGTCGGCGTCCCAGCCGAGGAACACGATGCCCTTGTCGGCCATCCCGAAGATCAGCGCGCCGATGGCGGCGCCGATCGCGGAGCCGTACCCGCCGGTGAGCAGGCAGCCGCCGATGACGGCCGCGATGATGTAGATGAACTCCTGGCCGATGCCGATGTTGGCCTGCACCGACGTGTAGCGCAGCGCCAGCATCGAGCCGACCAGCCAGGCGGCGAACGCCGTCGTCATGAACAGCGCGATCTTCGTACGGGCGGCGGGCACGCCCACCGCGCGCGCCGCCTGCTCGTTGCCGCCGACCGCGAAGATCCAGTTGCCCGCCCGCGACCGCATGAGCACCCAGGTCGCCACCGCCGTCATCACGATCCACCACAGGATCGCCACCCGGAACGAGGTGCCGCCCACGTCGATGGTGCCGGCGAAGATCGCGTTGGCCACCTCGAAGCCCTCGGCCCTGCGCAGGCCGCTGACCTGGACGGTGCCGGTGATCGCCTTGGTGACGCCCAGGTTGACGCCCTGCAGCATGAGGAACGTGCCCAGCGTGACGATGAAGCTGGGCAGCCGGGTCCTGGTGACCACGAGCCCGTTGGCGAACCCGACCGCCAGCGCCACGACCAGCCCCACGAGCATGGCCGTCCAGACGTCGAAGCCGAACCTGGTGGCCAGCGTCACCAGCACCAGCCCGCTCGTCCCGGTGAGCACGCCGGCCGACAGGTCGAACTCGCCGCCGATCATCAGCAGCGCCACCGCGACCGCCATGATGCCCAGCGTCGCGGCCGGGTCGAGCCAGTTGGCGATGCCGTCGGGCGAGCGGAACACCGGCGACTGCGCGGCGAAGAACGCGAAGACCACCACCAGCCCGACCACCGCGCCGAGCTCCGGCCTGATGAGCAGGCGGCGGGCCAGTCCGACCCGGGCCACCCGCTCGTCCGCCGCCACCGTCATCGTGTGCCCGCCTCCGCCAGCTCGGCCACCTGCGCCGCGTTGTCCTTGGTGACGAACCCCGGCCCGGTGTTGACCGGCAGGCCGCCGCCGACCGTGTTGAGGTTGGACTTGTAGAGGGTGAGGAACGTGATCGGCAGGTAGCCCTGGAGGTACTGCTGCTGGTCCACGGCGAACAGGATCTCGCCGTCGTTGATCGCGCTCACCACGTCCGCCGACAGGTCGAACGTGGCCAGCTTGGCCTGTGAGCCGGCGTCCTTGATGGCGTCCCTGGCGGCGACCGCGACGGCCGGGTTCAGCGCCAGCACGCCGTTGACCTGCTGGTCGGTCTGGAGTTTGGCGGCGACCTTGGAGGTGACGTCGGCGAGGTTGCTGACGTTGACCTGCAGCCGCTCGACCGTGCCGCCGAGCGTCTCCTCCGCGCCCTTGCAGCGCTGGTCGAGCCCGACGTTGCCGGCCTCGTGGATCACGCACAGCAGCTTGGTGACGCCGGCCGCCTTGAGCTGCTCGCCCGCGCCGCGGCCTGCGACGTCCTCCGACTGGCCGACGTGGGTGAGCGCGCCGAACTCCTTGGAGGAGTCGGCGCCGGAGTTGACGGTGACCACCGGGATCTTGGCGGCGACGGCCTTGCCGATGGACTCCTTGAGCGCGTCGGGGTTCGCCATGGAGACGACGATGCCGTCCACCTTCTCCGAGACGGCCTGGTCGATGAGCTGCGACTGCCTGGCCGGGTCGTCGTCGCCCTGGTAGCTGACGGTGACGCCGTACTGCTTGCCCGCGGCCTCGGCGCCGTTCTTGACGACGTCCCAGAAGGAGTCGCCGGCGGCGGCGTGGGTGATGACGGCGTAGCGGCCGTCGCCCGCCTGCGCCGCCGTGGCGGGCGGCGCGCTGCTGCTCTCACCGCCTCCGCCGCCGGAGGAGCAGCCGCTGAGGGTGAGCGCTCCCAGCAGGGCCAGCACGATCGGGGTACGTCTCACGAGACACCTCCAGAACCATCGGGCTCGCCCTGGTTGTACCTCAATATCAACTTCATGTATAGACATGCTGACCAATGCCGTCAGCGCGTACCGTCTATGCCCTGGTACGCGCCCTGAACGTGCGCCGGTAGGCGTCGGGGGCCACGCCGACCGTGCGGCCGAAGTGGCGGCGCAGCGTCGTCGCGGTGCCCATGCCGGTGGCCGCCGCGATGCGCTCAACGCTGTCGTCGGTGACCTCCAGCAGCTCCTGGGCGCGGCGGACGCGCTGGGTCAGCAGCCAGCGCAGCGGCGTGGTGCCGGTGACCGCCCTGAAGTGGCGGCCCAGGTTGCGGGCGCTCATGTTCGCCCTGCGGGCCAGGTCCTCGACCGTCAGCGGCTGGTCGAGCCTGGCCAGCACCCACGGGAACAGCTCGCCGAGCGGGTGGTCGCCGCGCTCCGGCACCGGCGTGGTGACGAACTGGGCCTGGCCGCCCTCCCGGTGCGGCGGCACCACCAGGCGGCGGGCCACCGCGTTGGCGGCCGACGAGCCGTGGTCGCGGCGGACGAGGTGCAGGCACAGGTCGAGGGCGGCGGCCTTGCCCGCCGAGGTGAGCACGCTGCCGTTGTCGACGTACAGGACGTCGGGGTGCACCTCGACGCGGGGGTGGCGGGCGGCCAGCACGCCGGTGTGCGCCCAGTGCGTGGTGGCCCGCCGCCCGTCCAGCAGCCCGGCGGCGGCCAGCACGAACGCGCCCGTGCACAGCGAGGCCACCCTGGCGCCCGCCTCGTGGGCCGCGCGGACCGCCGCGACCAGGTCGGCGGGCGGGTCGACGTCGATGTCCGCCCAGCCGGGGACGATCACGGTGCCGGCCCGGGCCAGCGCGTCGAGGCCGCGCTCCGGCTCCACCAGGAACCGGCCGACCCTGACCGCCTCCTGGCCGCACAGGACCAGCTCGTACCAGTCCTCGGCCGGGCCGCCGCCGAAGACCTCGTACGCCAGCGACAGCTCCAGGTGCAGCATGCCGTCGGTGACGGCCAGCGCGACGGTGTGCATGTCCGAAAGTGTACGGGTGACGGCGTTCCCGACACTCGTGCCCGGCGATCACCGTCGCCAGGATGGTCACCGATGACGAACGAGGAGGACATCATGGCGGTGGCGGTCTACGGCGCGTACGGGCACACCGGGCGTTTCGTGCTGACGGAGCTGCAGGAGCGCGGGCTCGTCCCGATCGCCTCGGGGCGCGACACGATCAAGCTGAAGGAGCTGGCGGCGGCCGACCCGGGGCTGCTCACCCGGCAGGCGTCCACCGACGACCCGGACGCGCTGGACCGCGCCCTTGCGGGCGCCACGGCGGTGATCAACTGCGCCGGGCCCTTCGCCACGACGGCGGCGCCCTTGATCGAGGCCGCGCTGCGGGCCGGCATCCCGTACGTGGACGTGGCGGCCGAGATCGAGGCCAACCTGGACACGTTCGCGCACTTCGCCGAGCGCGCCCGCGCGGCCGGCACCGTGGTGCTGCCCGCGATGGCGTTCTACGGCGGCCTCGGCGACCTGCTGGCGACGGCCGCGATGCGCGAGTGGACGGCGGCCGACGAGGCGCACGTCGCGTACGGGCTGAGCGGCTGGCGGCCCACCGAGGGCACCCGCCTGGCCGGCGCCGTCTCCCGGGAGCGGCGCGGCGGCCGGCGCGTGCGCTACACCGGCGGGCGCGTCGAGTACCACGACGACCAGCCGCCCGCGCTCGACTGGGACTTCCCCGAGCCGCTCGGCACCCGGGCGGTGATCGGTGAGTTCTCGATGGCCGACATCGTCACCATCCCCAGCCACCTGCGGATCCCCGAGGTGCGTTCGTACATGGCGGCCGAGGCGGCCCGGGAGCTGGCCGCCCCCGCGGCGGCCGACGAGCGCGACAGGCCGGCGGAGACGTTCCTGGTGGACGTCGTCGTCCGCGCGGGCGGCGAGGAGCGGCGGGCGGTGGCCCGTGGCCACGACATCTACGCCGTCAGCGCGCCGCTCGCGGTGGAGGCGGTCGAGCGCATCCTGTCGGGGCGCGTCAGGACCACCGGCGTCGCGTCGGCGGGCGCGCTCTTCGACGCCGCGGACTTCCTGCGCGCCCTGGCCCCGCACCTCTCCTTCGAGCTCGGGCCGGTAGCATAACGATACTTTTCGCTCTGCCATTGGACCGCTCATGACCGCATCGCCACCCGACCTGGTCGAGGTGTTCAAGGCGCTCGCCAACCCCGTGCGCCTGCAGGTGCTGTCGTGGCTGCGCGACCCCGAGCGGCACTTCCCGGAGATCGGCCCGGACGGCGCCGGCGTGTGCGTCAGCCACATCCAGGCCAAGACCGGGCTCGCCCAGTCGACCGTGTCGGCCTACATGGCCGCGCTGGAGCGGGCCGGGCTGGTGCGCTCGACCCGCATCGGCAAGTGGACGCACTACCGGCGCGACGAGGAGCGCATCGCCGCGTTCGTCGCGGTGCTCGGCCACTCGCTCTAGGGGGCCGAGTCCGTCCAGGTGTGCGCGCCGGCGGTCACGGTGGCGGTCACGGTGCTTGCGGCGGCGCCCACCTCGTACGGCTTCGTCAGGTCCACCGAGGCGGCCTCCAGCGTCGCCCGGCTGAGCGTGACCGCGACCCCCTGACCTGAGAGCGCGGGCTTGACGGCCGCCGTCTTCCCGAAGGCGTCCACGGTCCACGCTCCCTTGGCGCCCGTCAGCGTGACCGTCCCGCTCTGGCCGGACTGCGTGAACGTGACCGTCCACTGCCCGGCGCCGTCCGCCGGGACCGCGCCGCCGGTCACCCACTCCACCGTCACGCTGTCCTCGCCGCCCTTGGCCACCGCCGCCAGCAGATCCGCGTACGGTGGCGCCTTGCCGGCGTCCGGGGTGCCCGGCTTGGCGTCGCCGGCCGCGTCCCGCACGGCGGCGCCATGGAACGGCGGCTCCTCCGGCTTCGGGGCGCGGCAGGTGAGGTCGGCCCTGGTCGTCCGGTCCGACCTGACCTTGGCCAGCGTCCAGCACTTGGTGTCCCCTAGCGCCGTCTGGAGGCGGTAGCCGCCCGGCAGGAGGGAGAAGCGGTAGCCGTCGCGGCCGGCCTTGCGCTGCGCCACGCGCTTGCCCTTGTCGGTGAAGACCTGCACCATGCCGGGCTGGTAGTCCTTGGACGCGCCCGCGTACCTGATGCCGCCCACGATCGCGCCCTCCTCGGGGGTGGGGGTGGGTTCCGTGGGCTCGACGGTCGGGGGTTTCGTGGTGGTCTCCGGGGTCTCGCTCGGCTCGGGGTCCTTCGTGTGCGTCACGAGGTCGGGGGTGGGGTCGGACGGGGTGGCGGGCACCGGCGTCACCTCGGCTCCGGCCTGGGACGGCGTCCGGGGCTGGTCGTCAGGGAGCAGCGCCCAGACGGCGGCAGCGGCGATGCCGGCGGCGGCCAGCGCGCCCGCGGTCGCGGCACCGCGCCGCCGGGCGGCCCTTCTCCCGGCGCCGGCCCGCGCGCGGGTGGTCTTCTCCGCCACATGCCCGGCCGTGTCACCCGCACCGGTCTCGGACCGGCTCGGCGCCGGCTCCTCTGTCGAGGGGGTCACCGGGAAACCGTCCGTCAGCGGCGAGTCGGCGGCCACCTCCCCCGACAGCGCGCGGGCCGCAGCGGCCAGGGCTCCCGCGGTGGGCCAGCGGGCTGCCGGATCCTTGGCCAGGGCCCGCATCACGACCTCCGCGACCGCCGGGGGAACGTCCGCCGGCAGCGGCGGTGGCGGGTCATGGACGTGCTGGAGCGCGATCGCGACCGCGTTGTCCCCGTGGAAGGGCGGCCGGCCCGACAGGCACTCGTACGCGACGACGCCCAGGGCGTACACGTCCATGGCCGCGCTCGGCTCGGCGCCCTCCGCCTGCTCGGGCGCACAGTACGTGGCGGTGCCCAGCACGATGCCCGAGGCCGTCAGCTTGTGCCCCTCGGCCGCGCGGGCGATGCCGAAGTCGGTCAGCACGACGCTGCCGTCGGCCCTGACGATGAGGTTGCCCGGCTTGACGTCGCGGTGCACCACACCGGCGTCGTGCGCGGCCTGCAGCGCCTCGGCCGTCTGGGCGACGAGGTCCATCGTGGCGCCGGCCGAGATGCGCCCCCTGCGCTCCAGCAGCAGGTGCAGCGGCTCCCCGTCGAGGTACTTCATCACCAGGTACGGCGTGCGCCGCCCGTCCACGTCCGCGATCCCGTAGTCGAACACCCCGACCACCCCGGGATGCTCGACGGTCGCCATCGACCTGGCCTCGGCGTGGAACCTGGCCGCCGCGTCCCCGTCGAGCCCCGCGCGTATGGTCTTCACCGCGACGACCCGGTCGAGCAGGACGTCCAGGGCCCGCCAGACCTCGCCGTGCCCCCCGCTGCCCAGCCGCGACAGCAGGCGGTAGCGACCCGCCAGCACGGTCTCCGGCATGATCATGTTCGTCCGGCCCACCTTTCACTCCAATACGCCCCCGTTCTCTTGAAGACGTCCGAAGCGGCGAAACGGTTCGGCGATCCACGGAATCGGCACAACGGGCGGGCCCGGCGCTGCACCTATACTTCGGAGCCGGACTTCCGCTCAAAAGGCGTAGGGAGGGCCGCGTGCCCGGGCAACGGTCGATCACCCAGGCGGAGAAACTGGTCGAGGCGAAGCTCGGCGGCACGCCGATCGACCGGGAGCGCATGGCCCTGGTAGCCAACATCTACCGCGCCGCCACCGCGGTCCGCCACCATCTCGAGAGCGCCGTCCTGCGCAGTGGCGACCTCACCTGGACCGCGTTCGTGGTGCTGTGGGTGATCTGGATCTGGGGCGAGCCGGAGAGCCGCCACGTGGCCCGCGAGTCGGGCATCTCCAAGGGCACGCTGACCGGCGTCCTGCACACGCTGGAGTCGCGCGGGCTGGTCGAGCGCCACCGGCATCCCTCCGACGGCCGCCTCGTGCTGGTACGCCTGACCGCCGCGGGCGAGGAGTTCATGCGGGGGTCGCTGCCCGCGTTCAACGCCGAGGAGTCGTTCATCACCTCCCGCCTCGACCGCGACGCCTGCCTGGCGCTGACCGACGGGCTGCGCCAGGTCGTCCTGCAGGTGGAGGAGCACGGCGAGGAGCGGCGGCTCGCCCTCCTCGGCGGCGCCGAGCCCGCGCCGCGCCGCAGCGGACGCCGCCGCCGATCCTGAAAGTGCAACCAGCTTCGCCCGGGGGTGTACCTAGGTGCATTCCCCGGCCATCGCGCCGCTCCTAGCGTCGGTGGGGTCTGAATTCTCCCCCTCCCATGCATGACCAGGAGTTGTTGACATGAGTGATGTGACGCGCCGGCGGCTGCTCGGCGGTACGGCGGCGCTGGGCGGCGTGGTCACCGCGGGCCTGATCCCCGCGCTGCCGGCCGCCGCCGCGGCACCCGGGAAGGGAGCCGGTCCCGGCCCCGTCCGCATCGGGCAGAAGGACCCGCGCTACGCCGATCTCGCCGTCCGCGGCACGAACCAGCGCTTCCGTCCCAAGCCCGAGTACTTCCAGGTGGTCGGCTCCACCGAGCAGGTGGTGAAAGCCGTGGGCGACGCGGTGCGCGCCGGCAGGCGGGTGACCGTGCGCAGCGGCGGCCACTGCTACGAGAACTTCGTCGGCGACGGCTCGCAGGTCGTCATCGACATGTGCGAGATGAACGAGGTCTCCTTCGACGAGCGGCGCGGCGCGTTCATGGTCCAGCCCGGCGCGACGCTGATGGACGTGTACCGGACGCTCCACCTCGGCTGGGGCGTGACGCTGCCCGGCGGCCAGTGCGGCACGGTCGCGGCCGGCGGGCACATCGTGGGTGGCGGCTACGGCGCCCTGTCCCGCCGGCACGGGCTCACCATCGACTACCTGCACGCCGTCGAGGTCGTGGTGGTGGACAAGCCGGGCCGGGCCCGCGCCGTCGTCGCCACCCGCGACCCGCGCGACCCCCACCACGACCTGTGGTGGGCGCACACCGGGGCCGGCGGCGGCAACTTTGGCATCGTCACCCGCTACTGGCTGCGCGACCCGAAGGCCATGGGGAACGACCCCACGAAGCTGCTGCCCCGGCCGCCCGCCGAACTGCTCACCGGGGTCGCCGTCTGGTCGTGGCAGGGCATGACGAAGGAGGCGTTCCGCCGGTTGCTGCGCAACCACGGCGCCTGGCACGAGCGCAACAGCGACCCGTCCTCGCCGTACGCGTCGCTGTTCGGGGTGCTGATGGTGAACGGCAGGAGCGACGGCGCCGACCCCGGCGGCATCGTCCTGGCCTGCCAGATGGACGCCACCGGGGCCGACGCCGAGAAGCGCATGAAGGACTTCATCGCCGCCGTGGGCGAGGGCGTCACACCGGCCGCGACGGTCCTGCCGATCGGGCGGCAGCCCTGGTACCAGGCGATCCGCTCGTTCGCGCTCAGCGAGGGCGAGCAGTCCAGCCACTTCAAGGTCAAGTCCGGATATTTGCGGAAACGCTTCACCGACCGGCAGATCGACGTCGCCTACGACCACCTGAGCAAGCCCGCCTCGACGACGCGGGCGCTGTGGGCGGTGTCGTACGGCGGCCAGGTCAACACCGTCCCCTCCACCGCCACCGCCACCGCGGAACGCGACTCCATCCTCAAGGTCTTCTGCCTGGCCAGCTGGCAGGACAGCAAGGACGACGACACCCAGCTCCGATGGGTACGGGAGTTCCACCGGGACCTGTACGCGACGACCGGGGGCGTACCGGTGCCGGGGGGCAACTGCGGCGGCGCCTACATCAACTACCCCGACACCGACCACGCCGACCCGAAGTGGAACACCTCCGGCGTCCCCTGGACGACGCTGTACTTCGGCGCGAACTACCCGCGGTTGCAGCGCGTGAAGGCCCGCTGGGACCCGAAGAACGTCTTCCACCACGCCATGTCCATCCGCCTCCCCGCCTGACGACCAGCCGCGGACTATCGGCCGCCCGTCCCGGGCACGAGCACGCCCCGCCGCCGGCCGGATCCGGAGGCCCCGCCGCCACCTGTTCCCCCTCACGGCCATCCACGCGGTCACCCACGCGGTCCTGGTGGTGGCGGGCTCCCCTGCGGTCAGCCGATCCAGAACTGCAAGGTGAACAGGCGCACTCGGAAGATGTCGCGCGGGAACGCGGGGTCGTCGACATTGACCGGAGCCTTCGTGGAGATCCGGACCGGCCACTTCGCGGCCCGGCGGCCCAGGTCGAACAGGGTGTGGTAATCAGCTTCGTCGAAGAAGCTCACCGCGACGATCCGCCCGGACGTCAGAAAGATCTCCCCTTCCCATGACCGCCATGACGGGTCCGGCGGCGGTGGCGGCACGTCCCATAACTCGTAACGCACGTAGGCCTGCACGTCGCGATCGAGTCCGAAGGTCACACCGTTGGGCCCGGTCATGAGCCACGTCGGATACGGATCCCCGAGATGCCAGATGGTCGTCTCGTCCGGGAACATCCCCTCGATGACTTCGAAGTCCGCGACTCCGAAGAGATGCGAGATCCCGGACGGTTCGGTGAACGCTTTCATCGGCTCGGGCATCCTGGCCTGCTCCCGCTTCACGACTGATCGACGATCATGGTCTGAGCGAAGAGTAGCGACGGGCCGGCACAGGAAGCTGACCGTCAGGGGTTGAGGAGTTCGCGGGGCAGGGCTTCTGACCACCATTCTTCGACGCGGGACGGTGGCCAGCCGCGTTCGCTTGTGAGGGTGGTGTAGACGTCGATGTTGCACAGGGCCGCGTAGATGTCGGTGGCGGTGCGGACGGTCAGGTCGGGGCGGAGGGTTCCTGCGGGCCAGGAGGAGAAGACGGCGAGGCGGGTCTCGCCGGCTCGGGCTCGGCTGTCGCGGTAGAACGCGGCCAGGTCCGGCTCCATGCGGGCGGCTTCGCGGAGCGGCACGATGACGTCGCCCGCCTGCTCGAACAGGCGGCGGTCGAAGGCGGCCATCACGGCCAGCTGACGTTCGGGGGTCGCCTCCGGGGCCTCCAGTTCGGCCAGCTGGCGGGCGGGGTCGGCGGACAGGCCGGCGGCGTCCGCCAGTGCCCGGGTCAGGCCGGCCTTGTTGCCGTACACCGCATAGACCGTCGGCACGGACACGCCCGCCTCGCGGGCGACGTCGCGGACGGTCGTCGCGCTCCAGCTCCGTGCGACGAAGAGCCGGCGTGCGGCCTGGGCGATCTCGGCGCGGGTCTCCATCGCCTGCGCCGTGCGGCGCAGCGAGTCGTAGCGGCGCCGGGTCCCCTCTGCGCTCATGACGAGGACGTTATCGCAGCAGGAGGGTGACGCTGTACGCGACGATCCACGCCAGCCAGCCCAGCCAGCCGATCAGCCCGGCCGGCCCGAGACGGTTGCCGCCCTCGACGTTGTACGGCGCCGCGAGCGACGACACCAGGAGCAGCGCCGCGCTCGCATAACCCAGACCCGCCTGCCAGACGGGCACGAGCCCGCCACTCACCCCCGCGACGGTGAAGCCGAGCAGCGCCATGGCCAGGAAGGCCTGGTTGAACCCGAACAGCACGTTGCTCATCCCCCACAGGCCCGCCATCGAGCCGCGACCGTGGCGGGCGGCCGTCGCCATGCCGAACCGCAGCGCCTCGATGCCGGTGAACGTCGCATTCTGCAGCACCACGGCAGCGAACCCCATCAGCGCCCACGCCCCCTGGTCGGCGTCGCCACGCCACAGCACCGACAGCAGCCCCGCAGCGAAGAAGGTCAGGCACAGCCAGGTCACCGGCACGACCACCGACGGCCGCTTCAACGCGTCCGCGATGCCGTCGTAGGCGTCGGTGGCCGCGTCGCGGTCCGCGCGTTACCCGATGTCGCGGCCCACGCGCCTCAGCGCCACCCGATGACGCGGCCAGTGCACGTCGGCGCGACTCGGCGTCGGGGCTGCGTGGGTCAGTGGGGCTTGGCCTGGTGCTGGTCGGGGGCCATAGGGGCTTCTAGGCTGGGTATGAGGTGATTGTCATGTATGAGTCGCATGTCCAGCCTCATCGTTACGTCGCCTGGAAGGACCCGGGCGACCCGGATGCCGAGGAGGAGTGCCGGGTCTGTGGGGAGCAGGAGGACCCGCGGCGGCCCGGGCTGCACCGGGATGAGATCGCGCCTGAGCGGCCCGCCGATCCGGCCGAGTTGCCGCTGCTCGACCATCTCGTACACGTGATCCGCACCGAACTGGCCGACACCCGGGTGCCGCTGCTCGACGCGCACCTCGACATCCTCGCCCGGCGCGCCGCACACGCCCTCTACCTCCGCGGCGCGATCAGGCCCCGCCGCTCCGACTGGCGCCCGCCGACCGGTCACGGCGTTCGCGGCGGCATGGTGAACATCGACCGGTGAGCGCCGGACGCCGCTGTCTGCGCGGGCGGTGAGCGTCGGACGCGGCTACAGAGCTCGCATCGTGAGGATGAGGTGGCCGAGTGGGGTGGAGTGCGTGGCGCTCACTTCCAACGCGGCTTCGGTGGCGAGGGCTTCGTACTGGTCCATCGATCGCTCGCGGCCGCCGGCCAGGACGAGCATGCGTAGGTTCATTTCGGCGAACATGGCCGGTGCGGCGTCGCCGCCGCCCTGGAACTCGATCATGACGATCCGTCCCTGAGAACCGGCGGCCTCGGCGCAGCGGCGGAGGATGCGGATGGCTGAGGCGTCGTCCCAGTCGTGGATGACTCGGCGCAGCACGTAGACGTCGGCCCCGGCGGGCAGTGGGTCGAAGAAGCTCTGGCCGGCGAAGACGCAGCGCCCGTCCAGGCCGCGTTCGGCCAGGAAGTGGCGGCCGCGATCGACCGTGTCAGGGAGGTCGACGAGAGTGCCGCGGAGGCCGGGGTGGGCGTGCAGCAGCTCGGCGAGCAGGGCGCCGGTGCCGCCGCCGACGTCGGCGACGTGCCGTACGCCGGACCAGTCGAAGCCCGCGAGGGCGTCGGCGAGGTAGTCGGGGCCGTCGGCCATCATGGCGTCGAACGTCGCGCTCAGCTGCTCGTCGGCGGCCAGGTGAGCCCAGAGCGGCAGCCCGAAGACCGTCTCCCAGGCCGGCTGCCCGGTCCGTACGGTGTGCAGCAGCCCGGTGAACGCCAGGTCCATGCGTCCGCCGAACCCGTCGAGGTCGAGCCGGGCCCGCATCCCCGAGGGATGACCGGAGGCCAGGAGCGCGGCGGGCTCGTTCACCGCGAAACCGCCCGGCGAGGGCTCGGTGTAGAGGCCATGGCAGACCAGGTGGCGCAGCAGCCGGGCCAGCGCGTCGGCGTCGGCGCCGGCACGGCGGGCCAGCTCATCGACCGGTACGCGATCATCGCCGATCAAGTCGGTCAACCGCAAAGTGGCCGCCACGCGTACGGCCATGGGCGTGACCAGGTCCGTCACCGGCGCGAGCACCTTCCACGCCGACTCCCACGCCGCCTCATCACCGGACATGTCACGAAAGACTAGGGGCAAAGGGCCCGGCACGTCTTGGACGAATCAGAACCGCGGCCGACCAGAGGCCGACGGACCGCGCCCGTGCTCGCCGCATCGCCAGCTGCCGATACGCTCCCGAGCGCAGCTCCTCGCCGGGGTCACTCCACCACGTCGGACACCGGCCGCCGGACGGCGCCGTGCTCGTCGAAGGTGATCCCCAGCCGCATCACCATCTGCGGATGCGTCCCGGAGCACAGCTCCTCGCTCAGGAACGCGCGCAGGTGCGGGAACTCGAGCGCCTGGGTGTGGAAGGCTGCGCTGACGCCGTAAGCGCTCGCGTGCAGCAGGACGCGTTGCAGGGCCTGACCTGCGGTGAGCCAGTCGGCGGCGGTGTCGCCCGCAGTGGTGAGCAGCGCCACCACGCCGATGGCGGTGGCGGCCGGGTCGCCGCGGGTGCCCCAGTCGTGGCGCCAGGCGTAGTCGCGCTGGGCGAAGCCGGAGGAGCCCGTGCCGGCGGAGTGCGCGGGGTAGGCGTCGGCGGGGACGCCGTCCTTGCGGGCGCTGCCCGGCGGCCTGGCCCAGCGGACGAGCTCCAGCGTGAACGCCCGGTCCATCGACTGGACGTGCTGCGCCGCCTCCGTCAGGCCGGCGAGGACCCGGATGGCCCGGGGCTCCCGGACCGGGGTGAGCCGGGCGCCTTCGGCGGCGGCCTGGCGGACCAGCGCCTCCACCAGCCGGTCGGGGACGGGCATGCCGGCGAAGGGGGCGCGGTGCGTGCGGCGGTGCCTGATCTCCCCGTGCAGCGTCTTGGTGTGCTCGTCGGGGGCGGTCCGCTCGCCGAGCCGGACGATGGCGAGCAGCGCCGGCTTGTCGGGGTCGGGCAGCAGGCGGACGACCGGCTCGTACTCGTGCCGGCGCAGCGCCGTGCACAGGTTGAACAGCGCGGCCCCGCAGCTGATGTGCAGGTGACGGCCCTCGGGGTCGGCGCGGCGCAGCTTTCTGGCGGTGTCGGCGCGCACGGTGATCTCGTCCCCTGAGACGGTGAACGTCCACGGCTGGCTGTTGTGCACCGACGGCGCCCAGGTGGCCGCCTCCAGCGCGGCCCGGACGGCCTGCTCAGCCTGCTCGCCGAGGTCCGCGGGCTTGTGCATGGTGGTCATGGAGGGCTTCCTCTCCGAGGCGCCTTGTTCGTACCTCTCCATCACAGCCGGATCGGAGAACGGACGTCAGTGCTGGACGGCCCGCGTTCGAAGGACCTTCGTCCTTCACCTGACGCCTCGATGACCACGCAAAGACGCGGCAGGCTCTAGCATTTCGGCGGTGAGCACCTACGGCGACGCGTTCGAGCACCTCGACGTCCACCACCTCCCCCAGCGGCAGCAGCACATCCTGGCCACGATCAGGGACTGGGTGGTCAGGCACGGTTACCCGCCGAGCACGCGCGAGATCGCCAGGGCGGTGGGGCTGCGGTCGACCTCGACGGTGTCCAAGCACCTGAAGGCGCTGGAGGATCAGGGGCTGCTGCGCAGGGGCGCGGCGATGGCGCGGCCGATCGACGTACGGCTGTTCCTGCGCCCCGACTCCGCCGAGCCGGCCGCCGACCTGGTGAGCGTGCCGGTGGTGGGCGACATCGCGGCGGGCGTGCCCATCCCGGCCGACGAGCTGCTGGACGAGACGCTGACCCTGCCGCGCGACCTGACGGGGCGGGGCACGGTGTTCGCGCTGCGGGTGCGCGGTGACTCGATGATCGAGGCGGCGATCTGCGACGGTGACGTCGTCGTCGTACGGCAGCAGCCCGACGCGCACTCGGGCCAGATCGTCGCCGCGATGATCGACGGCGAGGCCACCGTCAAGGTCTTCCGCCGCCGCGGCGGCCACGTCCATCTTGAGCCGCGCAACCCGGCGTACGAGGTGATCGACGGCGACGAGGCCACGGTGCTGGGCATCGTGGTGTCGGTGCTGCGCAGCGTCTGAGCGGTTACGGCTTCCTGCCGAGGGCGCCGAACTGGAAGACCTCGCGGTCCTGGAAGCTGGTCTCCGGCTCAGGGCGCCACTTCGGCAGCGAGACCACGCCGGGCTCCAGCAGGTCGAGGCCGTCGAAGAAGGCGCGCAGCTCGCCTTCGGTGCGCAGCGTGAGCGGGGTGGCGCCGCTGGCGTTCCACTCGGCGGCGGCCTTGTCCATCGAGGCGCTGCGGACGCTGTGCGCGAGCGCGAAGTAGCTGCCGGACGGCAGCGCGTCCAGGAGCGTGCGCACCGAGGCGTGCGCCGGCCCGGCGTCCGGCACGAACTCCAGCACGCCCATCAGCAGCAGCGCGACCGGACGGGAGAAGTCGAGGGTACGGGCGGCGTCGCGCAGGATCGGCCCGGGCTCGCGCAGGTCGGCGTCGAGGTAGTCGGTCGCGCCCTCCTCGGTGCCCACCAGCAGCGCTCGCGCGTGGACCAGCACGATCGGGTCGTTGTCGACGTACACGATTCTGGCCTTGGGGTTGACCCGCTGGGCCACCTGGTGCGTGTTGTCGGCGGTGGGGATGCCGGTGCCCACGTCGAGGAACTGGTCGATGCCGCACTCACCGGCCAGGTGGCGCACGACGCGGCCGATGAACTCCCGTTCGGCCCGCGCGTTGACCGGCAGGTCGGGCATGACCTTCACGATCTCCGCGCCGACCTCGCGGTCGGGGGCGTAGTTGTCCTTGCCGCCCAGCCAGTAGTCCCACACGCGGGCGGGGTGCGGGACGGAGGTGTCCATGCGTGCGGCCAGCGCGGCGCGATCTGCGTTCTCCCCCATCACAGCCTCCTCATCAGCATCAGATTCAACGTTTTAAGAGATCAACATAGACGCCATGCCCCGCCTTCGCCGGGCAAATGCCGCAGGTCATGCCATTCACTCAACATGGCCTCAACAGATGCTCAACACGCCGCCGCCTAGCGTGTCCCCCGACGGATCACCCGAAGGGGGAGGACGACATGAGCCACACAACCAGGACCGGGAACGGCCGCGCGCGGCGCACGCTGGTGCGGGCCGGCTCGGTGATCGCCGCCGGCGCGGTCGTGGCGGGCGCTCTCAACGCCGCTCCGGCCCAGGCGGCCGCCGACACCGCGCGGATCAACGCCTATCTGGCCGCGATCCCCTACGGGACGAAGATCAGCAACAACGAGATCGCCTGGGAGGGCGGCTCGGTGCGGCTGCTGCTGTCGGCCACGCAGGCGTCCTGCCCGCGCGGCTGGTACTGCGTGTACGAGCACAGGAACTGGCGCGGCGCCATGGCCAAGTGGCGTTCGTCACCGGCGAAGTGCAAGAAGTTCGACTTCACCCGCTACTGGCGCGACAAGGTCTCGTCGTTCTGGGCGCGCGGCTCCTGCGAGCGCAACAACTACTTCCTCAAGGACAAGAAGAAGTGGCAGCCGGACCCCTTCCAGCTCTTCGAGGGCAAGAAGGCGTGGGTGCGCTATAACGACCGCTACGACTACGCCGCCAAGGGCCTGTGAGAAATCTTTCCTGAGGCGTGTCGATCCGGGGGCCGGCCGTTCGACGCATGGGTGAGCGGTCCCGTCCGGGACCGGCTCCGGGGACGCTGTCAGGAGATCTCATGAGCACCGTGGTGATGCACAACGTGGTGTCGGTCGACGGCTTGATCGCCGACGCGGACGACCAGGTCGGCCCGCTGTTCGACTGGTACGGCAACGGGACCGTGGACGTCGGCATGGGCCGGGTGTCGCAGGCGTCGGCCGACTACCTCCAGCAGGTCCTGCCGGAGGTCGGGGCGCTGGTGATCGGCCGGCACCTGTTCGACACCACCGACGGCTGGCAGGGCCGGCCGGCGTCGGGCGAGCACGTCGTCGTGGTGACGCACCGGCCCCGGCCCGAGGGCTGGCACCCGGACGCGCCCTTCCACTTCGTCGAGGGCGTCGCCGAGGCGGTCGCCAAGGCGCGCGAGCTGGCCGGCGAGCGCACGGTCGGCGTGGCGGCGGGCGAGGTCGGCGGCCAGGCCCTCGCCCTCGGGCTGGTGGACGAGGTGGCCATGGACGTCGTGCCGGTCGTCTTCGGCTCTGGCAAGCGGTACTTCGGCTCGCTAGACGCGCAGCACCTGCTGGAGGACCCGCACGTGGTCATCCGGGGCGATCGCGTGCTCCACCTGCGCTACCGCGTCCGCCGCCAGAGCCGCTGAAGCCGGCCAGAGCTCGCTAGAAGTCGCAGCCGGGGTCAGGCGAAGCGGCGGGGTCGGGCGAAGCGGCGGGGTCCTGGTCCGATGGGGCCTCGGGGGCGAGGTCCGAAGGGCCAGGATCCGATGGGGCGAGGTCCGATGGGGCGGGGCGGGAGGCGCGGCGGGTGCGGGCCGGTTCGCCCGGCGGACGGGGGCCCGCCGGGCCGTGGCCCAGCCCGATCGAGAACTCCCCCGCCGTCTGCGCGACGACCCCGCCGATCTCGTGCAGGCGGGCCCGCCCCGACGTCCGGGTGACCGACACGGTGAGCGCCGCCGTGATCAGCCCGCGATGGTCGCGTACGGGAGCCGACACCCCGACCTCGGTGTCGTCCAGCTCGGTGTCGGAGATCGCGTACCCGGCCGTGCGCACGTGCGCCAGCTCGGCCAGCCACTGCTCCTCGCTGCCGACCGCGCTGTCCAGCCCCGACGGCAGGGTGGCGCGCAGTAGCTCGCGGACGCGGTCGTCGTCCCAGTCGGCCAGCAGGGAACGGCCTGCCCCCGCCATGATGACGGGGACCGACACACCCTCCCACACCCGGTGATAAGCCCGCGACGAGGGTACCGACAGCAGGGTCAGCACCATGCTGCCGCGCAGCACGCACAGGTACGCGTCCTCGTCGAACGCAGCGGCCAGACGCCGGACGTAGGGGGCGGCCAGGCGTACGAGCCGCGCGTGCTGGGTGCGGGCGGCGAGCGCGAACAACCGCCACCCGAGCCGGTAACGGCGGGTGAGCGGGTCGCGCTCGACCATGCCTTCGAGCTCCAGGGACCGCAGAGCCCGCGAGACCTGGCTTTTCTCCCGGTCGAGCCGCTCTGCGATCCAGCTCACGCCGAAGCCGTCGGCGTCCCGTTCATCCCCATGACCTGCGAGTACTTCGAGGATCTCCATGTCCCGGCGTAGCCCGGCCGAGGACACTGGCGGCTTCTCCGTCATCCTTGTCCGTTCGTAACGAAAGCATTGCACTAGTGTTGCGCTAGCTGCATCTCATTTTGCGCTCACCGCAACAGATCGCATACGTTTGCGAATCCATGCAAGCGTAAGCGAAGGTGGTCACTTCATGAGTTTCGGCGAGTACGTGGTCTCTCGATGGGACACCCTCTCGCTGGCCGCCGCCGAACACGCCCTCGTCGTGGCGATCGCGATCCTCATCGCCACCCTCATCGGCGTCGCCGTCGGGCTCCTCTCCTACGACTCTCCGAGAGTACGCGGCAGTTCCATAGCGGTCTCCGCGGCGATCCTCACGATCCCCTCGCTGGCGCTGCTCACCCTGCTCATCCCGATCACGGGCCTGGGCTGGGGCTCGACGCTGGTCTCGCTCGTCGTGTACGCGTTCCTGCCGATCATCCGCAACACCGTGACCGGGCTCAACGGCCTGGACGCGGCCACCGTGGAGGCGGGCCGCGGCATGGGCCTGACCCGTACGCGGGTGCTGCTGCAGGTGCAGCTCCCGCTGGCCTGGCCGCTGATCCTGGCGGGCGTGCGGATCTCGGCGCAGATGCTCATCGGCATCGCCGCCATCGCCGCCTTCGTCGACGGGCCCGGCCTCGGCAACCAGATCTTCGAGGGCCTGTCCAGGCTCGGCTCGGTGAACTCGCTCAACGCCACGCTCGCCGGCACCCTCGGCGTCGTCGTCATCGCCATCCTGTTCGACCTGTTCTTCTTCGCCGTCCGCCTACTGACCACCCCGAGGGGGCTTCGTGTTCGACCGTGACTCCGAAGGCGTGCGCATCGAACTGCGCTCGCTGACCAAGCAGTACCCGGGGCAGGCCGCCCCAGCGGTCGACAACGTCACCCTCGACGTCCCGGCGGGCGAACTCGTCGTGTTCGTGGGGCCGTCCGGGTGCGGCAAGACGACCACGATGAAGATGATCAACCGGCTGGTGGAGCCCACTTCCGGCGAGATCCTCATCGGCGGCGAGGACGTGCTCGGCCTCAACCCGGACGAGCTGCGCCGGCACGTCGGCTACGCCATCCAGCAGGTCGGCCTGTTCCCCCACCTGACCGTGGCGCAGAACATCGGCCTGGTGCCCAAGCTGCTCGGCTGGGCCCCGGCCAAGGTCGCCGAGCGCGTCGAGGAGCTGCTCTCGCTGGTCAGCCTCGACCCGTCGGCGTTCCGCGACCGCTACCCGCGCCAGCTCTCCGGCGGCCAGCAGCAGCGCGTCGGCGTAGCCAGGGCCCTGGCCGCCGACCCGCCCGTGATGCTCATGGACGAGCCGTTCGGCGCCACCGACCCCATCACCCGTGAGCACCTGCAGAACGAGTTCGTCCGCCTGCAGAAGCAGCTCCGCAAGACGATCATCTTCGTCACCCATGACTTCGAGGAGGCGATCAAGCTGGGCGACCGCATCGCGATCCTCCGCGAACGCTCCCACATCGCCCAGTACGACACCCCCGCCAACATCCTCGCGAATCCCGCCGACGACTACGTGGCCAGCTTCATCGGCCAGGACGGCACGCTCAAGCGGCTGGCGCTGCTCCGGGTCGAGGACATCCCGCCCGCCGAGCCGTCCCCGGACCCGGCGCTGCTGCAGGTGGCGGCCGGCACCACGCTGCGCGAGGCGCTCGACCTCATGCTGGCCCACGGCACCGACCGGTGCAGCACGCCGTCGGGCGTGCTCACCTACGCCTCGCTCTGCGCGGCGGTCGGCGCGCCGGAGCAGGAGGGCGCGGGAAGCGGAGGTCTCCGGTGACCGTCCATACCCTGCGGCGGGCCGCGCCCGTCCGTCCCCTCGAACGGCGCATGCCCCGCGTCCGCAGCCTGCTGTTCACCCCGGTCGCGGTGCTCGTCGTGCTCGCCGCCCTCTATCTCTGGGTCGGCACGCTGGAGCTGGACTCGATCGAGCAGCGCAGCCTCAACACCTCCGTCATCGTCACCAAGGCCGTCGAGCACCTGAAGATGACGGCCGCCGCGACCCTCCTCGTCGTGGTCATCGCCATCCCCCTCGGCATCGTCGCCTCGCGGGCCCGCAACAAGATCGTCGCGCCGCTCATCCTCACCGTGGGCAACCTGGGCCAGGCCGTCCCCTGCATCGGCCTGCTGGTGCTCGCCACGTTCCTGATGGGCGTCGGCTTCCAGACCGCGCTGGTCGGCCTCGTCGCGTACGCGGTGCTGCCCGTGCTGCGCAACACCATGGTCGGCGTGCAGCAGGTCGATCCCGCGCTCATCGAGGCGGCGCGCGGCATGGGCATGACCCGTGGCCAGGTGCTGCGGCGGGTGGAGCTCAAGCTCGCGGTGCCGGCGATCCTGGCCGGGCTGCGTACCGCGCTCGTCCTGACCGTCGGCGTGGCCACGCTCGGCGCCTTCGTCGCGGCCGGCGGCTTCGGCGAGCTGATCATCAACGGACTCAAGCTCAACCGCATGCCCGTCACCATCGTCGGCGGCGTGCTCACCGCATGCATCGCGTTCCTCATCGACTGGCTCGGCGGTCTGGCCGAGCACGCGCTCAAGCCGCGCGGCATGTGATCTCGCCATCCCTGAAATCCCCCGTTTCGTCAGGCAGTTCCCCCACGCAACCCCCACAGAGGTGTTTCTGACATGCGTTTCCGTCCCCTCAGGACGACACTCACCCTTCTCGCCGCCGCGACGCTGACCCTGTCGGCCGGTGCATGCGGCGGCTCCGGCTCCGTCGAAACGGGCAGCGCCGGTGACGAGCTGGCGGGCGCCAAGCTCGTGGTCGGCTCCAAGGACTTCACCGAGAACATCATGCTCGGCAAGATCGCGGTGCACCTGCTCCGGGCGCACGGCGCGGAGATCGAGGACAAGACCAACCTCGGCGGCACCGTACCCAACCGCAAGGCCCTGGAGTCCGGCGAGATCGACCTGTACTGGGACTACTCGGGCACCGGCTGGATCGAGTTCCTCAAGAACACCAAGCCGATCCAGGACTCGGCCGAGCAGTTCAAGGCCACCTCCGAGGCCGACCTGAGCAAGAACAAGATCAAGTGGATCGGGCCGACCCCGCTCAACAACACCTACGCCCTGGCCATCCGCTCCGAGAAGGCACAGGAGCTGGGCGTCAAGACCGTCTCCGACGTGGCCGAGCTGCTCAAGACCAAACCGCAGGAGGTCACGCTCTGCATAGAAACGGAGTTCTCCACGCGTGACGACGGCCTGCCCGGCCTGTCCAAGGCCTACGAGATGGAGATCCCGAAGAACCAGGTCAAGCTGCTCGACACCGGCGTCGTCTACACCGAGACCGACAAGGGCCAGACCTGCAACTTCGGCGAGGTGTTCACCACCGACGGCCGCATCGCCGCGCTCGGGCTCACCGTGCTGGAGGACGACAAGAAGTTCTTCCCGATCTACAACGCCGCGGTGACCGTGCGGCAGGAGACGTTCGAGAAGTACCCGGCGCTGGAGAAGGTGCTCCAGCCGGTCATCGACAAGCTCGACGACGCCACCATGCAGCAGCTCAACGCGCAGGTGGACGTCGAGGGCAAGGAGCCGGACAAGGTCAGCGAGGAGTGGCTGAGCAAGGAGGGCTTCCTGGGCTCGCCCGCCTGACCGTCTGCCTGACCGTCTTCTCGGGAACGGCCCGCGCCTCGTCCGGCGCGGGCCGTTCGCGCGTCCGGACCGGTCCATTGACTGGAACCGCTTGCGCGTGAGTCAGAAATCGATAATTCTTAGGAAGGTTTCCTTTTTAATCCTGTCTCACCCCCCAGGAGCGCAGGTGCGCAAGAGTACGATCGCGACCGTGACGGCGGCCACCGGAATGCTGGTCCTGCTGCCGGCATCCGCCGCCAACGCACACGGCACCATGTCCAACCCCCCGAGCCGCGTCTACGTCTGCAAGAACGAGGGCCCGGAGTCGCCGAAGTCCGCCGCCTGCAAGGCCGCCGTGGCCGCCGGTGGCACCCAGGCGTTCTACGACTGGAACGAGGTCTCGCTGCTCGAAGCGGGCGGCAGGCACCGCCAGCTCATCCCCGACGGCAAGCTCTGCAGCGCGGGCCGCGACAAGTACCGCGGGCTCGACCTGCAGCGCTCCGACTGGCCTGCCACGCAGGTGCGGCCCGGCAACTTCACGCTGACGTACCACGCGACCGCCCCGCACGCCAACAGCAACTTCGAGTTCTACATCACCCGTGAGGGCTGGAACCCGACCATGCCCCTCAAGTGGTCGGACCTGGTGCACATCAAGACGTTCAACAACCAGAACCCGACCACGTTCACGAACTGGTCGATCAACCTGCCGCAGCGGAGCGGGCGGCACATCCTCTACTCGATCTGGCAGCGCGTGGTCGGCAGCAACGAGGCCTTCTACACCTGCTCGGACGTGGACTTCGGCGGGGGTGGCACTCCGAACCCCAACCCGACGCCCACGCCAACCCCGACCCCCACCCCGACCCCGACGCCCACGAACCCCCCGACCAACCCCGGCGGCACGTGGAGCGCGAACAAGGCGTACCGGGTGGGCGACCGGGTGACGTACAGCGGCTCGACGTACGAGTGCATCCAGGCGCACACCTCGCTCGCCGGCTGGGAGCCGCCGAACGTGCCCGCCCTCTGGAAGCGCGTCTGACCTCACTCATCGAGGGCGGCCGCATTGAGGGCGGCCGCCCTCGTCACGGGACGGTGGCGAGGAAGACGTCGCCGTTGCCGAAGGCGCGGCCGCCCTCAGGCGTGCCGTACGTCAGCCCCGCGATCGCCACCTTCCCCTGCCCGGTCGCCGCGGCGTACAGGTTGGGCTCGGCGAACGGGTCGACGCCGTCGTCCCTGACGGTCCCGAGCTGGGCGGCGGCGCGCTGGGCGCCCTTGGCGTCCAGGCGGAGCGTCAGCACGTCGGCCCCGCCCGCCGGCACCCCCACCTTGCCCCGCGTGTAGCCGGCGACCGCGATCTCCCCGCCCGGCAGCGCGGCCACGGCGGCGCCCTCGTCGGCGGCGGCGGTGGCGAGCCGGTGCTCCCATCGGCGCTTGCCCCGGTCGGTGTAGGCGACGGTGAGCGCGTCGCCCGACGTGGCGCCGGTGGCGACGACCAGGCCGGCGGTGGTGACGGTGACCGCGTTCAGCCGGTCGTCGCCGGTGCCGCCCTCGGTGGCGGCCCAGGTCCTGGCGCCGTCGGCGGTGTACGCGGCCAGCCAGCCGTCCGTGCCGCCGCGCGCGGTCGTGCCGGGCAGCGCGGCCGTGGTGCTGCCCGTCAGGTAGACGCCCGTGGCCGCGGCGGCGACGCCGGTGGCCTTGTCCTCGCCGGGGCCGCCGTACTGGCGGATCCACGTCACCTCGCCATCGGGGCCCAGGCGGGCGGCGATGGCGTCCTTGTCGCCGGCGTTGGCGCCGTCGAGCGCGCCCTTCGTGTAGCCCGCGACGTACGCGCCTCCGTCGGGGGCCACGGCGAGCCCGTACACGCGATCGGCGGCGTCCGGCGCGCCGAACTGGGTGGTCCAGCGCACCTCGCCGTCCGGGCCGAGCCTGACCACGAACGCGTCGTCGGTGCCGTTACCCGCGTGCTTCCCGTCCAGGTCGCCCTTGGTGTAGCCGGCCGCGAGCGCGCCGCCGTCCGGCAGCGGCGCGACCCCGTACAGGCGCTCGTCGGCGGGTGTGGCGATGCGCCGGGTCCAGCCGCCCGGCCTGGTGACGACGGCGTCGAGGTCGCCCTTCTCGGCGGTGGCGTACCCGATGGTCAGGGTGCCGTCGGCTGCGGCGGCCACGCCGCCCGCCCAGTCCACGGCGGACGTGCCGTGCAGCGGGGCGGGCAGGCCCGTCGGCGGGACGATGCTGAGTCCGGGGCCGAGGTCGGCCATGGCCTGCTCGAAGGCGGGGGTCCAGACGTCCCAGTCGTGGCCGCCGTCCAGGATCCTGAGCTGGGCGGAGATCGCGGGTGAGCGGCGGGCGGCGTTGTAGAGGGCGGCCGACTCGAAGTCGAGGTCGTGGCGGGCGTCGGCCGGGTCGGGGTTGGCGTACTCGTCGTCGCCGACGGCCACGAACATCCGTACCGGCAGGTCGGGGTCGAGGTCCTCGAGCAGGGCCGGGTAGTTGAGCTTCTTGTAGACCGCGTCCGCGAACTTCTCCTCGCCCTCGCCGAACGCGCCGTAGTCGCGGGCCGAGGAGTCCGACGGCGGCAGCGGCGTGTAGACGGCGGGGCTGAGCACGGCGGCGGCGCCGAACAGGTCCTGGTGCGCGAGCGCGTAGCGCAGGGCGCCCGCGCCGCCCATCGAGTAACCGCCGACCAGGCGGGCCTGCCTGATGGGCGCGGTCCGGTACGTGGCGTCCACGTGCGCGACGAGGTCCCTGGTCAGCGCCGTCTCCACCGGGCGGCCCGGCAGGTCGTCACCGGTGTAGCGGGAGTCGACGTACCAGTTGCCGCGTTCGCTCCACGGGGCGTCCGGCATGACCGCGATGACCGGCGGGATGCGCCTGGTCCTGATCATGTCGTCGAGGGTCGTCTTGACCCGGGTCCACGCCTGCATGCTGTCGCCGCGGCCGTGCAGCAGGTAGAGCACGGGGTGGCGGTCCTTGCTCCGGTCGTATCCGGCGGGGAGGTAGACGTTGTAGGCGATGTCCTCGCCCAGGGCCTTCGAGGGCGCGGCGGCGGTGGTGATCGTCCCGCCGGTCCGCGCCTCGGTCTGGGCGGGGCCGGCCGTCAGGCTGAGCGCGGTCACGACGGCGAGGGCGCCGGCGGTGATCCATCGGGGTACGGGCATCGACCACTCCTGTAAACGTTTACCGAACGCGCCTCATGTTTCGGGAGAGTTTCATGGGGCGGGGGGTGTGCTGTCAACTGTCCGTTTCTGTCGCCCATGCTTAATGACTTTAAGCTAGTGCATAATAGATGTAAGTTTTTGTTTCCCCTTGTCAGGCTTGAGGCGATGAACGAACTGATCACCACTCCCGTCACCCCCGGCCTCCTGCGGGGCGCGCTGGACGTGGAGCGGACCCCGTACGGACTGCTCCCCCACCGGCTGCCCGCACGAGCGCGCAGGCGGATCCCGGACGAGCAGCTCGCGATGGCCGAGAGCCAGCCGTCCGGCGTCCGGCTCGCCTTCCGCACCGCCGCCACCACCGTCGAGCTGGACGTGCTGCCCACCAAGCGCGCCTACCGCGGGCTGCCCGATCCGCCTTCCGGCGTCTACGACCTGATGATCGACGGCCGGCTCGCCGCCCAGGCCACCGTGCCGGATGGTCGAACGCGCGTCGCCGACTTCGCGACCGGGGCTGTCGAGGTGCACGATGGGCCCTCCGGCACCGCCCGCTTCACCGGGCTGCCCGCCGGTGACAAGGACGTCGAGATCTGGCTCCCGCACAACGAGACCACCGAGCTGTCCGCGGTGCGTACGGACGCGCCGGTCGCCCCGGCCCGGCCGCACGGGCGGCGGGTGTGGCTGCACCACGGCAGCTCCATCAGCCACGGCTCCAACGCCCTGCACCCCACCGCCATCTGGCCCGCCCTGGCCGCCGCCGCGGGCGGGGTCGAGCTGGTGAACCTGGGGTTCGGCGGGAGCGCGCTGCTCGATCCGTTCACGGCCCGCGCCATGCGCGACGCCCCGGCCGACCTCATCAGCGTGAAGATCGGCATCAACCTGGTCAACAGCGACGCCATGCGGCTGCGGGCCTTCGTCCCCGCCGCACACGGGTTCCTCGACACGATCAGGGACGGTCATCCCGAGACGCCGCTGCTCGTCGTGTCGGCCATCCTGTGCCCGATCCAGGAGCGCACACCGGGGCCCCTCACCGTTCAGTTCGAGGACGGCACCATACGCTTCCGCCCCACCGGCGACCCGGCGGCGGTCGCGTCCGGGCACCTGACGCTCGAGGTCGTCCGCCGCGAGCTGGCCGCGATCGTGTCCGAACGCGCCGCCGACGACCCGCACCTGCACTACCTCGACGGCCGCGACCTGTACGGCGAGCCCGACAACGCCGAGCTGCCGCTGCCCGACGACGTGCACCCGAGCGAGGACGGCCACCGCCGCATCAGCGAGAACTTCACCCGCCTCGTCTTCTCCCCCGGCTCCCCCTTCGCCACCCGCTGAACACCTGAAATGTGCAGGTCAGCGGCTTGTGAGGGGGAATGTGCGGTGAAAGACTGAAGGGGACGGAAGGGGGACGTCATGATCGAGGTCAAGAACATCGACAAGCCGGACGAGCGCCGCGACTTCCCCAGGGGGCACCTGGAGGTCTGCAACCTGTCCGGGCTGACGTTCGGCGTGGCCACCTTCGAGCCGGGCTGGCGCTGGTCCGAGTCCGTGAAGCCGATCGCGGGCACCGACTCCTGCCAGGTGCACCACACCGCGTTCGTGGTGCAGGGCCGCATGCGGCTGCACGCCGACGACGGCACGGAGGCCGAGATCGGACCGGGCGACCTGTTCGTCTGCCCACCTGGACACGACGCCTGGGTGGTGGGGGACGAACAGTGCATCATGTACGACTTCGCAGGCGGCGCCGCGAACTACGCCAAGGCACCCACCACCGGTCCGCCAACACCAACGACATGATGGGCTACTGACACCAACCAGCCGATAACCCGACACACCCGCCACCAAGCCCCACGCACGCCAACCACCGTCGCGAGGCCAGTGCCACAGGGCCTCGACGCGAAGCCGTCGGTCGGGAGCAGCGCCAGTCGTCCCGGCTGCTCACCGGGTGCCGGCATGGCGACGAGCACGACGTCTGCCTGCTTGGCGCTTCGACTCGTAGGTCAGCCCGCACCGCCCTGGCCTGCTTCGGTGCCGGGGGCCGGTGTGGGTGGGGTGGTGGTGAGCAGGCGGCGGACGGCGAAGTCGATCAGGTCGTGGATCTCGCGGTCGGTGAAGATCTCGGGGAGGGTCAGGCGTTCGACGATCAGCCAGTTGAGGGCCAGGTAGAGGAGGACCACGGACGCCGAGTCGCCGGGGAGGCCCGAGACGGTGTGGTGGCTGATGTTGGCGTCGATGTCCTCGCGGATGCGCTTGGTCAGGACGGCGCGTAGCTCAGGGCGGCGGGTGGCCTCCAGGCGGAGCTCCAGCAGGGCGAGGTAGCCGGAGTTGAAGGCGGAGATGCGGTCCACCAGCTCGTGCATGAGCTCGGCGAACCGGGCTTCGTCCTGGACGCCTTCGCGGTTGCGGGCGACGGTGGTCTCGTCGGGCAGCAGGCGCTCGTAGATGCGTCCGCCGACCTGGGTGAACAGGTCGTCGCGGGTGGCGAAGTAGTTGGACGCGGTGCCGACGGGCACGCCCGCCTCCGCATCGACGGCGCGGAAGGTCAGACCGCGTGCCCCTTCCCTCGCGAGCACCTCGATGGCCGCGTCGATCAGCGCTTGGCGCCGCTCGGGGTTTTTGCGCACTTGACACCACTCCAGTTGTAGTACTACGTTCAGACCACTTCACGCATAGTACTGCAAAAGGAGTGACTTAATGCGAAAGCTCGTGTATTACGTGGGCGCCTCCATTGACGGCTACATCGCCGGGCCCGAGGCACAGTTCGACTTCTATCCCGTGCCGGACGACATGGTGGCCTGGATGAACGAGCGTTATCCGGAGACCATCCCCACCCACATCCGCCGGCATTTCGGCATGGACGACGTGCCGAACAAGGCGTTCGACACGATGGTGATGGGCCGCGGCACGTACGAGCCCGCCCTCGACGTGCCCACCACCAGCCCCTACGCCCACCTGCGCCAGTACGTCGTCTCCCGCACGCTCACCATCGACGACCCGACCGTGCGGGTGGAGCGAGGCGACCCGATCGAGCTGGTACGCCGGCTCAAGGCGGAGGACACCGGCCTGGACATCTACCTGGGAGGCGGCGGCAAGATGGCCGCGTCCCTGCTCCCGGAGATCGACGAGCTGATCATCAAGAGCTACCCGGTGGTGGCGGGCACGGGCGTCCCCATGTTCAACGGCGCCTTCTCCCCCACCCTGTTCACACCGACCCACCGCGAAACCTTCAGCAACGGCGCCCAGGTCACCTGGTTCACAAGGTCCTGACCTCCCTGAGCAGGGCTCTGAGGGTGTTGGGCTGCTGAGGGTGCCGGGGGCCGGACTGCCGGACTGCTGAGGGTGCGAAGGTTCTGGGGGGCCGAGAGGGGGGCAAGGTCCGGGAGCGCGCCGAGCCCTCAAGCGTTCGCGCGATCATGCGGCTTCGCCGAGCGGCCTGCGTTTTCCGGTCACCGACGGGCGTTGGCGAGTTGCTGAGCTGTCGTCGGGGGTGTGTCCTGATCATAGTGGGGAGATCGGGGTGGCCTTGGGGACGAAGACCACAGCGTCGTATGCCTTCGTGGGGACCGTTTTCACCGTGTACGTCCAGCTCATCGCGGTGTAGACGGATCGGAAGCCGTCGCCGACGCTGCCCATCGACACCTCCGAGGTGAGCAGCCGCCGGTTGGCCGGGTCGGCTGCGGCCGCCTCGGCCACGTTGAGGTAGCCCATCGGCTCGCGGCCGAACAGCTTGGCCAGCGGGGCGTCGTGGGTGACAGTGAACCGGCGGCGTTCGCCGCTGCCGTCGTCGCGGCTGATGAAGGTGCTGGTGCCGAAGTCGGTGCCGATCGCGAAGTAGTCGTCGCCGTACGTCTCGGCCAGCCGCGGTCCCATCGACGGGAACGAGAAGGCGGCGCCGCTCTTGTCGATGTGGCCGTCGTGACCGGCCACGATGACCTTCTTCCTGCCCTGGGCGGCTTCTCTGTCGGTGATCCAGGTGATGTTGGCGGCCATCCAGGCGTCGCGCTTGCGGGCGTAGTCGTTGCCGGAGGTCTGCAGTTGCGCACTGCGCTGGATCGTCTCGGCGTGGTGCAGGGCCAGCGCGAAGGCGTCGGCGGAGCCGGCCCGCCCATACGCCCGCCGCCCGGCTGTCACATCGGCCCGGTCGTACGCCCGCCGCCCGGATTTCACGACGGCTCGCTCATACGTCTGCTGCTTGGCCTTGAGCTGGGTGACCACCTGCTCGGCGGCCTTGGCGGCGGTGGTCAGTTTCTCGCCCGACAGGGTCTGTCTGTTCGCGTCGGTCAGGTCGGCCAGGGCCGTGCGTACCGGCTCGACCTGGGCGGGGTCGACATCGGCGAGGTAGCTGAGCAGCCGCTCCTTATTGTGGTCGTAGCGCTGCATGTCGAAGCCGTAGACGTGCACCTTGTCGCGGTCGGCGGCCGTTTCGTTGTGGTCGTGGAGCCACTTGAGCAGGTCGGCCGTCTCGCGCGTGCGGTAGATGTCGAAGCCGAGCGCCTTGGCCGCGTCTTCGGCGCTGCCCCGGCCGGCCATCACGTAGTCGGCGGCCGCGGCTGTGCCGCCGAAGTCGGCTTCCAGCGCGACCGTACGGAAGCCGTGTTCTCGCACGAGCTTCTGGATGATCTGCTTGCGGACCTGAACGAACTCCTTGTTGCCGTGTGTCGCCTCGCCGATGCCGACCACCCGGGCGGCGGCCGCGTCGGTGAGCGGGGCCCGGTCGAGCGGCACCACGGCCGTGGCCGTCACATGCGAGGTGTCCACGCCCCCGCAGCCTGCCGCCAGCACCGCGATCGTGACGGCGCCGAGGAACGTGCGTACGGGCCCGGGCGTGGCCCGGCGGTCGAGTCTGCGGGGGCGTCGAATCATGGGTCAAGTCCACACCGGAGCGGCCCGGCACGGCATCGGACCGAGGTCCACCGGGAGCGGGCGAAGGGCTAGATCGACGAACGCGACACTAGACCTGCGGTTACCCGGATATGGACCCAGGTCCTCATCCGGCACCACAGATCCTCATTCGGCGCTCGCGGCCAGGACCACCTCGCCATCAGCCGAGCCAGGACCGCCCCTTGATCGGCCGCTCCACGGCCGCCCCGGTGTCACATCTCCAGCCCGGCCGCCTCCATGACGGGTCGTACCTCGACGTCGCCGTCCCCACCGCCGAGCAGCAGCGCCGCCAGTTCCACGGCGCGTTCCCGGTTCTCGCAGTCGATCATGTACTGCGCGGTGGCGGGGGTTCCGGGGCGGGGGTGCGGGACGCCGGTCACGGAGGTGGCGCCGTGCAGGAGCTGCACGACGACGCCGAGGGACGGGTCGGCGAGTGTGTACCCGCCGATCAGCTCGCCCGCCTCCCCTGCCGCGGCCAGGAACGCGGCGCCGCCCGGGCCGGCCCCGTGCGAGCGGTGCAGGGTCAGGACGAAGCGCACCGCCCGCTCAGTCCTCGCCGGTCGCCGAGAAGACGACCGGGCGCACCTCGATGCCGAGCCCCTCCACCGACGCGTCGGGGATGAGCGCGGCCAGTTCGAGCGCCCGCTCGCGGCTGTCGCATTCGACCAGGTAGTAACCGCCGAAGTACTCCTTGGCCTCCAGGTAGGGACCGTCGGTCACGACGGGGGCGCCGCCGCGGACGCGGACCACGGCGCTCTCCGACACGTCCCCCAGCGCGGCGGTCTCGATGAACTCGCCGGACTTCCTGATCGTCTCCATGAACGTGCCGTGGCCGTTCATCACCGCGTTGCGCTGCTCCTCGGTGAGCCCGTCCCACACCTGCGGGTTCACGTGCATGATCAACAGGAACTTCATGTCGTCTCCTTCGTCGGACTGCGGCGCCGCCGTCGGCGCCGCTCACCAGGTAGTCGGAGCGGCAGGGACGGCTTCGACATGCCGGAGCCAACAAATCTAAGGGGCGGGCCGAGGCGGGAGAAGCAGGTGGTCAGAAGGCAAAAGCCTGGTCACGAATCCGCCGGGGGGCGTGCAGCGGGAAGGATCGGGAGAACCGCCGGGTTGCGCTAGGTGTTCGCATCAATGTGTGCAGGTACGACGTACCGCACTCGCTATATAAACGGGGGTTTGTCATGGCGATGCTGCACTACCTCGGTCTGATGGGCTTCTCAGCCGCCCGGCCGCCGCAGCCGCTTCCCGGCAGGAACAGTGGTGGAAGCGCGGGTCAGAGCGCCCGTCGCCGGCGCCGCCGCCGCTGAGCGGAGGTCACCGAGGTGGCCGACCACATGACACAACACGAGGGGCCGGACGCGACCAAGCGTCCGGCCCCTTTCTTCTGCTAGCAGGCGGCCGCTTTCGGGACGTCCTCACCGTACTTGGCCCACGAGCACACCGTGCTGAACGCGATCTTCCACCGGCCGCCCTGGTGCACGGCCTTGCCCCGCCTGCTCGACAGCAGGGTCCGCTCGCCGCGGTGCAGCACGTAAGAGACCTGGGCCTTGGTCGGCGAGTCGAAGCGCACGTTCCTGACCCGGCCGGTGACGTGGCCGAACCGCTCGTCCTCGCCGAACGCCTGCACCATCAGCTCGTTCATCTCGCCGTTCTCGACGACCTTGACCTTGGCCGCCGTCGAGCCGCGCTCGTCGAAGAACGTCTCCCAGGCCCGTCTGATCTCACCCTCGGCCCGTGCGGGGTTCGCCGGCACCGTCACGGTGGGGCTGGGGGAGGCGGACGCGGTCGGGGTGAGCGTGCTCAGCGACGGCGACACGGAGCCGGTGGTCGCGGTGCCGCCTGGCGGGCTCGGGGTGGGCGACGATTCCGGCTCGCCGGAGCAGCCGGCCGCCAGGAGCGCGGCCGCTCCCAGGGCGGCGCAGACCTTCATGGCTGTCACGGTCTCGGCCTCGAGACCTCAGTACGCATGAGCACGACGGTATGAGGACGGCCGGAGATTAGCCAAGCAGGGCGGCCACGTGTCCCCAGGCGCCACAACCCGCGTACGCCCCCTGAAGCATGAATATTGCAATCGGTTGTTGCAGCGACGACGACCTGAGCAGGCCGAATCCCTCGAACCGTTTGCAGTTTTACCAGCATGTATTGACGTTTCAGCTGTGTAACGTCACTGTTACTGCAACCGGTTGTATCGCAATACCAGCGACCCCGCGCGACCGCCTTCCCGCCTCACCGGGCGGCGCACGCACGGAGACGAAGCCCCTCTCGTACGAATGGAGCTGGGACGTGCGCAAGAACGAACCTCTGACCAGAAGGCTCACGGTCATCCTGGCCGGCGGCCTCATCGCGACCGGCGGCCTGGTGGCCGCGGTGCACACCTCCGCCGCCGCGGCCCCGTCGAACGGCGACTACACCCTGGTCAACGGCGCCAGCGGCCTGTGCGCCACCGTACCGGGACAGAGCTCGGGCGACGGCGTGCAACTCGTGCAGAACGCCTGCTCGGACGCCGCAGGACAGGTGCTGACGATCACCGCCTCGGGCGCCGGCTACCAGATCAAGGCCGCGCACAGCGGCAAGTGCCTCGGCGTCCGCGACGCCTCCACCAGCGCGGGCAAGGCCGTGCAGCAGGAGACGTGCACCGGGGCGGCCTCGCAGACGTGGCGGCTGACCGAGTCAGGCGCCGGCTACCGCGTCGTCAACGCCAACGGCGGCAAGTGCCTCAACGTCAAGGACAACTCCACCTCGTCGGGGGCCCTGCTGCAGCAGAACTCCTGCGACTCGGCCGCCACCAAGCAGTGGACGCTCAGAACGGCCGGCAACGGCGACCCCGACCCCGATCCGGATCCCGACCCGACGGACCCGCCGCCGACGAGCGACACCCTCTACGTCGCGCCCGCCGGCAGGGACTCCGCGTCCGGCGCCCAGGACGACCCGACCACGCTGACCTCGGCCATCACCCGCATCGCCGCGGGCGGCACGATCTACATGCGCGGCGGCACGTACCGGCCGTCCCAGACGATCACCATCGCACCGGGCAACGACGGCACCTCCAGCGCCCGCAAGAAGATCTCGGCATACCCGGGTGAGACGCCGATCCTGAACTTCTCCGCCCAGAGCGAGAACTCGGCCAACCGGGGGCTCGCGGTGAACGGGTCGTACTGGCACATCTACGGCGTCGTGGTGGAGCGGGCCGGCGACAACGGCATCTTCGTCGGCGGCAGCAACAACATCCTGGAGCGCACCGTCACCCGCTACAACAGGGACACCGGCCTGCAGCTGTCCAGGATCGCCTCCGACACCCCGCGCGACCAGTGGCCGTCGAACAACCTCGTCCTGACCGCGCTGTCGCACGACAACGCCGACTCCGACGGTGAGGACGCCGACGGCTTCGCCGCCAAGCTCACCGTCGGCTCGGGGAACGTCTTCAGGTACGCGGTCGCCCGCAACAACATCGACGACGGCTGGGACCTCTACACCAAGAGCGACACCGGCGCGATCGGGCCTGTGACCATCGAGGACTCGCTGGCGTACGACAACGGCACGCTGAGCGACGGCAGCCAGGCCGGCAACGGCGACCGCAACGGGTACAAGCTCGGCGGCGAGGACATCAAGGTCGATCACGTCGTACGGCGCAGCATCGCCTACCGCAACGGCAAGCACGGCTTCACCTACAACCGCAACCCGGGCACGATGACGATCTCCGACAACGTCAGCATCGACAACGAGGAGCGCAACTTCTCCTTCGACGCCGGCACGTCGGTCTTCCGCAACAACGTCTCGTGCCGCAGCGGCAGCGGGTCCAACGACAAGACCGTGGGGAACGCGGACGGCTCCAACCAGTTCTGGACGGGCTCGAACGGGTCCCGCTGCTCCTCCTACAGCGGGTCGTTGAGCTGGTCGTTCGCCTCGGACGGCCGCCTCGTCGTCACCTTCGGCGGCGCCCCCTTCACGCCATAGCCCTCCCCTCCCCCGGCGGCCTCGGATCCTCCGCTCCGAGGCCGCCGGATTTTTTCTTCGAAGTTTTTTCGCGGCGGTCGTCGAAACCGCGTCGTCCCGTTCGCTGCGTCTGTGAGAGGGCCGCACGGGCGGCCCCCGAGCACGAGGACGACGACCATGACCGCACACGTTCCCACCATCCGCCCGGCCATCATCACCCAGGCCCGCCCCCTGCTGATGCTCGGGGTCGCGGCCGGCCCCCTGTACGTGGCGGCGGGCCTGGCCCAGGCGCTGACCCGGGAAGGCTTCGACCTGACCAGGCACTCCTGGAGCCTGCTCGCCAACGGCGACCTCGGCTGGGTCCAGACCGCGAACTTCCTCGTCACGGCGGTGCTCACGATCGCCGCCGCGGCGGGGCTGCGCACGGCGCTCTCGGGCGGGCCGGACGCGGCACGTTCGAGGGGCGCGCGGTGGGCGCCGGCGCTGGTGGCAGCGTTCGGGGTGAGCCTGATCGGCGCGGCGGTCTTCCCCGCCGACCCGGCGCTGGGCTTCCCCGCCGGGACGCCCGACGGCCCCGGTACGGTCACCGCGACCGGGCTCGCGCACCTCGCCGTCGGCGGCATCGGGTTCTCGTGCATGGCCGCGGCCTGCTACGTCATCGCCTCACGGTTCGCCCGCGAGGGCCGCCGCGGCTGGGCGATCTACTCACGGGTGACCGGGACGGCGTTCCTGATGTCGTTCGCGGGGATCGCGAGCGGCGGCGGGGCGGCGTGGAGCACGCTCGGGTTCGTCGCCGGGATGGTGGCGGTCTGGTGCTGGCTGTCGCTAATGTCGCTGCACTTCGCACGTACCACTGCCTGAAAAATCACCTTGAATTACCAGGAGGAACCGTCATGCGTTACCTGATCACACTGCGCGTCGCCACCCAGCCTGAGGGCCCGCCGCCCGCCGAGCTGATGGAGGCCATCTTCAAGCTCGGCCAGCAGGCCACCGAGTCGGGGGCGCTGCTCGACCAGAGCGGCCTCGCGCCCAGCTCCGAGGGTGCCAGGGTCGAGGTGTCCGGCGGCCGGCTGGCCGTCACCGACGGGCCGTTCGCCGAGGCCAAAGAGCTGATCAGCTACGCCCTGTACGAGGTGAGGAGCAAGGAGGAGGCCGTGGAGTGGGCCGGCCGCTTCCTCAAGCTGCACCGCGACCTGTGGCCGGGATGGGAGGGCCAGGCCGACGTGCTGCGGCTCTTCAGCCCCGCGGACCTCGCGCCGCCCGGCGCCTGAGCCGGTCGGACGTCGCGCCCGTGCCTGCGATGTCCGATCGTCGCCCGACCCGGGCGGACGTCACGCCTCCTGATGCGGTATTCAGGAGGCGTGACGCTTGCCGAATCCGATTCCCCCGCCGATTCTCCCGCCGATTCTCCCGCCGAGACTCCCGCCGAGACTCCCGCCGATTCTCACCGTGCGGTGGAGGCCGTGTGGCGGATCGAGGCCGCCCGGGTGATCGCCGGCCTGGCCCGCATGGTCGGCGATGTCGGGCTGGCCGAGGAGCTGGCCCAGGACGCGCTGGTCGCGGCGCTGGAGGAGTGGCCGCGCAAGGGCGTACCGGACAATCCAGGCGGGTGGCTGATGGTGACCGCCAAGCACCGGGCCCTCGACCAGTTCCGGCGGCGCGACACGTACGAACGCAAGCTCCAGGAGGTCGGCCGTGACCTGGAGCTGCGCGAACGCCTCTCCGGCGACGACCTCGACGCGGCGCTCGACGACCACGTCGGCGACGACCTGCTGCGGCTCGTCTTCACCGTCTGCCATCCCGTCCTGCCCGCCGAGGGCCGCATCGCGCTCGCCCTGCGCACGCTGGGCGGCCTGACCACCGAGGAGATCGCGCGGGCGTTCCTGGTGCCGGAGCCGACGGTGGGCCAGCGCATCTCCCGGGCCAAGCGCACGCTCACCGACAAGAAGGTGCCGATCGAGCTGCCGCCGCCGCAGGAGCTGCCCGCCCGCCTCGCCTCGGTGCTGGAGATCGTCTACCTGATCTTCAACGAGGGATACGCGGCCACCGCGGGCGACGACTGGGTGCGGCCGTCGCTGTGCCAGGAGGCGATGCGGCTCGGGCGGGTGCTGGCCGGGCTGATGCCGGACGAGCCCGAGGTGCACGGGCTGTCGGCACTGATGGAGATCCAGGCCTCGCGCATCCCCGCGAGGACCGCGCCGGACGGCAGCCCGATCCTCCTGCTCGACCAGGACCGCAGCCGCTGGGACCGGCTGCTGGTGCGCCGCGGCCTGGCCGCGCTGGGCCGGGCCGAGGCGCTGGGCAGGATGGGCCCGTACGCGCTGCAGGCCGCCATCGCCGCCTGCCACGCCAGGGCCCTGACCCCCGAGGACACCGACTGGGCGCGGATGGCCGCGCTCTACCGGCTGCTCGCGCACGTCGCGCCGTCGCCGGTGGTGGAGCTGAACCGGGCGGTGGCGGTCGGCATGGCGGACGGCCCCGAGCGTGGGCTGGAGATCGCCGACGCGCTCGTGGCCGAGCGGCACTTGCGTGGGTACGCGCAGCTGCCGGCCGTACGCGGTGACCTGCTGGCCAGGCTGGGACGCGACGAGGAGGCGGCGGCCGAGTTCGGGCGGGCCGCCGGGCTCACCCGCAACGCGCGGGAGCGCGAGCTGTTCCTGGCCAGGGCCGCGGCGCTGCGGCAGCCGTCCTGATCAGTTCGGTGGAGTGGCCACGTCGCTCGGGGCCTTGATCCGCGTCTTGGCGCCCCAGCCGGTGAACCTGCTGTCGATCGTGATCGTCTTGCCGTCGAACCCGTTGGTGTCGAACACGCCCGTCGCCGCGTACGAGCTCTTCACCCGGCTCACCAGCCCCGCCGACGACAGCGTGAGCGTGTAGCTCACCTTCGTGTCGTCGTGCATGCGCAGCGGGACCGAGGCGTCGAACCAGCGCGACGCCTTCGCCAGGTCCTTGAACGTGATCTTCCCGGTCAGCGTCCTGCCCTTGAGCCGGCCCTTCTTCACCAGCGTGGCTAAGGTCTTCGGCTCCGCCGGGTTGATGACCTGGCCGTAGAAGCCGGACGCGCCGCCGGGCAGGCCGCGCGACTTCGCCCAGGTCGCCCCGAGCTTCTCCTCGTAGATGCCGCCCTGGGTGTAGGTGTACTTGCCGACACTGATCGTCCGCTCGCGCGCCCGCCCCTTCGGCGTCGCGGAGATGTCGGAGGCCACGATGCCCTTGCGGTCGAACTGGAAGCTGCCCTTGCGCTTCTGCAGCGTGACCTTGCCGTCGCCGGTCACGACGGTGGTCTCGGTGAACCGCACGCCGTGCCCGGCGACGAGCTTGCTCTTGAGCGCGCGCTCGGGGTCCTTGACGGGTGCGGCGTGGGCGGGAACGGTGGTGGCGAGGACGGCCCCGCAGGCCGCCAGCACGGTGATCGTCTTCTTCATGAAAAGTGATCATGCACCAGCCGGATCACGACCCGGCCACGCCCCTGCGCTATCAATGGACCCATGGTCCTCCTCCGCGCACTCGAACCCGCCGACGCCGCTGTGATCGCCTCCTGGATCGACGATCGGGAGGCGCTCGTGCTGTGGTCCGGCAAGACCGGCTTCACCTGGCCCTTCGACGCGGGGCAGCTGCTCGCCCTGCGGGAACCGGGCCGCCGGCTCCTGGCCGCCGTCGATCCAGCCGTCGATCCGGCCGGCGCCGTGATCGGCCACGTCTCGCTGCGCGACCAGGAGGATCACTCCGTACGCCTCGGGCTGGTCCTGGTGGCGCCGTCGGCGCGCGGCAAGGGCCACGGGGCGGCCCTGGTGGACGCGGCGCTCGCCACCGCCTTCGCCGGCCCGGGCGTCACGCGCGTCACCCTCGGCGTCTACGCCCACAACGCGGGCGCCAGGCGCCTGTACGAGCGGTTCGGGTTCGAGGAGGAGCGGGTGTACGAACGCTCGATCGAGGTCGGCGGGCAGTGGTGGACGTCGGTGACGATGGGCCTGACACGGGAGGCGTGGCGAGCGGGGCGATGACCTGCGCGAACTGGCACGGTCCATTCGGCGGCCTGTAACCGCGGGCACAGGCAGGGGCGGCGAAAGCCGCCCACGATGGTCACGAATCTCCTCACTCCCCAGAAACGGAAAGGTGATGTCGTGCGTCTGCTCACCGGGTTGACGATGACCGCAGTGCTCGCCGCCGGCTTACTGGCCGCCCCGCCCGCCATGGCCGCCGAGGCGGTGCCGTTCGCCGCGGACTCGGGCGACAGCTGCCTGCGCGGATCCACCGAGGGCACGATCCAGCGCTACGACGGGCCGGTCATCAGGCCGCGGGTCGACGTCGAGGGCGTGCTCACCGACGAGGGCGGCCCGAGCATCTGCTCCCCCGACGACAGGTACTCCACGGCCACGTTCAGCGGCTTCCGGGGCAGCGAGCTCGTCGACTCCGAGACGTACAAGGTGGACAACGACCAGATCAAGTTCTCCTTCTCGCTCTCCGACACGCTCGGGGTGCGCACCATAGACCGGGTCGTGGTGCAGGTGTGCCGCCACAGCGACCCGCCCATCGGGATCAGCTACTGCGGCAAGGCCCAGGAGTACAAGATCCCCTGACCCGACGCCGGGCCAAGCGGGCCTGTGCGGATCGTCACCAAGCCTTGAACCCGCCGCCGGGTAGCCGCGCGGCGGGCCGGGCAGCGTAACCCCCGGCCGACCGGCCGGTCACCGCCGGAACAAGCGCGCGTGACCGGCCGGACAGGAACGGGGGAGATCATGAAAGCCGAGCACGGGCACCACCTCGACAATCCGAACGCCACCACCCCGCCGCCCAAGCTGGAGCTGGTCGCGTCGGTGCCGGCGCCGCAGGTGCCGGATGGCGCGGAGGTGATGACGCTGCTGGTCACGCTGCCGCCGGGCAGCGAGGGCAACCCGCCGCACCGCCACACCGGGCCCGCCTTCGGGTACGTGATCAGCGGCGAGCTGCTCTTCGAGCTGGAGGGCGAGCCCGAACGGGTCATCAGGACCGGTGAGGCGTTCTGGGAGCCGGGCGGCGACCTCATCCACTACCAGGACGCGAACAACCTCGCCGACGCCGAGACCGTGTTCGTGGTGCACATGTGGGGGGTGAGCGGGCAGCCGATGCTCATCCCGGTGAGCGCGGAGGAGCTGGAGGCCCGCCGCGACCGCCGCGCCCCACGCCCCTGACCCCGCCGGCCGGGCCGGCAGGAGGGCCGTCAGGAGGGGGCGGCGGTTTCCAGGAGGCGGCCGTCCGACAGCTCAAGCCACCGCTCCACCTTGATCTCCGCGAGGAAGCGCTCGTCGTGGCTCACCACCACGAACGCCCCCTCGTACGCGCTCAGCGCACTCTCCAGCTGCGCCACGCTGACCAGGTCGAGGTTGTTGGTGGGCTCGTCGAGCAGCAGCAGCTGGGGAGCGGGCTCGGCGCACAGCACGCAGGCCAGCGTGGCGCGCAGCCGCTCACCGCCCGACAGCACACCGACCGGCAGGTGGGCGCCCTGGCCGCGGAACAGGAAGCGGGCCAGCAGGTTCATCCGGTCGGCGGCGGCCATGCCGGGAGCGAAGGCGGCGAGGTTCTCGGCCACCGTGCGGTCGAGGTCGAGCAGGTCGAGCCGCTGCGACAGGTACGCGACCCGCCCGTCGGCCCGCCGGGTCGTGCCCGCGTCGGGCGCCAGGTCACCGCTGACGATGCGGAGCAGGGTGGACTTGCCGGCGCCGTTGGGGCCGGTCAGCGCGATGCGCTCGGGGCCGCGTACGGACAGGTCGATGCCCGGCGCGGCGAACAGGTCACGGGCCAGCAGCCCCGCGCCCTCGAACACCGTGCGGCCCGCCGGCACGCGCGTGTCCGGCAGCTCCAGCACGATCTTCTGGTCGTCGCGCAGCGCCCGCTCGGCCTCGTCGAGCCGGGCCTTGGCGTCGCCGACGCGGCCGGCGTGCATCTGCCCGGCCCGGCCCGCCGACTCCTGCGCGCTGCGCTTCAGGCCGCCCGCGACGATGCGCGCGAGGCCCGCGCTCTTCAGGTTGCGCGCGGCGTTGCCGGCCCGCCGCTCGGCGCGCTCGCGGGCCTGCTGCATCTCCCGCTTCTCGCGCTTGAGCTCCTGCTCGGCGTTGCGCACGTTGCGCTCGGCGGCCTCCTGCTCGGTGCGCACCGCCTCCTCGTACGCGGTGAAGCCGCCGCCGTAGAAGCGGACCTCGCCGCGTTCGAGCTCGGCGATGCGGTCCATGCGGTCGAGCAGCGCGCGATCGTGGCTGACCAGCAGCAGGCAGCCTGACCAGTCGCCGAGCACGTCGTAGAGGCGGCGGCGGGCGGCGCGGTCGAGGTTGTTGGTCGGCTCGTCGAGCAGCAGCACGTCGGGCCGCTTGAGCAGCTGCGCGGCCAGGCCGAGCGAGACCACCTGGCCGCCGCTGAGCGTGCCGAGGCGGCGGTCGAACGCGAGCCCGCCGAGGCCGAGCCGTTCGAGCTGGGCACGGGTGCGCTCCTCGATGTCCCAGTCGTTGCCGATAGTGGTGAAGTGCTCCTCCGCGGTGTCGCCCGCCTCGATGGCGTCGATCGCGGCGATCACCGGCGCGATGCCGAGCACCTCGGCCACGGTCAGGTCGCCGACGAGCGGCAGGGTCTGGGGCAGATAGCCGAGCACGCCTTCGACCGTGACGCCGCCGCCGCGCGGGCGGTGCTCGCCGGCGATCAGCTTGAGCAGCGTGCTCTTGCCCGCGCCGTTCGGCGCGACCAGCCCGGTGCGGCCGCCGCCCACGCTGAAGGACAGATCGGTGAAGACCGGGGTGTCGTCGGGCCAGGAGAAGGACAGGTGGGAGCAGACGATGAACGCATCGGACATGGCAGACCTCGTACGGGAACGCGGGCGCGCCGAAAGCCGCCCGGCGAAAGGGACAGGGATTCGGGAAACGACGAGACAGGGCCACGCGCGGCGGCGGTCAGCTCACGCCTGCCTGGGGCCCGGACCTCCGGTATCACCCGGAGATGTCGTCGTCACCTGCCATGTCTGATCTCCTCGATGCGTCGCGGAACGTGCCGCGGCACGCCCGGTTTGAGCGCCTCACACCATAGCAGCCTCCGGCGGGTGGTCCTCAAGCCATTTCGGCCGACTCGCGTAACCGCCACACGGCGGGCACCAGCAGGGTGCCGGACAGCACGACGGTGATCGCCGCGCAGCCCAGCAGGACCGGGCGGGTGCCGAGCAGCGTGACGGCGGGCCCGGCCAGCGCCATGCCGAGGGGCGCGGCGACGAGCCCGCCGAGCAGGGTGACGGAGTAGGCACGGGCGATCAGGTCGTCGGGCAGGTGCCGCTGGACGGCCGTGGTCTGCATGACGTTGTGCACCACCACCTGGCCGCCCGCCAGGACGGCCGCGATCGTGAGCTGCCAGACCGGGGCGGGGACGGCCAGCAGCGCCGGCAGCGGCGCCATCAGCAGGAACACCAGCAGCGCCGCCACCATGGGCCGGGCCGGCCGCCAGCGGGTGGCGGCGACTCCCCCGGCCAGGCCGCCGGCGGCGTACGCGATGCCGATGGCCGACCAGGCGGGCGCTCCCCCGAGGTGCAGGTCGGCGACGTACGGGCCGAGCACGAGGATCGGCGAGACCACGAACGCGTTGGCGACCGCGATGTGGCCGGTCCAGACCCACAGCCACGTGCGCCGCCGCACGGCGGTGAGCCCGCCGCCGATGCCGGCCAGCAGCCCCTCCTGCCGCGCCGTCGCGAGCCGCCCGGGAAGCCGGTAGACGAAGGCGGCGCTGACCAGGAACGTCAGCGCGTCCACCGCGATCGCCCAGCCCGGCCCGACCAGCGCCACCAGCGCCCCTGCCGTGCCCAGCGCCAGGATCGACACCGTGCTCCTGGAGATCGACAGCAGGGAGTTGGCCGCCTGGAGGTGCTCCTTGGTGGTCAGCGAGGTGACCAGGCCCACGGCGGCCGGGTTGAAGAACGCGGTGCCGACCCCGGCGACGAGCTGCAGGGCCACCAGCGTCCACAGCTGCGCGGCGCCGGTCAGCAGCAGCACCGCCGTCACGCCGTGCGTCGCGAACCTGACGAGGTCGGCGGCCAGCATGATCGTACGGCGCGGGAACCGGTCGCCCGCCGCCCCGCCCACCAGCGTCAGCACGATGATCGGCAGCCGGGTGCTCAGCACGACGATGCCCAGGTCGACCGGGGAGCCGGTGAGGTGGAGGACGGCGAAGGCGATCGCCAGCGGCGTCAGCGCGTCACCGAACGCCGACGCGGTGTGCCCGGCGAAGTAGCGCCGGAAGTCCTTCGCCCGCAGGGGCGCCACCATGCCCGCCGCCCGCCCCGCCCGGACTTCGGCGGGGGCGTCCACATCGGCGGGCGGATCGGAGCCAGGCACGGGGCACTCCTTCGGTGGTGACGGACGGCGGGGCCACTCTGGCAGCCGGGACCGACAGAATCGGGGTCCTGGCCGGAGTGACGATGCGGGCGGGAGGCCGGAGGGGGCGGCTCGGATAATGGGCGCATGGTGAGCGCGACGAGTGCCGACGAGGCCGGCCGGCTGGCGGAGTTCGAGAAGCATCGCGGTCACCTGTGGGGCGTGGCGTACCGGATCATGGGCACGACGGCGGACGCCGACGACGCGCTGCAGGAGGCGTGGCTGCGCTGGCGCAAGGCCGGCGAGGCGCAGGTCAGGGACGTGCGCGCCTACCTGACCACCACCGTGAGCCGGATCTGCTACGACGTGCTCACCTCGGCCAGGGCGCGGCGCGAGGCGTACGTCGGGCCGTGGCTGCCCGAGCCGGTCGTGCAGGAGCTCGGCCCCGAGGACAGGGCGGCGCTCGACGACTCGGTCAGCATGGCGCTGCTGGCGGTGCTGGAGCGGCTGACGGCGGCGGAGCGGGTGGCGTTCGTGCTGCACGACGCGTTCGGCGTGCCGTTCGCGGAGATCGCGGACGTGCTGGGGCGCAGCGACGAGGCGGTGCGGCGGCTGGCGTCGCGGGCCCGCGCCCGGGTGCGCCGGCACGGCCCCCGCCGTACGACGGACCGCTCGACGCATCGCAAGGCGGTGGAGGCGTTCACCGCGGCGGCGCTGAACGGCGACCTGTCGGGGCTGGTCGCGGTGCTCGATCCGGAGGTGGTGTGGCGCTCCGACGGCGGCGGCGTGGTCTCCGCGGCGATGCAGCCCGTGTCTGGCGCGGAGCGGGTGGCCCGCATGGTGCTGGGCTTGATGGAGCGCTGGATGCGGGGGATGGACGTGGAGTTCGCCGAGGTCAACGGCGGCATGGGCGCGGTGGTGCGTACCAAGGACGGCGCCGTGGACACCGTGGCGGCGTTCGCCGTCGCCGAGGACGGGCGCATCACGGAAGTCGACGTCGTACGCAATCCGGAGAAGCTCACCCGAGTGTGACCTGAATCACCATCACGTTTCCGGCCGCCCGCTCGTCTGTGTCGCAGAAGGTTCTGAGAGAGGACACGACATGGACGCCAAGAAGAACGCCCAGAAGAACATCGTGGTCATCGGCGCGGGCTACGCGGGCCTCACGGCGGCGCTCCGGCTCGACAGGAAGCAGCGCATCACCCTCATCAGCGCCGAGTCGCACTTCACCCAGCGGATCAGGCTGCACGAGCTGGCGGCGGGCCGGCCCGAGGTGACGGTGCCGCTGAGCGAGCTGACCCAGGGCACCGGCATCACGACCGTGCAGGCCAGGGTCGGCGGCATCGACCTGGACGCCAAGCAGGTGCGCACGGAGGACGGGCGGGTCTTCCCGTACGACACGCTCGTGTACGCCCTGGGCAGCCGCACCGACACCACCGCCCCCGGGGTGGCCGAGCACGCCTACACCGCCGAGACCGCGGGCGACCTGCGGGCCAGGCTGGACGCCGGCGGCGGCGACCTGGTGGTGGTCGGCGGCGGGCTGACCGGCGTGGAGATGGCCGCCGAGCTGGCCGAGTCGTACCCGGCGTGGCGGGTGGCGCTGGCCACCGGCGGCGCGGTGGGCGCGGGCCTGTCGGACAAGGGCCGCCGGCACCTGGCCCGTACGTTCGACCGGCTGGGCGTGCGCACCCACGAGTGGACCCGCGTGACCGGCGTCGGGCCTGACGGGGTGGGTACGGACCAGGGCGTCATCACTGCGGACGTCGTGGTGTGGGCCGGGTCTTTCACGGTGTCGCCGCTGGCCGCCGAGGCCGGGCTGACCGTGGACGAGCGCGGCAGGATCGTGGTGGACGAGACGCTGACCTCGGTGTCGCACCCCGACGTGTACGCCGTGGGCGACGCGGCGGCCGTGCGGGTGCAGGGCAGCACGAACCGGATGTCGTGCGCCGCCGGGATGCCGATCGCCGCGCACGCCGCCGACGTGATCAACGCGCGGGCGGCCGGGCGGACCCCCGAGCCGTTCCGGTTCCGTTACCTGCTGCAGTGCATCAGCCTGGGGCGGCGCGACGGTATCGTCCAGCTCGTCAACGGTGACGACTCGCCGAAGGACCGGATCCTGAGCGGGCGGACGGCGGCGTTCGTGAAGGAGCAGATCTGCCGGTTCACGGTCGCCTCGCTGCGCTGGGAGCGCGCCCGCCCCGGCACCTACATGTGGGTCAAGGGATCGACCCGGCGGACTGGTGCCCAGACCCACCGCGCCGAGACCTCGGCCGCGCGTTGAGCGGCGCGCCGGCCGCCGTGTCAGGCGGCGGCGTAGCTGCCCCGGGTGACGTCCTCGACCAGGGACGGGCCGGCGGGTTTCCATCCGTACAGCCTCTCGGCCCGCGAGGGGTCGAGAGGCGTCGAGCCGGTGAGCGTGCGCGCCAGGTCGCCGAAGAGCTGCGTGGCCTGGTCGAGGGGCATCGAGGCGGTGCGCGTGCCGGTGAGGACGGCGACCGCCTCGACCATCTCGCGGAAGGCCGTGCCGGTGCGGGTGGCGGCGTTGACGACGCCCCCACCCTCTTCGCCCGTGAGGACGGCGGCGTAGAGGGCGGCCAGGTCGTCCACGTGGACGGTGGACCAGGTGTTGCGGCCGTCCCCGACGTAGGTGGCGACGCCCTGCGCGCGGGCTCCGGCGATCAGGCCCTGGAGCAGGGCGCTGCCGCCGCGGCCGTAGATCAGACCGGCTCTGACCACGGTGACGGCGAGGTTCGTGGCGGCGAGGACGCGGCGCTCGCCGAGGTACTTGTGCGGCTGCCTCGCCGTCTGCTCGCTGACCTCCTCGTCCTCGGCGACCGGCCGGCCCTTGGTGTCGGGGTAGACCATGCCGGTGCTGGTGTAGACGAAGGGGCGGCCGTCGGCGAGGCCGGTCAGCAGCGCGTCGAGCGCCGGCTGCTCGACGTCCTGCATGGCCGGATCGCCGTAGTCGACGGCGGTGTGCACGACGGCGTCGTTGCGGGCGGCGGCCTCGTGCAGGACGCCGGTGTCGGCCAGGCCGCCCGCCACGGGGGTGGCGCCCAGCTCGGCGACGCGGGCGCCGGCCCGATCGGAGCGGGCGAGGGCTTCGACGGTGTGACCCGCGGAGATGAGGTGCTCGGTGAGCACACCGCCGAAGTAGCCGCTGGCGCCGGTGATGAAGATGCGCATGGTCGCTTTCCTTTCACGGACAGCAGGAAGAGACGGACTCGGGCAGGCGTGCACCTTCCGTCCTCTCCCTGAACCGTAGCAGAAAGCGGATGAGCTATCCGAATAGAGGGACTATCCGTTTCCTCGCGCCTTGCGCCACTCCGGCGCCAGCACCGACCAGATCTCCACGTCCAGCCGCTCGCCGCGATGCTTGTAGCCCTCCCTCCGCACGCCCTCCTTGGTCATCCCGAGCCGCCTGGCCACGGCGATGCTGGCCGCGTTTCCCGAGGCGACGACCCACTCCACGCGGTGGATGCCGCGCTCGTCCACGGCCCAGTCGATGAGGATGCCGGCCGCCCTGGTCACCAGCCCCTTGCCGGCCGCCGCGGGCTCCAGCCAGCAGCCCACCTCGGCCTCGCCCTGCTCGACGTTCATCGTGCGCAGCATGACGCCGCCGGACAGCGTGCCGTCCAGCCAGATGCCGTGGATCCGCGCGGTGTCGGCGGCGGTCGCGTCGGCGTAGCGCTGCAGGAACGCGCGGCTCGACGGCAGGTCGGTCACCACGTCGGCCAGCCCCACGAACCGCCCGATGAACTCCCGCCCCCTGTCGATGTGGGCCAGGAACTCCTCCGCCCGCCAGGGCTCCAGGGGACGCAGCTCGGCACCGTTCACTCCCAGGGACTTCGCGTACATACGCCTACCTCCACGACGGTCTTACCGGTAATGCGTGGAGTGTCCCACTGATGCGCCGGGAGGCGGACGCCTCCCGGGGCGCTGTCAGTCGCCGGCTCAGTCGTCGGCTCAGTCGTCAGCGCGGTAGTCGCGCAGCTCGCGACGGGCCGCACGCCGCTCGCGACGGCGCGCCTCACGGCAGTAGCCGGTCCACTCCCGGCCTCCGCTGAGGACGCCTTCACCGAACAAGAACGTGTCGGTGGCCTGCCAGTAGCAGCCGCTCATGCGCTGGTTGAGCGACGCGCTCTCGCGGTCGACGCGGCCGGGAAGGGTGCAGACGCCGTCACGGTGGTCGTGAACGGGCCGGCAGTGCACCATCGGCGCCTCGGCCATCTTCACCCACCAGGGACGGGTCTTGTCGGTCTTGCTCATACGGTCACCTTTCGGCTCCGTGACGCCCCCGGGTGGGGCCGTCGCTAGACCGGGTGCATCGTGATCACCTCCTGTGCCGTACGGGCGCTCGAAGATCCACGCTACTCCGGATCCCGCATTCCGCGCGGACGCTGTTATACAAGTAGCGAACATGTCATACGAGTTGGAGGTGAGCCGGGGTGGGCTACGACGTGGTCCTGGTCGGCGGTGGCATCATGAGCGCCACCCTGGGCGTGCTGCTGCGCCGCGTGCAGCCGGACTGGGCGGTGCTCGTCCTGGAGCGGCTCGACGGCCTCGGCCTGGAGAGCTCGTCGGCCTGGAACAACGCCGGCACCGGGCACGCGGGACTGTGCGAGTTCAACTACACGCCGCTCACCGGCGACGGCTCGATCGACGTCGGCGGGGCCATCGCGATCAACGAGCAGTTCCAGCTCTCCCGGCAGCTGTGGGCGAGCCTGGTCGAGGAGGGCACGCTGGGCGATCCCTCCGGGTTCATCCGGCCGGTGCCGCATCTCTCCTTCGCCCGGGGCGCGGCCGGGGTCGAGCACCTGCGGCTGCGGCACGCGGCGCTGCGCGATCATCCGTTGTTCGAGGGGCTCGAGCTCATCCGCGACCGGGCGGTGATGGCGGAGCTGCTGCCGCTGATGTTCGCCGGCCGGCCCGCCGGTGAGCAGGTGGCGCTGTGCCGCTCTCGTGGCGGCACCGACGTCGACTATGGCGTGCTGGCCCGGCGGCTGTTCGCCGCGCTCGAACGTGACGGCGTCGAGGTGCGGACCGGGCACGAGGTGCGCGGGCTCTCCCGTGACCGCAGGTCGTGGCGGCTGCGGGTGCGCGACCTGGTGGGTGCCCGCGACTACGGGGTGCGCGGGTCGTTCGTGTTCCTGGGGGCGGGCGGGGGCACGCTGCCGCTGCTGCAGAGCGCCGGGGTGGCGGAGACGCGGGCGTACGGGGGGTTTCCGATCAGCGGGCGGTTCCTGCGTACGGACCGGGCCGAGCTGGTGGCCGGGCACCACGCCAAGGTCTACAGCCACGCCGAGCCGGGCGCGCCCGCCCTGTCGGTGCCGCATCTCGACACCCGGGTCGTGGACGGGCGGACGTACCTGATGTTCGGGCCCTTCGCCGCGTTCTCGCCGCGCTTCCTCAAGCGCGGCAGGCTCACCGACCTGCCGGGATCCGTCACGCCCGGCAACGTCATGACACTGCTCGGCGCCGCCCGCGCCGAGCCGGCCCTGCTGCGCTACCTGGTCGGGCAGCTCGCGCAGACGCGCGGCGACCGGCTGCGGGCGCTGCGCCGGTTCGTCCCCGAGGCGCGGGCGGAGGACTGGGAGCCGATCACCGCGGGTCAGCGGGTGCAGGTGGTCAAGCCGGTGAACGGGCGCGGGTCGATCGCCGGGTTCGGCACCGAGGTGGTGACGCCGGCCCACGGCGGGCTCGCCGCCCTGCTCGGGGCCTCACCCGGGGCGTCGGCGTCCGTGGCGATCATGCTGGACGTGCTCGGACGCGCCTTCCCCGGCCGGGTGGACGGCTGGCGGCCGGCGTTGCGTGAGCTCGTGCCGTCGTACGGCGCCGCGCTGCCGCCGCAGACCCTCTCCAGGACGGCCCGAACACTTCGTCTGGAGTGAATGCCGGAAAACTTTACCCATTTCCGGATCCGCGACGTACGCGGGGATTTCGAACCTCTTACTAGGCCAGCGGAGTGAAAGTCCCTCTGGAGTACTTGCAGATACTTTTGCGAATTATGTACTTTTGCGGGTCGAGGGACCACCGCAGCGCGTGACCTCACATCTTTGACCGGACCGTACGCCGTCTCCCGACGTACGGCCGCCGAATCCGCGTCTCGCGGAACCGGGGACCCACTTTCCGGGGTGAATCGGACGCCCGCTCATGCCCGCGTCCGTAGGGCACTTCCAGTCCCGAACCCGTCAGCTAACCCGGTAGGCGGCATGGAAGCAAGGAGTCAACATCCGCATGGCCAAGCTTGCCGAGAACCGCAAGCGCCTCGGACTGGCGCTCGGCGGAGCCGTACTCGCCGCCGTCACCGCCGTCACCGGCACCGCACACGCCTCCACCACCGACCAGGTCGCCCCGCACGAGGCGGCCCAGCACAGCTCCGCCCTGACCTACGGCCTGGACATCTCCCACTACGAGCCGCTGTACGACTGGAGCTCCAGCTCCGCGCAGTTCGGCATCATCAAGGCCACCGAGGGGACCGACTTCGTCGACTCCTCCTTCGCCAGGCACTGGCGGGAGCTCGGCGAGAAGGGCATCGTGCGCGGCGCCTACCACTACGGCCACCCCGCCGACGACCCCATCGCCGATGCCAACCATTTCCTGGCCGCGGTGAACGCCCAGCCCGCCAAGGCCGGTGACCTGCTGGTCCTCGACCTGGAGACGACCGACGGCAAGTCCGTCGCCGAGGTCAACGCCTGGGCCAAGGCGTGGCTGTCGTACGTGGAGAACCAGACCGGCACCAAGCCGCTCTTCTACAGCGGCTGGAACTTCGCGAACACCTACGGCCACGGCCTGGCGCAGTACCCGCTCTGGGTCGCCCACTACAGCCGGGCCAAGGGCGCGATCACGCCGCCGGCCGACTGGAAGTCGTGGGCGATCCACCAGTACACGGACGTCCCCATCGACCAGAACGTCTCGGCTCTGACGCCCGACCAGCTCCGCTCCCTGGGCCGTCAGTCCGTCTGACGTCCCGGGCGTTCTACCCGGCGGCGGCCCAGTCGCCGTAGCGAGCCTCGCCGAGCCGCGCCTCCCCCAGCGGCACGAGCGAGTGCTCGCCCAGCTCGCTCCCGAAGTAACGCGCGTGCGGGTCGGTGACCACCTCACGGGGGTCACCGAGCCCCGCCAGCGCCTGCCGGACGAACTCGTCCATCCTGACCCGCTCCGGCCCGGCCACCTCCAGCCGGCCGTTGAGCGGCCTACCCTCCGCGACCTCGCACACCGCCGCCGCCACGTCGTCCCCTGCGATCGGCTGGAACAGCACCGGCGCGATCCGTACGACGTCCCCGTCCGCGGCCTCGTCGGCGATCCCCTTCACGAACTCGAAGAACTGGGTCGCGTGCACCAGCGAGTACGGGATCCCCGACTTCTCGATCAGCTGCTCCTGCGCGACCTTCGCCCGGAAATATCCGTTGTCCGGCATGCGTTCGGTGCCCACTATGGACAACGCGACATGGTGCCCGACCCCCGCCTCCGACTCGGCGGCCAGCAGGTTGCCGGTGGAGGTCTCGAAGAACTCCAGGACGGCGGCCGGTTCGAACGACGGCGCGTTCGACACGTCGACCACCACCCGCGCCCCCTCCAGCGCTTCGGCGAGACCCTCGCCGGTGAGCGTGTTCACCCCGGTGCGCGGCGATGCCGCCACCGCCTCGTGGCCGTCGCGCGACAGCCTGGTCACCAGCTTCGATCCGATCAGGCCGGTCCCGCCGACCACCACGACCTTCATGGCACGCCTCCCCCTCGATCCACCGCACCTCCCCCTGCCGTCTCCCCCTAAGCCCTCGGGTCGGTAAAGTCGCCCCCTTCCGGTCACAGACCCGGAGGCTGCGCTGTCCTAGCTGGTGACAGGCTCGCCCGGCGCCTGGGGAGGAACCCGATGAGACACGACCACGCCGCCCTGCTCGCGGCCGTCCCGAACCCGTGCCTGGTCATGGCAGGGGACATGACGATCGTGGCGGCCAACCAGCCCTGCCTCGACGCCTGCGGGCGCGAGCGGGACGAGCTGGTGGGCATGCCCGTGCTCATCCCGCGCTCCGACGAGCTGCACGAACGGGCGCGGGCGGCGCGGCGCTTCACCGCCGACGCCTCCCACGAGGTCCGTACGCCGCTGGCCGCGCTGCGCGTCCAGGTGGAGGCGGCCCGGCGGCACCCGGACGACATCGACGTGACCGACCTGCTCGACCACGTCAGCGACGACCTCGACCGGCTGGAAAACGTCACCACCGACCTGCTCCTGCTCTCCAGGCTCGAAGCCGGCCTCGACGATCGCGAACTGACCGACGTGAACCTGACCGCCCTGGTGGAGTCGGCCGCGGCCGGTAGCGGCGACGTGCGGCTCCGCCTGGACCCCACCGTCCTCACGCACGCCTCCTCCACCCATCTGACCCGCCTCCTGGCCATCCTCCTCGGCACCACCCGCCACCCGGCGACCGTCACCCTGCACCGCACGGCCGACTGCGCGGAACTCCGCCTGACCAGCGACGAGCCCTCGGAAACGTGCGACGAGCCGGCCGGCGACCAGGGAGGCACCGGCCTCTGCCTGGCCATCGCCCGCGCCATCACCACCGCCCACCACGGCAGCCTGCACGTCGAGACCCACGGCGCCCACGTCACCCTGCGCCTTCCCCTCCGCGCGGGCCCACGAACCCACCCCGGCACCTGACCGCACCGAACAGAACAAGGAAGTTCAGCACGTGACCAGTCGTCATCTCGAGAACACCGTCGCGATCGTCACCGGCGCCGGCTCCGGCATCGGCCGGGCCACCGCGATCGCCCTGGCCAGGGCGGGCGCGCACGTACTCGCCGTCGGCCGCCGCCCAGCCCCTCTGGAGGAGACCGCCACCCACCACCCCGGCATCGCCGTCCATTCCGCCGACATCACCGCGGACGGCGCCCCGCAGGCCGTGGTGAAGGCCGCGACCGACCGCTGGGGCCGCCTCGACGTCCTGGTCAACAACGCCGGCGGCACGGCCATGATGCCGCTGGCGGAAACGGACCCGGCGCGCATCGCCAGCCTCCTGGCCCTGAACGTCACCGCCCCCAGCCTCCTGGCCCACGCCGCCCTGCCCTACTTGCGCAAGACCCGCGGCACGATCATCAACATCTCCAGCACGTACGGCCACCGCCCCCTGCCCGGCGCCGCCCACTACGCCGCCTCGAAGGCCGCCATCGAACAGCTGACAAGAAGCTGGGCCCTGGAACTGGCCACGGACGGCATCCGCGTCAACGCCGTCGCACCAGGCCCCACGGAAAGCGAAGCCCTGAGCGCCGCCGGCCTCCCCGCGGAGGTGGTGGACCAGATCAAGCAGGACGAAGCCGCCACCATCCCTCTGGGCCGCCGCGGCACCCCAGAGGAGGTGGCCGCGTGGATCCTCCACCTGGCCGCCCCCACCACAACCTGGCTGACCGGCCAGGTCCTCGCCGTAGACGGCGGCCTGAACCTCACCTGACCAGCGAAACGACGAGCAGCCGACGCCCTCCACGGGCGCCGGCTGCTCAGGCGGGCATGGTGGTCGATGGTTCGTGAGTGGACGCTCTAGACGTCGCCTCGTTTGACCTTCTCGATCAGTTGCCGATAGGCGGAGGCCGTGATCACGAGGGGCTGCTGGCCAAGGTTCTTGCTGTCGCGAATGGCGACCATATCGTCATCCAGCAGGCGGACTTCAACGCAATTTCCGTTATGCCCGCAGAAGCTGGACCGCGTCCACTGATCTTGCATGCGTGGAATGTTATCGGCCGCCCCACCAGCACCGCTGGCCACTTCAAACCATGGATGCATCACGGTTGTATCTCGAAATGATGGTGCGGCTCGCCTCCTCATCCAGCGCACTCCTGTGAAAATATTCGAACATCTTCTCGAAGTAGATCGAACGCTGTTCATCCAGCAGGAATTGACTGGTGAGGTTGTGGTCGATGTAGACGAGGCACTGCTCGAGGGGGTTACTCCGGTCCAGATTCAGCAGAGTGAAGGATTCCTCGAACACCCCTCGGGGCCGATCGAGCGGTGCGACCTGTAGCTTCACGTTGGACAGCAGGGAGAAGTCCACCAGCTGCTGCAATTGTTCCGCCATGACGTCAGGCCCACCGACTGTCCGCATCAGTATGGATTCGTCCATAACGATCCATATGTGCGATGACTCTGGAGGAAGAAAGCGCTTCTGGCGGTTCAGCCGGATGGCGACGCGGTCCTCGATCTGACGCTGCGTCAGCGTGTCGTCGATGTCGCGCCAACTCTGGATCAGATGCCGCGCGTACGCCTCCGTCTGCAGGACGCCCGGCACCACCCCCACCTCCCACTGCCGGATCGAGTCGGCCACCGCCTCGACTTCGAGAAACGACAGGAACTCCTGCGTCGGCGCGGGATAGGCCCGCCACGAGTGCGGGGTCTGAGTCTGGCCGGCCAGCGCCAGAAGGCGCTCGCGCTGGATGTCGGAGGCGTTGTAGACGTCGAGCAACAATTCGATGTCGCCCTGCGAGACGCTGATGCGGGCGTTCTCGATCCTGGAGACCTTCGACGGCGACCAGCCGAGCCGGTCCTTGATGTCGTCGCCCGTCAGGGACGCACGTTCACGGAGATGACGCAGCTCCCGCGCCAGAATGCGACGCTGCACGGTGGGCGGAGAAGTGCGATTGACCATATATGTCCCAAAAGTGGCTAATTCCCGGACAGAGCCTTGATCACTCCAGTTATTGAGCCACAGAAGTAAGACTGCGTGCAAGATTGCATGCAGACTTACCATACCTCACTATTAGTAGCGGGAGGGGTGCGATGACAACGGAAATCGCCGACGACGGGGACGCCCTTCAGATGCCCACCGCATGTCGGCAGCTCGGCATCCCTGGTTCCGCGAGAAAGAGGGGAGCCTTGCATGTCCCTGGTCCTCAAGGGCGGGTCAAGGCCGGAGCTCAGCTCGACCGGCTTGCCGCGTGGGGTCGCCGGCCCACGGGCACCGATGTGGTGACGCCCAGGGGTGTCTGGCATGTGGAGTGGCAGGAGTTGCATGTCGGCTACCTGCACGATGTCTACCTGGCTCTCGTTCGGCGGGCCATTCAGCCGAGTGATCACTGGATGGCGGAGTTCCTGCCGCGCTCGGCTTCCATCCTCGTCGAGGATCGGGAGCTCGTCGAGGAGTGCGTGCTGGCGCTGGCCTGGGATGAGGAGAGCGGGTGGCGGTTCGGGAGCTTCGTGCGGGGGGACGTGCGCTGCCCGACGCTGCTGAGGCGGCAGCGGTACTTCGGTGGTGACGTGCTGCCCGATCCAGCCGAGGTGGGGGACACGGTGCTGGCCATCGTGGAGCGGCTGCGGCAGCCGCGGCGCTGGTGGTGGGGGCATCATAGGGAGCAGCCCTGGGGGTGGCACTATCCGCCGGCGTACCGGTCGTATCGGGACGTCGACGACGGGTTCGACGATCGGTTGCGGGAGCATCTGCCGCCGGACGTACCGTACGTGGCGCCGCGCGAGCCGTCCGCGGGGGCCTGAGGGCCGATCCCCGAGGCCCCTGTGTGGGGCGGGGGCCTTGACGAGGGTCAGCCGGTCGGTACGCGTTCGCCCGTGCGGCGCAGCAGCACAGCGGCGGCGGCGAGGGCGGCGGCCACCAGCAGGGTTCCCGAGACGTTCAGGCAGAGGTGCATGCCGTCCAGGAAGGCCTCCGACACGGCGGTCAGGGCGGGGGCGCTGCTGCGCCGCTCCATCAGGACGAACGCGGCGCCGCCGGGCACGGCAACCGCCAGCGCCGCCACGGTGAGCGGTTCGCCGTACGAGGTCGCGCCGCCCTCGATGACGCATGACGCCGTAGATGAGCGCGGTGATCGCCACGGCGGCGGTGAGCTGGCCCGGCCAGTCGAGGCGGCGGCCGCCCGGGCCGCGCGACTCGGGCAGCAGCGCGGCGACCGGCAGCACGAAGGCGTCCTGCACCCACGACAGCTGCGCGGGCGAGGCGCCCAGGGCCTGCTGGATCCCGGGCAGGGTGACGGCGACGGTGACGACGGGGAGATAGGCGACGAAGACGCTCGCGCAGGCCGGCGCGATGGTGGCGCGGGGCCGGGCGGGCGGAGCGGATACGTTCAAGGGGGACCTCTCAACAGGTGCGGGACCGCGTCACCTTGCCCGCCGTCCCGGCTCGCGGGCCAGCCACCGCCATACGGATCCGGGGATCCGACATCGCGCCCCCGCCGGTCGGGGGATTTCCGACACGTACGGCGCCGCGAAGCGGCCGTAACGGCTGTGACCTGCGGAAACTCATGTGACGATGAGCGGACACGAGGAGCAAGGAGACCAAGTCTGCTCATATGAGCAAATTTCGGCTCAAGTGTTGCATCGAGGTTAATTCCCGACTTACGGTGCGTTACCTACGTCACATACGGAGGCCCCTATGAGTAGATTTCGGCTGCTCACAATCCCTGCACTCCTCCTGATCTCCGCCCTGACCGCCTGCTCGGTGTCGTCAACACCGGGCGGGTCGACGGAAGCGGGCGGCGAGAAGTCCGGCGGCCCGGTCGCCATCGGCTTCAGCCAGGCGACCCAGCAGTCGCCCTTCTACGTCCAGCTCCGCGAGGGCGCCGAGGCCGCCGCCAAGAAGGCGGGCGCCTCGCTCTACTTCGCCGACGCGGGCGGCGACGTCACCAAGCAGAACAACGACATCCAGGACCTGATCACCCGTCAGGTGGACGTCCTGCTCGTCAACCCGGTGGACCCCCAGGGCGTGCAGCCCGGGATCGCCGCGGCCAAGGCGGCGGGCGTGCCGGTCGTGACCGTGGACCGGCCGGTGCCCGAGGGCGCGGTCGCCCAGGTCGGGCGGGACAACAAGGCGATGGGCGAGCTCGTCGGCAAGCGGCTCAGCGAGGCGCTCGGCGACAAGGGCGGCAAGGTCATCGAGATCCGCGGCGACGCGGGCGGCGCGGTGGCGCGTGACCGCAGCGCCGGCTTCCACGACGCCGTGAAGGGCAACCCCAACATCAAGATCGTCGAGGGCCCGTACTCGGACTACGTGCGCTCCAAGGCGGTCACCGCGATGCAGGACCTGCTCCAGGTGCACCCCGACGTCGCCGCCGTGTACGCGCACAACGACGACATGGCGCTCGGCGCGCTCCAGGTCCTGAAGGAGAACGGCAAGGACAAGGTCCTGGTCGCCGGCGTGGACGGCCTCATGGAGGCGGTCAAGCAGATCTCCGACGGCCAGTACGTGGCCACCGCGCTCAACGACCCGCTCTCCCTCGGCGCCAAGGCCGTCGAGACCGTGCTCAAGGTCAAGAACGGCGAGCAGGTCGAGCCGAGCATCGACGCGGGCACCGCGCTCATCGACAAGGACAACGCGGCCCAGTACATCGGCGACGGTGAGTTCGCCGCGGCACAAGAGAAGTAGGAAAGGCACAACGATGGCGGAAACCATGCAGGCGGCGGTGCTCCACGCGCCCGGCGACATCAGGGTCGAGCAGGTGCCCGTGCCCGAGCCTGGCCCGGACGAGGCGCTCGTACGCGTGGCGGCCTGCGGCGTGTGCGGCTCGGACATCTCGCGCATGCTGCAACCGGGGATCGCCTACCACTTCCCGATCATCTGCGGGCACGAGTTCTCCGGCCACGTCGTCAGGCTCGGCGCGAACCTGGCCGCCGAGGGCACGGTCCGGGAGGGCGATCTGGTCACCGTCCCGCCGCTGATCCCGTGCCGCACCTGCGGCCCGTGCACCCAGGGCCACTTCAGCCTGTGCAAGAAGTACGGCTACTTCGGCAGCCGCCGCGACGGCGCGTACGCCCAGTACGTGACCGTCCCCGCGGGCAACCTCATGGTGCTGCCCGCGGACCTGGACCCGAGGGCGGCGGCCATGATGGACCCGGCCGCGATCGCGCTGCACGCCCTGTGGCGGACTAACATGCGCGGCGGCCGCCGGGTGGCGGTGGTAGGCGCGGGCCCGATCGGGCTGTTCGCGGTGCAGTGGGCCAGGCTCGCGGGCGCGTCCGAGGTGCTGGCGATCGAGCTCAACGAGCAGAAGGCCGCGATGGCCACCGAGGCGGGCGCCACCCACACGGCGACCAGCGCGGAGGCCGCGGCCGAGGTCGCCGGCGAGGGTTACGACATCGTCATCGAGTCGGCGGGTGTGCCCGCCACGATCGACCAGGCGGTGGCGCTGGCGGGCCGGCACGGCGAGGCGGTGTTCATCGGCATTCCGCACGACCCGGTGGTGCTGCCCGAGTCCACGTTCAGCTCGTTCCTGCGCCGCGAGGTCACCCTGCACGGCGCGTGGAACTCCTTCTCGGCGCCGTTCCCCGGCGACGAGTGGCGGACGGCGGCGCGCGCGCTGGCCTCCGGCGAGCTGGCCTGGAAGTTCATGATCACCCACGAGCTGGGGCTCGACGCCCTGCCGGAGACCATGGCCGCCCTGGGCGAGCGGTCGATCTTCAGCTCGAAGGTCCTCTTCCTGCCGAACGAGGAGTGAGCATGGCTGCCTTCCTCGCCCTCGACCTGGGAACCGAAGGCGCCCGCGCGGCGGTCTACGGCGACCAGGGGGCGCTGCTCGGGTCGGGCGCCGAGGCGTACCCGACCCGCTTCCCCCGGCCCGGCTGGGCCGAGCAGGATCCGGACGACTGGTGGCGGGCGAGCGTGTCGGCCGCGCGGCAGGCGCTCGCCGCCGCGGGCGGCCCGCCGATCGAGGGGGTCGCGGTGGCGACCACGGCCTCGACGGTGGCCGTGCTGGACGGCCGTGGCCGGCCGCTGCGCCCGGCGCTGCTGTGGATGGACGGCCGCGCCGGCGAGGAGTCCGAGCTGACCGCGCGGACCGGCCACCCGGTCCTGCGGTACGCCGGCGGCAGCGACGCGGTGGAGTGGCTGGTGCCCAAGGCGATGTGGCTGGCCAGGCACGAGCCGGAGACGTACCGGGCGGCGGCCCGCATCGTCGAGGCCGTGGACTACATGGTCTGGCGGCTGACCGGCCGCTGGGCCGGGTCGCGCATGAACGCCGTCTGCAAGAGCAACTACGACCCGCGCGGCGCGGGTTTCCCGCACGACCTGTACGAGCAGCTCGGCGTCGCCGACCTGGCCGCCAAGCTGCCCGACGAGATCGTGCCGGTCGGCGACCCGGTGGGGCCGCTGGCCGAGCCGGCCCGCGCGGAGTTGGGCGTCACGGGCACCGCCACGGTGGTGTCCGGCGGCATCGACGCGCACCTGTCGCTGCTGGCCATCGGCGGCGCCCAGGAGGGTCACGTGTCGATCGTGTGCGGCACGTCCAACGCGTTCGTCACGGAGATCGCCGAGCCGGTGTTCCCGCCCACGGTGTGGGGTCCTTACCCGGACGCGCTGCGCACGGGGCGATGGCTCGTCGAGGGCGGGCAGGTCAGCGCGGGCTCGGTGCTGGCCTGGGCGGGCGAGAAGCTCATCGGCCGGCCGCGCGCCGAGATCGGCGGCCTGATCGCCGCCGCCACGCGGGTGCCGCCGGTCGAGCACGGCCTCATCGTGCTCGACTACTTCATGGGCAACCGCACCCCGCTGCGCGACCCCCGGCTGCGCGGCGCGGTGCTGGGCCTGACGCTGGCCAGCACGCCCGAGCAGGTCTACCGAGCGGCCGTCGAAGGCGTCGCGTACGGCACCCGCCAGGTCATCGACTCCTTCACCGACGGCGGCGTCGCGGTGTCGGAGATCTTCCTGTCGGGCGGCATCCAGCACAACGAGCTGTGGCTGCAGACCACCGCCGACGTGCTGGGCCGCCCCGTGCACCTGGTCACCGGCGACAACCTGACGCTGCGGGCCTGCTCGGTGCTGGCCGCGACCGGCTCGGGGCGGCACGCGTCGCTGGCGGAGGCCGCCGCCGAGTACGCGCCCAAGGTGCGCACGGTCGAGCCGGTCGCCGCGCACGCGCAGGCGTACGAGGCGGGCTACGCCGGCTACCGGGAGGCCACGGCCGCGACTACCGGCATCTCCCACCGGCTGAGCGGAGGCCGCCATGAGCGATGACGACCAGCTCTACCAGGTGGCGGTGCGCTACTACGAGTCGGGCGAGACGCAGGAGCAGATCGCCAACGCCATGCACCTGACCCGGTGGAAGGTGGGCAGGATGCTGGCCGAGGCGCGCGAGGTCGGCATCGTCCGCATCGAGGTGCTGCACCCGCGCTCCCGCGTCCGCACGCTGGAGCAGGCGGTCAAGGAGCGCTTCGGGCTGCGCGAGGCCGTCGTGGTGTCGGTCGGGGGCGACGACGCCGAGCAGGCCCGCGACCGGGTCGCGTCGGCGGGCGCCGACCACCTGATGGAGATGCGGCCGGCGCCCCGCCTGATCGGGGTGTCCTGGGGGCGTACGCTCGACCGCCTGGCCGGCGGGCTGACGCCCGGCTGGGCCACGGGCGTGCACGTCGTGCAGATCAACGGCGCGCTCAGCCGATCCCGGGAGCCGACCAGCGCGCACAGCATGGCCAGCATGATCGCCCACCACGGCGGCGGCACCGCGACGTTGCTGGCGGCCCCGGCGATCCTGCAGCAGCAGAGCACCCGCCAGGTGCTGGAGAGCGACAGGGCCGTCGCCGACGTGCTGGCCCTGGCCGCCAAGGCGGACCTGTTCCTGTTCAGCCCGGGCGCCATGGGCAACGACTCGGTGCTGGTCGACTCCGGGCAGATCGACGCGGGCGACCTCGCCAGGCTGGCCGCCGCCGGCGCGGTCGGCGACGTGCTCGGCCGCTTCATCGACGCGGAAGGCCGGATCGTCGACCCCGACCTCGACGGCCGCACCCTCGGGCTCTCCCTCGACCTGCTGCGCTCGGCCGCCACGTCGGTCGCGCTGGTCAGCGGCACGGCCAAGCGGGCGGTCTGCCGGGCGGTGGTGTCGAGCGGCCTGTGCGACGTGCTGATCACCGACGACCACAACGCCAGACACCTGCTGGAGGCGGCATGAGCGAGACTCCCGAACGCCTGCACATGTCCGGGATCGTCAAGCGGTTCCCCGGCACCGTCGCGCTCGACGGGGTCGAGCTGAGCGTGCGGCCCGGCGAGGTGCACTGCCTGCTCGGCGAGAACGGGGCGGGCAAGAGCACGCTGATGAAGGTCCTGGCGGGCTCGTACCAGCCGGACGAGGGCACGATCCTGCTCGACGGGCAGCCGTACGCGCCGGCCACCCCGCACGCCGGGCTCGCGGCCGGCATCGCGGTCATCTACCAGGAGCTCGACCTGCTGCCCGACCTCACCGTGGCGCAGAACCTGCTGCTCGGCAGGGCACCCAGGCTGGGCCCCTTCGTCCGCAGGGGGCAGCGGGCCAAGCTGGCCCGCGCCGCGCTCGACCGGGTCGGCGCGACCTTCCCGGTGAGCGCGCGGGTCGGCGCGCTGCCGATCGCCGCGCAGCAGCTCACCGCCATCGCCAAGGCGCTGACGGCGGACGCCAGGGTCATCGTCATGGACGAGCCGTCGGCGACCCTCGGCGAGAGCGAGCTGGAAGCGGTGTTCGGGGTCATCAGGTCGCTCACCGCCGAGGGCCGCTCGGTCATCTTCATCTCGCACCGCATGGACGAGGTCATGGAGATCGGCGACCGGGCCACGGTGCTGCGCGACGGCCGCGCGGTCGGCGTCTACGACCTGGCCTCCACGCGCCCCGACGAGCTGGTCGCCGCCATGATCGGCGAGGCGGGCGGCGAGCTGGTGGGCGCCACCGACCGGGCCGCGCCGCGGGGCGAGCCGCTTTTGAGCGTCGAGCGGGTGCACGTGCCCGGCCTGCTGGACGTGCGCGACCTCGACGTACGGCCCGGCGAGGTCGTCGGGCTGGCCGGGCTCGGCGGCGCGGGACGTACGACGCTGCTGCGCGCCCTGTTCGGCGACCTCAAGGCCCAGGTGACGGCCACGCTCGGCGGCCGGCCGCTCAAGGTCGCGAGCCCGGCCGCCGCCGTCCGCGCGGGCCTGGCCCTGGTGCCGGAGAGCCGCAAGGAGCAGGGCCTGATGCTGGGCCTGTCGGTCAGCCGCAACGCGGCGATCAGCGCGCTCGGCAAGCCGCCGTGGCTGCTGCCCGGCCGGGCCGGGCAGCGCCTGACCAAGCCGGCGCTCGCCGACCTCGGCGTGAAGGCGTCGGGGCCCGGCCAGCTCGTGGGCCAGCTCTCGGGCGGCAACCAGCAGAAGGTCGTGCTGGCCAAGTGGATCACCCGCGGCGGGATCAGGGTCCTGCTGCTGGACGAGCCCACGCGCGGCCTGGACGTCGGCGCCAAGGCCGACCTCTACCGCCAGGTACGCCACCTGGCCGACCAGGGCGTGGCCGTGCTGCTCGCCAGCAGCGAGCTCAACGAGCTGACCGCCAACGCCGACCGGATCCAGGTCCTGTACGAGGGCCGCAACGTCGCGCGCTTCGACCCCCGGGTCAGCCCGGAGAACGTCATCGCGCACACCGTCATCACAGGAGCCGCACCATGACAGCTTCGCTCGGATCCACGGGTTCGCCGGGATCCACCGTGACCGCAGCCGCCCCCCAGGAAGGCGGCGCCCGCCGGCGCCGCGGCGCCGACCTCATCGTCAAGTCCAACCTGCTGCTGGTCTTCCTCGGGCTGTGCGTGGTCGCCTCACTGCTGGCGCCGCAGTTCCTGACCGGCCGCAACATCGCGAACCTGCTCCAGCAGTCCTCGCTCACCGGGATCGTGGCCATCGGCATGACCATGGTCGTGCTGACCGCCGGCATCGACCTGTCGGTGGGCAGCGTGGCCGCGTTCGGCGGCATGACGGTCGCGATCCTCATCGGGTCGGGGGTGCCGGTGCTGCCGGCGATCCTCATCAGCATCGCGGCAGGCGCGGTGTTCGGCGCGATCATGGGCGGGCTGTCGGCGTACCTGTCGCTGCCGGCGTTCATGACCACGCTGGCCGGGCTGACCGCGATCCGCGGCCTGACGTACCTGCTGACCGACGGCAAGCCCGCGGAGGCCAACGCCTCCGAGGGGTTCCAGCTGCTCGGCGGCGGGTTCATCGGCTACGTGCCGATCGTCGGGATCATCTTCGTGGCGATCACCGTGCTGGCCGCCCTGGTGCTGCGCGGCACCACCTTCGGCGAGTACGTCTACGCCGTCGGCAGCAACAAGGAGGCCGCCCGGCTGTCCGGACTGCCGGTGCGCGGGGTGATCACGACGGTGTTCGCCGTGTCGGGCGCGCTGGCGGCGCTGGCCGGGGTGCTGCTCACCTCGCGGCTGACCGTGGGGCAGCCCACCGCGTTCAACGGGCTGGAACTGGACGCGATCGCCGCCGTCGTGCTCGGCGGCACCAACCTGTTCGGCGGCCGGGGCGGGGTGTTCGGCACGTTCGTGGCGGTGCTGCTGCTGTCCGTGCTGCGGAACCTCTGCAACCTGCTCGGCCTCGGCTCCTTCTTCCAGATGGTGGTGACCGGCCTCATCCTGCTGGTCGCCCTCGTCCTCAACATGCTCATCGAGAGGCGTGGCGCTCGTGCCTGACACCATCCCCGGCTCTTTGCGGGCCTATCTGCAGGGCCTGCCCGGCGTCGACGAGGTCGGCGTCCAGCGGCGGGCCGCCGGCCTGGCCACCAGGTCGATCAAGACGACGGCCAAGCGGGAGGCCATCGACCTGGCCATCCGCATGGTCGACCTGACCACGCTCGAAGGGGCGGACACCCCCGGCAAGGTCCGGGCGCTGGCCGCCAAGGCCGTGCGCCCCGACCCGGCCGACCCGAGCGCGCCGTCGGTGGCCGCGCTGTGCGTCTACCCCGACATGATCGCCACGGCCGCCGAGGCGCTGGCGGGCACCGGGGTCGGGCTGGCCTCGGTGGCCACCGGCTTCCCCTCCGGGCGTACGTCGCTGGAGGTCAAGCTGGCCGACACCGCCGACGCGGTCGCGGCCGGCGCCACCGAGATCGACATGGTGATCGACCGGGGCGCGTTCCTCGCCGGCGACTACCGCAAGGTGTTCGACGAGATCGTGGCCGTCAAGGAGCAGTGCGGCGACACGCACCTGAAGGTCATCCTGGAGACCGGCGAGCTGGTCACCTACGACAACGTGCGCCGCGCGTCGTGGCTGGCGCTGCACGCCGGGGCCGACTTCATCAAGACCTCGACCGGCAAGGTGTCCCCCGCCGCCACGCTGCCGGTGACGCTGGTGATGCTGGAGGCCGTACGCGACTACCGGGCCGCCACCGGGCGGCAGGCCGGTGTGAAGCCGGCCGGCGGCATCCGCACCACCAAGGACGCCATCCGCTACCTCGTGCTGGTCAAGGAGATCGCCGGGGCCGGCTGGCTGGACCCCGCGTGGTTCAGGCTGGGCGCGTCCTCGCTGCTGAACGACCTGCTCATGCAGCGGACCAAGCTCTCGACCGGGCACTACGCCGGGCCCGACTACTACACCATCGACTAGGGAGAGGCGTGGAGATCTTCGAGTACGCGCCCGCGCCGGAGTCACGTTCCATCGTGTCCATCCGGCCGTCGTACGACCTGTTCATCGACGGCGAGTTCGTCGCGGCCAAGAGCGACGAGCGCATCGTCACCGTCAACCCGGCCGACGAGGAGCCGCTGTCGGAGGTGGCCGCGGCCGGCGAGGCCGACGTGGACCGCGCCTTCGCCGCCGCGCGGCGCGCCTTCGAGCAGGTGTGGGGGCCGCTGCCGGCCGCCGAGCGCGGCAAATACCTGTTCAGGATCGCGCGCATCATCCAGGAGCGGGCCCGCGAGCTGGCCGTGCTGGAGTCGCTCGACAACGGCAAGCCCATCAAGGAGACGCGCGACATCGACCTGCCGCTCGTCGCGCAGCACTTCTTCTACTACGCCGGCTGGGCCGACAAGCTCCGGCACGCCGGGGCCGGCACGAAACCGCTGGGCGTGGCCGCGCAGGTCATCCCGTGGAACTTCCCCCTGCTCATGCTGGCGTGGAAGGTCGCGCCCGCGCTGGCCACCGGCAACACGGTGGTGCTCAAGCCGGCCGAGACGACGCCGCTGACCGCGCTCGCCTTCGCCGAGATCTGCCAGGAGGCGGGCCTGCCGCCCGGCGTGGTGAACATCGTGACCGGCGCCGGCGACACCGGCCGGGCCGTGGTCGCCCACCCCGGCGCCGACAAGGTGGCCTTCACGGGCTCGACCGAGGTGGGGCGGCAGATCGCCCGCGCCGTGGCGGGCACCCGCAAGCGGCTCACGCTGGAGCTGGGCGGCAAGGGCGCCAACATCGTCTACGACGACGCGGCCATCGACCAGGCCGTCGAGGGCATCGTGTCCGGCATCTTCTTCAACCAGGGCCACGTCTGCTGCGCGGGCTCGCGGCTGCTGGTGCAGGAGTCGATCGCCGACGAGCTGCTGGAACGGCTGCGCGCCCGCATCGAGCTGCTGCGGCTCGGCGACCCGCTGGACAAGAACACCGACATCGGCGCGATCAACTCGGCGGCGCAGCTCGCCAGGATCCGCGAGCTGACCGCCGCGGGCGAGGCGGAGGGCGCGACCTCGTGGTCGCCCGCCTGCGAGCTGCCCGAGCGCGGCTACTGGTTCCGTCCGACCGTGTTCACCGGGGTCACGCAGGCGCATCGGGTCGCCAGGGAGGAGATCTTCGGCCCGGTGCTGTCGGTGCTCACGTTCCGCACGCCGGAGGAGGCCGTCGCCAAGGCGAACAACACGCCGTACGGGCTGTCGGCCGGCGTCTGGACGGAGAAGGGCTCCCTGATGCTCTGGACCGCGAGCCGGCTGCGCGCCGGCGTCGTGTGGTCCAACACCTTCAACGTGTTCGATCCCGCCAGTCCCTTCGGCGGCTACAAGGAGTCCGGGTACGGCCGCGAGGGCGGGTTGCTCGGATTGGAGGCCTACCTTGGCTGAGACCCCGCCGCGTATCGCGGTGCTCAGGACGTACAAGCTCTATGTCGGCGGCGCGTTCCCGCGCTCGGAATCAGGGAGGTCCTACCCCGTGACGTCGGCGGACGGGTCCCACCTCGCCAACGCCGCGCTGGCCTCGCGCAAGGACGTGCGCGATGCCGTGGTGGCCGCGCGCAAGGCGTTCCCCGGCTGGTCGGGACGTACCGCCTACAACCGGGGGCAGATCCTCTACCGGGTCGCCGAGATGATGGAGGGGCGGCGCGACCAGTTCGCCGCCGAGGTGGCCGCGGCCGAGGGCGTCGGCGCGGACCGCGGGCAGGCGCTGGTGTCGGCGGCCGTGGACCGCTGGGTCTACTACGCGGGCTGGGCCGACAAGATCAGTCAGGTGCTGGGCGGCGCGAACCCGGTGGCGGGACCGTTCTTCAACCTGTCGGAGCCCGAGCCGACCGGCGTCGTCGGCGTGGTCGCGCCCACCGGCTCGTCGCTGCTCGGGCTGGTCTCGGTGCTCGCCCCGGTGATCACCGCGGGCAACACGGCGGTGCTGGTCGCCGACGAGCGGGCGCCGCTGCCGGCGATCACGCTGGCCGAGGCGCTGGCCACGTCCGACCTGCCGGGCGGCGTGGCGAACGTGCTCACCGGCCGGGTCGCCGAGCTGGGCCCGCCGCTGGCCGGGCACGCCGACGTGAACGCGCTCGACCTCGCGGGCGCCGGCGACCTGGCGGCCGGGCTGGAGGAGCTGGCGGCCACCACGCTCAAGCGGGTGCTGCGGCCCCGGCCGGAGGACGACTGGCACGACGCCGACCCCGGTTTGGACCGCATCAGGCCCTTCGTGGAGACCAAGACGGTCTGGCATCCGATCGGCCGCTGACCTCCGCTGTCCGGTCCTTTGACACAGTGTTGTCACAAAAGCCCTGGCAGCAGGTCCTTTTCCCGGCTTTCGCCGTTAGGGTGAGGACCATAGCCCCGGCGTGAGTGAGAGTCAGGGACTGGTGAACCCCGGCGGGGACGCGCGTGACGGCGGCGCACGCTCATGCCCTCCCCTGTGGCGGCGCGCGCCTTCCTGGTGTCGCGCCCGTTCCCTCCGGGGTCGCCCATCAAGAGACCGTCACCAGGTCCGGCCCTCCGGCAGGCCGTCCAGGCCCGGCGCGGGCGAGACAGCTCGCGCAGGCGCTCGGCCTCCCGCTCGATGGAGTCCAGGTCGGGTACGGGCCCTGGAAACCACCCTTCCGAAGACCAACCGGGCCATCGCTCCGGTGCCGTTCCACAGGGAGAACCAGCCATACATACTAGTAGGTACGGCCACGTCCCGTCGTGACGATCCCTTTGGAAATGGCGGCGGATATTGACGCTCTTTCACCTGATCTTGCCAGGTGTGGACCATTCATCTGCGGCGTGGCGTTGTCACCGGGCTCGCGCCAACTGTAAGCATCGTACCGGCCTGGCCACCGAGGAGTGCTTTTCCGAAAGGGACGGTAGATGTTCACCCCATTGCGAAAACTGGCGCGACCCGCCACCCACGCCCTCCTCACGGTGGCGTTGGCGGCCACCGCGGCTCCGGCCAGCGCGGACTCGGACCACGACAAGTTCCGTAAACTGCGCAAGATTCATAGCGACCGGGGATTCCACACGACCAGGACCGACGAGGACGGCGGCCGCAACTGCCGCCCGCGTACTTTCTGGCGCATTCACCAGCAGTCGCCACGCAATTTCTTCATCCCGCGCACCCGCTTCATCGACGGCCCCGGCGGCTCCATCACGGTCTCGGTCACCCGCGAGCACGAGGTGGTCGCTTTCCTGGAGGCCGAGAACGAGAAAGAGAAGACGCTGCGCAAGCAGCGGGACAGGCCGAGGGACGACCAGGGGGCGGACGCCGGGGCCGACGTCGTGATCGACCCCGTGAACGCCCCGGGTGACCCCACCGGGACCGACCCGGCGAACGGCACGGCGACCGACACAGCGGTCAGCACGGGGACCGACACCAAGGCCGTGGTGGAGAGCATCCGCCGGCTCGGTCTGCCCCACCTGCAGGAACGGCACAAGGTCTTCAGCGGTCACGACTACACGCGCGAGATCAGCGACGGCATGTACGGCAACATGTGGTACCGCGTGCTCGGTTACCGCATCGGCTGGTCGGCCTGGTCGGTCCTCGCCACCTGCGACCGGCGCAAGGTCGCCTCGGGCATCGCCAACGTGCCGAGCCGGGTGGAGGGCTGGCGCTACTGGGAGACCAAGCACCCCAAGTTCCGCGGCCGGCTGCTGTCGTGGAAGTGAGCTGAGAAACGCCCGGCGGAGGCTCCGCCGGGCGCACACCCCACCCCGTCAGGGGCTCAGCCGCCTCAGTAGTAGAGGGAGAGCAGCCAGTAGGGGCTGTCCCAGTCGCACTTGTACTTCGTGGACTTGCCGTAGGCGACCGCGTACTTGCCGACCTCCACGCACGTGTCGTAGTTCTTGTACGCCTGGTACGGGTGCCAGGAGGCCGCGGAAGCGGGCGCGGCGCTCAGACCCACGGCGGCGACCGCGATGGCGGCCGACATCGTCACTGCTCGGGCGGATGTACGCAGAAAGCTGATCGGACCTCGGTGCGTGCTGGCCATTGTCTGGGGGTCCTCCTTCGCCTGGAGCCCCGTCCCGGGATGGACGGTGGACGGCTCATCGCCAGCCTCTCCCCTGGCGCCACATCGTCACCACACACCCGCCACAGCCCTCCCGTCGCGGCCGGTGGACGCGACGGCGGCGGCATGATCACAATGGCCTCCCCATCCCCGTGCGCGGAGGCACCCCCCATGAAGCGATCCCTGCTGACCAGGTCGTTCGCCCTGGCCGCCCTGCTGATGAGCGTCGCCGTCCCGGCGAGCGCAGGTACCGGCGACCCCACCGACCCTGGCCCCGTCTTCAGGCAGGTCACCGACAGGAACGCCCGGCTGTCGCTGCAGACGTTCGGCCGTCCCGACGGCGCCGACATGGTCTTCAGGATCTCCGGCAGCGTGTACGCCGACGTGCCGGGCAACGCCCTCGACCCGGCGCTGCGGCACGGGCAGAAGCTGTTCGGCATCGAGGGGTACAACATCCGCCGCCTCTACCGGGAGCCCGGCACCACCCGGCTCTACCAGCTCTCCCGCGAGATCGTCTTCTACACCGACCCGGCCGACCCCACGCGGATCCTGCGCGAGTGGACGAACCCGGTCGACGGGAAGACGTACCCCGTCGTGCCCATCAACAACGACACCGTCAACTTCGGGCCCTTCGACGTCACCCCGTCCTACGCGGGCCCGCCGGTGCGCCGCCTGCACGACGAGACGACGTGGACCAGCGACATCCCCGTACGCACGGACTTCGGCGCCACGCTGGGCGAGCGGTTCGGGCTGACCGGCGGGGTCTACACGGCGCAGGAGATGTTCGACTTCTACGTGGACGAGCGGGAGGTCGCCGCGCGGACCAAGCCGGGACGGGTGCCGTCGGGGGCGATGCGGACGAAGATCAGCTGGGCGCGGACCAGCCCGTGGGCGCCGTTCATGTGCCTGGCCGAGAGCGAGGTGCGCGGCGGGCTCACCTACCACGCGCGGAGCTGGTCGCTGGACTCGTACGGCGAGGTCGAGCCGTGGCTGCGCGCCGAGGTCGAGGCACGCCACCCGCTCTACCGCGGCGCGCCCGAGCAGCCGGGCCCGAGCCAGAACTCCTGGTCGTCCTTCCACGCCAAGCAGCTCGGCGGCGGCGCCACCACCTGGGCCGCCTGGTGCTCGGCCAACGGCCGCTAGCTAGCGGCGGCGGCAGATCATCAGCTCCGTCGTGGGGCTCTCCGGCAGGACGCGGACCAGCCGCCGCTCCGCCAGCGCGAGCAGCCCGCCCGCGACCTCGCCGGTGGTCTCGGTGAGAGTGACCGCCCGCAGCAGGCCGCCCCACAGCTTGCGCCACACCGGGTTGGCGTCGACCTGCGCGTTCATCAGCACGAGCATGGGCACGCGGCGTACGACGTCGAACCCGGCGTCGGCGAGCGCGCCGGTGATCCACGGGAGCGTGTGGTTGACCTGGTGGTCGCCGCGCTGCTCCTTGCCGTGCAGGAAGTTCTCCGACAGCACGAACGTGCCGCCGGGCCGCAGCGCGTGCGCGACGGAGCGCAGCGCGGAGCGGTAGCGCTCGTCGTCGGTGATGTGGAACAGCATGTCCATGGCCGAGACCGCGTCGAAGGAGGCGGGTTCGAGCGTGTCACCCGGGTCGGCGATGTCGAGCCGGAGGATGCCGGTGCCGGGGAAGCGGGCGCGCAGGCGTTGTGCGGCGGCCTCCGTCAGGTCGGAGCCGGTGACGGACTTCGCGCCGAGCGCCCGCCACTGCCGCAGGTAGAAGCCGGTGCCCGAGCCCACGTCGAGCACGCGGGCGGAGGACAGGTCGAGGCCGAGCGCCGCCACCTCGCGCCGGAACACCTCGCCGCGCACCCGGTACATCCACGTGTTGAACGCCAGCCCGAGCCGCTGGTAGCCGACGCCGCTCTCCGTCCAGTCGGCGTGCAGGCGCTGCTCCCAGAAGTCCTTCAGTTCGGCGTGCTGTTTCATGGAGTGACGCTCCCGGGTGGAGGGGGTTCGGCCGATCCGGCCGGTACGGTTCACAGCGTCATGCCACGTACGGCCGGGTCCGAAACGTGCGACCTTTCCCGCCGGGCGCTATCCGGCGAGCGCGGCGTCCAGCATTTTCTCGAAATGCACGGTGACGCCTCTCCCCCGATGATGGTGAATCTCCACCCGATCGGTCAGGGCGTGGATCAGGTGCAGGCCGCGCCCGCCCTCCGCGTCGGGCGGCGCGCCTTCCGTGTAGTCCTCGATGGCGAATCCCGAGCCGTGATCGGTCACCTCCACCACGCACCGATCGCGGTGCAGTGCCGCGTCCACCTGGTAGTCCCGCTCGGCGTTCGAGTGGCGCACGGCGTTCGCGCACGCCTCGGTGAGTGCCAGCCCTATGTCGTGGCGGGCGTCACGGGGGACCCCGCACCGCTTCAACGCGACGTCCACCACATTGCGCGTCAGCGAAACAGAGGCGTTCTCCAGGGGGATCGACAGTGCCATTCCCAGTTCCATACCGTCACCTCCCGACCGATTACCATCCCCTGCCCGACACACTCCTTGACAAACAGTTTCATACGCTTTAATGGGGAAATTTCGAGATTAGAGGTGTCGCCTTCTCCGGGCGCCGCGCGAGAGCGGCTCGGCCCCGTGTTCCGGCGCAGGACCTCGACCCCGATCGCGCCGGCCCTGCGCCCCCGTTTCCCCCATCAGCTGGTGATCGTCACGTCGCGCAGCAGGAAATAGCCGACCGAGTCGGCCTGCAAGTAGAGGTGGAACTTGTCGGCCTTCGTCTGGGCCGTTCTGTCCGCGGTCACGATGGTGACCACCACGTAGTTCTCGGCCGGGCTGGTCCTGATCTTGCCGTACTCGAAGGTGCGCAGAGCCATGTCCCTGCGGATGTTGACGGCGTCGGTGGTGAGCTTGGTGATGCGGGTGGCCGCGTTCCTGGCCGCCTTGTCCGACGGGAACTCCAGCATGACCTGCACCGCTTTGAGGTGGCCGCGGTAGGCGGAGTAGGCGACCTGGATGGCGCGGCGGCAGTCGTTCTTGGCCAGGAGGCCCTGGGCGTCCACGGGCTCGCAGGTCTGGTAGGTCCAGCCGCCGACCTTGTTCGCGTCGAACTTCACGCCTGAGAGGTTGAACTTCCAGTCGTCGAAATCGGTGTGGGCGATCGGTGAGCCGGGCTGGGCGGCCGAGCTGGATGACGTGCTGGGGGATGTGCTGGGGGACGTGCTGGGGGACGTGCTGGGGGGCGGCTCTTCTGCGGGGTCCGACGGCTCGTCCGTCGCCTTGGTCTCGGGGTTGTCGCCGGCCTCTGCCTCGGCCGGTTCGTCCGAGGGCGGAGGCGCTTTGGCAGGGGCCGATCCGGTGCCGCCGTCCGGGAGGGCGGCGGGCGTGCTGCCCGAGGCTTTGAGGTAGGAGACGGCGCCGACCGTGCCGCCGCCCAGGAGGAGGACGCCCAGGGCGGCCGAGAGGGCGATGATCGTGGTTTTGCCGCGCTTCCGCGGGCGGTCGAAGGGGGCGGCGGTCAGGTCGTAGGGCTCCTGGGGCGGCTGCTCACCATAGGGGCCGTAGGGGGCCTGGCGGCCGTTGGGGTCGCCGTAGCCTCCGTACGGGTCCTGGTCGCCGTAGGGGCCGGGGCGGCTGTATAAGCCCTGGTCGCCATACGGGTCAGGGCGGCCGTACGGGTCCTGTCCATACGAGTCCTGTCCGTACGCGTGCTGCGGGCCGTACGGGTCCTGGGCGTACGGGTCCTGAGGGCCGTATGCGTCCGGCGGGTAGGAGTGGTCGTCCGGGGGGCCGGGCTGGCTGTGGCGGCCCGGTGGTGCGCCGCCGAAGCCGGGTGGCGGGCTGCCCTGCCGCGGGTGCGGCCCGCCGTCCCTGCGCCCCGGGCTCCGCACGCGTTCCCCGGCGAGCGGTCCATGACTGGGCCACTGGCTCTCCGGCTCAGGGTCCGGCGGGGGCTGGGGTGCCGGGGCCGGGCGGCTCCGGGGCGTGGGGCCGGGCTGCCCGTACGGGGCGCGGCCGTAGTCCCGCCATCCTTGCTCAGGCTTCCCATGCGTGTACGGACCGAACGGGTCCGGCGCTGAAGGGTGCGTCATTGCCCCATTGTGTGGCGACATTTCGACGTTTCCCCCGGTCCACGGCCATATGGCATGAGTGTGAACCGGGCCCGCGCACCGCCACGTACTAGAGCAAAGGCTTCAGGACCGGCGGGGGCGGCCGCCGCGGCGTCGTCGCCGCGGCGGCCGCACCGCCCGGTCAGCACCCCGGCCACGACGTCGTCGAGCACGGCGTCCTCCTCCCCTCCCATGGAGGACGGTTCCGTGCTCGCCGCGCGTCGTGGCCGGGGGCCGGTCAAGGGGGTCACTTCGACAGGTAGAGGGTCTTCCAGGTGCCGGCGTACAGGCAGGTGAGTGACGGCTTCTTGGCCTTGGGCTCGGAGCAGACCTTGAGCTCGACCTGGTAGACGTCGCGGTAGCGGAGCGAGAAGTGCTTCGGGCTGCCGTAGCTGCAGTCGCGGACCCAGCGCTCGCGGAAGGGCAGCTGGTTGCCCGAGCGGTACGTGATGCGGAAGACGGCCCAGCCGCACGAGGAGCGGCGGGTGTTGTCGTGGACCTTGCCGGTGATGCGGACGGAGTCGGCCGTGGGCAGGTCGGCGTGGTCCTCGCCGGTGGCGGTCAGCGTGCCCCACGCCTTGGCGGCGCGCCTGGGCGCGTAGTAGGTGCCCCACGACTTGGCGGGGGCGGCGATCTCGGTCGTCTCGGCGGGGGTGGCGGCGGCCTGGGCGGCGGGTGCGAGGGCGGCCGCGGTGGCGACGGTGGCGAGGGTGGCGGCGGCTAAGGCGAGCGTGCGAGGGAGCGTCATCGGGGCCGTCCTTTTTGCTGTGCTGTTCGGCGGATGGCCTTACTGTGCGATGGAGTGATTTCAAGTGGCTTGCCGGAAGTGTCGTCCGATTTCAGGCGGCTTGCGACGCCTCTTGCAGATCGCTTGACGGCTCCGGCAGCGGCGGGTTCCGGTCATGCGGCACCCGGCGATTTGGGCCCGGCGGGGTCGATGCACTATGACACTAGGAAGCGGGCTGTCACCGCGACTGATCGGGGGATCACGCGCATTGCCCGGCCGGCGGGGGTTCCGGCACCGACATGACGACTTTGATGGGGAATGTGACGTGAGCAGTCCACGCGAGGACGAGCCGGCGACAGGAACACGCGCCGTCGATGCGGCTGGGGCCGACGCGGCTGCGGTCGACGCGGCTGCGGTCGACGCGGCTGCGGTCGACGCGGCGGCTGCGCGGCTGGCCGGCATCGTGGCGACGACGCCGCTCGAGCGCAGCCCGCGCCTGTCCGAGGTGACCGGAGCCGAGATCTGGCTCAAGCGGGAAGACCTCCAGACCGTGCGCTCCTACAAGGTGCGGGGCGCGTTCAACCTCATCGCGCAGCTCGGCGACGCGGCGCGGGCGGCCGGGGTGGTGGCCGCGAGCGCGGGCAACCACGCCCAGGGCGTCGCGTACGCGTGCTCGGCGCTCGGCGTGCGCGGCCGCGTCTACCTGCCGCGCATGACGCCCAGGCAGAAGCGCGACCGCATCGCCGCGCTGGGCGGCGAGATGATCGAGATCGTGCTGGGCGGCGAGACGTACGACGAGGCGTCCGCCGCCGCGAAGGCCGACGCGCAGGCGACCGCCGCGACGCTGGTGCCGGCGTTCGACGACGTCAGGACGATCGCCGGGCAGGGCACGGTGCTGCGGGAGGCGGTCGAGCAGCTCGGCCGGGCGCCCGACGTGGTCGTGGTGCCGGTGGGCGGCGGCGGGCTGCTGGCCGGTTCGCTCGCCTGGCTGCGCGAGCGGCATCCCGGCACCCGCGTCATCGGCGTCGAGCCGGCCGGGGCCGCCTGCGTGGCCGCCGCCGTGTCCGCAGGTGGGCCGGTGACGCTGGACGCGATCGACACGTTCGTCGACGGCGCCGCCGTGCGCCGGGCGGGCGACGTCACGTACCCGCTGATCGCGGGCTCCGGCGTGGACCTGGTGGCCGTCCCCGAGGGTCAGGTGTGCAGCGAGATGCTCGCGCTCTACCAGATCGACGGCATCATCGCCGAGCCGGCGGGCGCGCTCGCCACCGCCGTGCTGCGCTCCCCCGCCGTGACCGGCATCCCGGCCGGCGCCACCGTGGTGTGCGTGCTGTCCGGCGGCAACAACGACGTCAGCCGCTACGCCGAGGTCGTCGAGCGCGCCCTGGTCCACGAGGAGCGCAAGCACTACTTCCTGGTGGAGTTCCCGCAGGAGCCCGGCGCGCTGCGCCGCTTCCTCGACGAGGTGCTCGGCCCCAACGACGACATCACCCTGTTCGAGTACGTCAAGCGCAACAACCGCGAGACCGGCCCCGCGCTGGTCGGCATCGAGCTGTCCAGCCCCGACGACCTGCCCGCGCTGCTCAAGCGCATGGAGGCCGCCCCGCACCGCATCGAGCAGATCGACCCGTCGAGCCCGCTCTTCCGCTTCGTCACCTGACCACTGATCGGGGCGGTTCCGGGGCAGAACACGTGGGTGACAGGGGGCGAGGCAGTGGCAGACGGCGCGGGGGACGATCTCGAACGTGCGGCGGCGGTGTTCGCGGAGGTGCGGCCGCGTCTGTTCGGCATCGCGTACCGGATGCTGGCCAGCGTCACCGAGGCCGAGGACCTCGTGCAGGAGGTGTGGATGCGCTGGCAGGACTACGACAGGGCGACGGTGGAGAACCCGCCCGCGTTCCTCGCGACGATCACCACCCGCCTGGCGATCAACGCCGCCCAGTCCGCGCGTGCTCGCCGCGAGACCTACGTCGGGCCGTGGCTGCCCGAGCCGGTGGACACCAGCGCCGACCCGCATCTCGGGGCCGAGCGGGGTGAAGCACTGGAGTTCGCGGTGCTGCTGCTCCTCGAACGGCTCTCCCCCACCGAACGCGCCGCGTACGTGCTGCGCGAGGCGTTCGACTACCCCTACCGGCAGATCGCGGAGATCGTCCGGCTGAAGGAGCCCGCGGTGCGGCAGCTCGTCAGCAGGGCGCGCAAGCGGCTACGCATAGAGCGGCGCACACCGGTGCCACGCGACGCGCAGCGCAAGCTGCTCGCCGCCTTCGTCAGCGCGGCCCGCTCCGGCGACCTGGCCGCGCTGGAGGAGCTGTTCGCCGCCGACGTGGTCAGCTACTCCGACGGCGGCGGCGCGGTGCGGGCGTCCAAGTTCCCCGTGGTGGGACCGCTGCGGGTGGCCAAATACCACCGGGCGTTCGCGAGCCGCTTCTGGGCGGGCGCCGAGGTGGTGTGGGCGAGCGCGAACGGGCAGACGTCCGCGCTGCTGGTCCGCGACGGCGAGGTGTTCACCATCCTGACGATCAACGCCACCGAGGCGGGCATCGACCGGATCTACTGGACGATGAACCCCGCCAAGATCGCCGCCTACACCCGCTAGCCGGTGGCGCGGTCGAGATATTCGAGCAGGTGATGGTAGGTCTTGCCGGTGGCGCGGGTCAGGCCCAGCTCGCACGTCCTGTTGACGGAGGCGTGCGCCCTGCTGCCCGAGGCGATGACGGCGGCGGCCTCCGCCCGGGTGGCCGAGGCGGTCAGCTCGGGGTGCAGCAGGCCGCGGTCGCCGGCGAAGGCGCAGCACTGCCAGTCGTCCGGCACGACCACCTTCTCGGCGATCGCCTCGGCCAGCCGCGTGATGGCGGGGTCGAGGCCGAGGCGGGCGGATGAGCAGGTGGGGTGCAGGGCCAGCGACGGCATGCGGCGCTTGACGGCCAGGCGGGGCAGGAGGTGCTCGGCGGTGTAGGCGACCGCGTCCATCACCTCGACGCCGGGCAGCAGGTGGCGGAAACCCTCGGTGCAGGAGGCGGCGTCGCTGACCACCGGGACGCCGCTGGTGTTCTCGATGCGGTCGAGGACCGTACGGACCTGGCCGGCCATCGCGGCGTGGCCGTCGGCGTACCCCTTGGACGACCACGGCGTGCCGCAGCACAGGCTCGCGATGCCCTCGGGCACGAGCAGCTCGACCCCGGCGCGCTCGGCGAGCCGCTGGAAGGCGGTCATGACGCCGGGGCCGCCCGCGGCGGGCGCGAACATCGTGTTGAGGCAGGACGGCAGGTAGACGGCGGCGGGCCGGTGCGCGGGGCGCGGCTTGCGGCGGGCGCCGCCCTTGGGCAGGTCGCGCGACCACTGCGGCACCGCGTCGGCGCCGGCCACGTTGCGGGCGGCGCGGGAGGCCGCCTCGGGCAACGGGGCCGGAGTGGTGGCGGCGGTGTCCAGCGCGAGGTTCATGGCCTGGGTGACGCCGTCCCAGTGGCGGGCGGCCGACGTCCAGCCCTTGCGGGCCAGGCGGCCGTGGCGCTCGGCGCGCAGCCGCTTGGTGAGGTCGCCGGTGTTGATCAGGACGGGGCAGGCGGTGGCGCACATGCCGTCCACGGCGCAGGTGTCGACGGCGTCGTAGCCGTAGTCGGACTCCAGCTCGGCGACCAGCGCGTGGTCGCCGGCGGCGCGGGCGGCGGCCAGCTCGCGGCGCAGCACGATGCGCTGGCGGGGCGTGGTCGTCAGGTCGCGGCTCGGGCAGACCGGCTCGCAGTAGCCGCACTCGACGCAGCGGTCGACCTCGGGCTCGACGGTGACGACCTGCTTGAGGTCGCGCAGGTGGGCGTCGTCGTCATCGGTGAGGACGACGCCGGCGTTGAGCGTGCCCGCCGGGTCGCACAGGCGCTTGACCTCGCGCATCACCTCGTACAGCTCGTCGCCGTACTGGCGGCGGACGAACGGGGCCATGACGCGGCCGGTGCCGTGCTCGGCCTTGAGCGTGCCGCCGCGGCCGAGCACCGCGGCCACCATGTCCTCGGTGAAGGCGGCGTAGCGGTCGAGGTCGGTGGCGAACCGCTCGTTGATCATGAAGTGCAGGTTGCCGTCCTTGGCGTGGCCGAAGATGACGCTGCGCTCGTAGCGGTGGGCGGTGAACAGGCCGGTGAGGTCGTCGCACAGGTCGGCCAGGGCGGGCACGGGCACGGCGACGTCTTCGAGCAGCGCGGTGGTGCCGCTGGGGCGGGCGCCGGCGACGGCGGCGTACAGGCCTTTGCGGATGTGCCAGAGCCCGGCGCGGCCGCCCGCCTCGCGGCTGAGCCTGGCGGGCGCGGCGAGGTCGAGATCGGCGAACGCGCGCTCGGCGGCCCGCTCGCGCCCGGCGAGCAGGTCCGCGTCGGACTCCTGCCACTCGACGAGCAGCGCGGCGTGCGCCTGGACGTCGAGCGTGCGCAGCACGTCGTCGGCCTTGGGGTCGGTCTGGGCGACGCGCAGCGACTCGGCGTCGAGCAGCTCGACGGCGGCGGGTCCGGCTTCGACCAGCGCGGGCATGGCGGCCATGGCCGCGTGCAGGGTGGGGAAGACGAGCAGGCCGGTCGCGGCCAGCCGGTGCGCGGGCACGGTACGGAAGACCGCCTCGGCGACGAACCCGAGCGTGCCCTCGCTGCCGATGACCAGGTGGGCGAGGATCTGGGCGGGCGAGTCGTGGTCGAGGAAACTGTTGAGCCCGTAGCCCATGGTGTTCTTCAGCGCGAACTGGGCCTGGATGCGGCGGACCGACTCGGGGTTGCCGCGCACGCGCTCGCGCAGCCGGTCGAGGCCCTCGGCGAGCGCGGGTTCGAGGGCGCGCAGCCGGTCGTCGGCGTCGGGCGCGCCGGTGTCGATGACGGTGCCGCTGGGCAGCACGAGCGTCATCGACTCCAGCGTCCGGTACGTGTTGGCGTGGGTGCCGCAGGTCATGCCGCTGGAGTTGTTGGCGACGACGCCGCCGATCGTGCACGCCGACTCGCTGGCCGGGTCGGGGCCGAGCTTGCGGCCGTAGGGGGCGAGGCGGGCGTTGACCTGCCGGAGCACGGCGCCGGGCTGGACGCGTACGCGGGCGCCGTCGTCGAGCACCTCGATGCCGCGGAAGTGGCGCCGGGTGTCGGCGAGCAGCTGGCCGCTGACGGCCTGCCCGCTGAGGCTGGTGCCGCCGGAGCGGAAGGTGAGCGGCAGCCCGGCCCGCAGCAGCGCGGCGACCTGCGCGGCGTCCTGCGGCACCAGGACGGCCTGCGGGGTGAGCAGGTAGTGGGAGGCGTCGTGGGCCAGGCCGAGCCGGTCGCTCGCCCTCGTCCGGGCGATCCCCGGCACGGCGGTCTCCACCGCGGCCAGGAGTGCGGGGTCCGGCTGGTCGATCACGGTCGTGCTTCCTTCAGCGTCGTGGGTCGATGTGGATCTTCGGTCCTGGGCCGGCGGGACGGTGCCCGGCCAGCGCCTCGGCGGTCTCGGCGAGCCCGATCGTGGCGGTGACCAGCGGGCGTGCGTCCACCGAGCCGTCGGCGTAGGCCGCGGCTGCCCCGTCGAGTCCGGCTGAACCGCCGAGGATACCGATGGCCGTCACATCCCTTAGTACCAGGTCGCGGGTGTCGAGCGTGGACGGGGTCGGCGCGAGGCCGATGTAGACGAGGCGGCCGGCGGGTTCGACGAGGCCGAGGGCGAGCGCGGGTAAGCCGGGGTCGGTGGCGGCGTCGATGACGGCGTGCCACGGCAGATCGGGCAGCTCGGGCCGGGTCCAAGCGGCGAAGCCGAGGCGTCCAGCCAGGCTGAGCTGCTCGGGGTCGCGGCCGAGCAGGTGGGTCTCGACGCCCTGGGCGCGCGCGAACAGCGCGGCGAGCAGGCCGATGGTGCCGGTGCCGAGAACGAGCAGCCGATCGCCCGGCCCGAGTGCGGCGGCGCGGACGGCGCGCAGCGCGTTGCCGCCCGGCTCCACCAGCGCGCCCAGGGCGGGGTCGAGGCCGTCGGGCAGGGCGCGCAGCGCGGCGGCGGGCACCGGCAGCTGCTCGGCGAGCGCGCCTGGCCGGCCCCTGCTGATGCCGATCTCGGCCAGGTCGGCGCACACGTGGTGGCGGCCCGACCGGCAGCGCGCGCAGTGGCCGCAGCCGAGCATCGTGTCGCCGGTGACGCGCCGGCCGAGCCAGGCGGGGTCCACGCCGTCGCCGACCGCGCTGACCCGGCCGCACCACTCGTGTCCCGGCCGCAGCGGATACCAGGAGCGCCCGGTGCTCAGGTAGCTCATGTGGCCGGTGAACAGCTCCACGTCGGTGCCGCACACGCCGGCCCGCTCGACGTCCACCACGACCTCGCCCGGCGCGGCGCGCGGCGGCTCAACCTCATGGACCTCGGCCTCACCCGGCCCGGTGAGCACCAGGGCGCGCATCTAGCGGGGTCCGACGACGGTCTGCCGCTGGCTGCCGAGGCCGTCGATGCCCAGCTCCGTGACGTCGCCTGGCTGGAGCCAGATCTGCGGGTGGTGGCCCATGCCGACCCCGGGCGGCGTGCCGGTGTCGATGAGGTCGCCCGGCTCCAGGACCATGAACTGGCTCAGGTGGTGCACGATCACGTACGGGTCGAAGATCATGGTCTTGGTGCTGCCGGTCTGACGGCGCACGCCGTTGACGTTCAGCCACATGCCGAGGTCCCGTACGTCGGGGATCTCGTCGGGCGTCGCCAGCCACGGCCCGGCCGGGTTGAACGTCTCGGCCGACTTGCCCTTGCTCCACCGCCCGCCGCGCTCCATCTGGAAGGCGCGCTCGTCGTTGACCACGCATTGACGCGCTCCTCGGGCTGAAGCCCAAGAATTCTGGCCTGTGCCGCTGTTCACGCGGCGGCACTTCCGTGGCTTCCTGCTTCGTCGGGCTGTGCCACCACCAGTGGTGGTCTTACCGCGGTTTTCCTTGCGAGAACGCAAACGCGGCGGTCCGAGCTTGGGCCCCCGGCGTTTGCCGGTGACCGAAGACAAGAAGTTACCGAACGCGGTGGTGGCATCGGCCGGCGCCTGCTGGAGCACCACCGCCGACACTTCGGCGAGCCAGGCCCGGTCAGGGCGCTTCTTGGCCTCGGTGATCACCGAGCGGGACAGCTCCGCATCGGTGACGAACGGCAGAGCGTGGGTGTGCGCGTGGTGGCGCAGCGCGAGCGCGTCGTTGAACACCACGCGGGCACACCCGAACGCCCTCGCCAGCGCGATCCGCTGAGCGGGCGTCGGGTCCAACCGGTAGGAGTAACGCAACCGCACCCACCGATCCTACTTTTGGTTCATGGCCGAACACAGCGATATCAGAACGGGCAGGCACTGTTTTTCGCCCTCCACGCACATGTGGTTTTCGCCACGAAGTTCCGGCATCGCATCTTCACCGATGCGCACCTGAGGCGGTTGGAGGAGATCATGCGGGTTCCCCGCGCCGGCGCGCCACTACCACCGGGCCGGCAAACCGTGGTCGGGCTCCTCCTTCGCCGGGTCCGTGAGCGGTGCACCGCTGTCGATCGTGCGCCAGCACATCGAGCAGCAGAACCGTCCGCTCTGAACCGGGCAGACGCCGGTCCGCCTGGCGGCGAATCGGCTGTTCCTGCCCCGACCGGCGCGGCGTGTCACGCTCGATGCCCGGTATGCGGTCGATTTCCGTTTCACCGATCTTCTTTCCCATTATGAGAGGATGAAGTCCCGCAGCAGCCAGTGGTACGCCGGCACCGACCGTAACGCCTACATCCATCGCGCCTGGATGCGGCGCGGGGTGCCGTCCGACGCCTTCGACGGCCGTCCGCACATCGCGATCGCGAACACCGCCTCCGACCTCACCCCCTGCAACATGCATCTCAACGAGGTCGCCGAGCAGGTCAAGCACGGCATCTGGGAGGCGGGCGGCGTCCCGCACAACCTGCCCGTCGTCTCGCTGGGCGAGACGAACGTGCGGCCGACCGCGATGCTCTGGCGCAACATGGCCGCGATGGCGGCGGAGGAGCTGCTGCGGGCCAACCCGATCGACGGCGTGGTGCTGCTGGGCGGCTGCGACAAGACGATCCCCGCGCTGCTCATGGCGGCCGCCTCGGTGGACCTGCCCGCCGTCGTGGTGCCGGGCGGGCCGATGCTGACCGGGACGTTCCGCGGCGCGCTGCTCGGGTGCGGGACCGACGTGTGGCGGCTGAGCGAGGAGGTCCGCGCGGGCACCCTCACCGAGGGCGACTTCCTGCGCTCGGAGTCGTCGATGATCCGCAGCAAGGGCCACTGCAACACGATGGGCACGGCCTCCACCATGGGCCTGCTGGCCGAGGTGCTCGGCATGACGCTGCCCGGCCTGGCCGGGACGCCGGCGCCCGACAGCCGGCTGCTCGAAGGCGCGCACGCGACCGGCCGGCTGATCGTGGACATGATCGCCGCCGACCGCCGGCCGTCCGCCGTGATGACGCGGGGCTCGTTCCTGAACGCGATCGTCGCACTGGCCGCGCTCGGCGGCTCCACCAACGCCGTCGTGCACCTGCTGGCCATCGCCGGGCGGCTCGGGGTGGAGCTGAGCCAGGACGACTTCGACCGTACGGGCGCGGGCGTGCCGCTCCTGGTGGACCTGCAGCCGGCCGGCCGCCACCTGATGGACGACCTGCACCGCGCGGGCGGCCTGCACGCCGTGCTGCACCAGGTGCGCGACCTGCTCGACCCCGAGGCGATCACCGTGACGGGGCGCCCCCTGGTGGACCACCTGCAGGACGTGACGATTCACGACCCCGAGGTGATCCGCACCAAGGAGCACCCGTTGCAGGAGGACGCGGGCATCGCCGTCCTGTACGGCGACCTGGCGCCCGACGGAGCCGTCATCAAGCCCGCCGCCGCCTCGCCCCACCTGCTCAAGCACCGTGGCCCGGCCGTGGTGTTCGACTCGATCGAGGACCTGCACACCCGCCTGGACGACCCCGGCCTCGACGTCACCGCCGACTCGGTGCTGATCCTGCGCGGCTGCGGCCCCAAGGGGTATCCCGGCATGCCGGAGGTGTCGAACCTGCCGCTGCCGCCCAAGCTGCTCGCCCAGGGCGTGCGGGACATGGTGCGCATCTGCGACGGGCGGATGAGCGGCACCGCGTACGGGACGGTCGTGCTGCACGTGGCCCCCGAGGCCGCGGCGGGCGGGCCGCTCGCCAAGGTGCGCACCGGCGACATCATCGTCCTGGACGTGCCGAACCGCCGCCTCGACGTCGAACTCCCGCCCGGCGAGCTGGCCGCGCGGGAGCCGTCGGAGGCGATGACACAGGCTCTCGCCCGCCCGCCGCGCGGCTGGCAGCGCCTCTACGTCGAGACCGTCCAGCAGGCGAACACGGGCGCCGACCTCGACTTCCTGGTCGGCGGCAGCGGCGCCGAGGTGGCCCGCGAGTCGCACTGACGCGGGCCGGGCCGGAATCAGCCGTTGAGCGCCGGGCCGAGCCTGCGCCACTCCTCGCGCGGGAAGCCCTTGGAGTCGTCGATGAGGACCTGGACGCACACGTGGTCGGCCCCGGCGGCGCGGTGCTCGTCCACCCGGCGCTTGACGGCCTCCTCGTCGCCCCAGGCGATGAGCGCGTCGAACAGCCGGTCGCTGACCGTCTCCAGGTCCTCCTCGGTGAAGCCGAGCCGCAGCAGGTTGTTGGCGTAGTTGGGCAGCGACAGGTAGCCGCGCAGCCAGTCGGCGCCGATCGAGCGCGCCTCGTCGCGGCCCGAGCACAGGATCGCGGTCTGCTCGGGCAGCACGAGCGGCCCCGCGCCGAGCGCCTCGCGGGCCTGGCGGGTGTGATCGACGGTGACGAGGTACGGGTGCGCGCCCCGCGAGCGCTCCTTGGCCAGCTCCAGCATCTTGGGGCCGAGCGCGGCGAGCACCCGGTCGCCGGGGAGCACGGGCCGCTCGGCCGCGTCGAGCCCGTCGAGGAAGGCCGACATGGCCGCGAGCGGGCGGCGGTAGCGGCCGGGCTCGGTGGAGTCGATGAGCGGGGCGTGGCTCACCCCGATGCCGAGCAGGATCCGGTCGCCGTGGGCCGCGGTCAGCGACGCGTACGAGGCGGCGGTCTCCTCGGGGGTGTGCATCCACAGGTTCAGGATCCCCGTGGCGACCGTCGTCCGCCGGGTCGCCGACAGCAGCCGCTCGACCGCGTCGAACACCGGCCCTCCGACGTCGGGGATCCACAGGGCGGTGTAGCCTAGTTCCTCCAGTTCTGCGGCGGCCTCCGCAGCCTCGCCCGGGTCTCCGTGTCTGAGTTGCGTGCTCCAGATGCCCACGCCGGCAAGATTCTTCACGTTCTTCGTGATACCACGCCGGTGCGCCGTGATCGGAGTGCGCCGCGCCACTTACCGGGCGGCCGCGACGACGTACCGGGTGGTGGCCCAGGCCGCGTACAGCAGGGGCGAGACCAGCAGGAGCAGGCCGGCCACGGGCTTGACCAGGACGACCGCGACGGCGAGGCCGAGCACGACGAGGCTCGCCGCCGCGAGATACCAGCGGCGGGTGATGAGGAACAGGCAGGGCAGCACCAGGCCGCGCAGCCGGACGCCCGGCTCGCCGGCGAACGTCAGCAGCGCGAACGCCACCGCCGCCACCAGCGCCGCAGCCGTGCAGAAGAACGGCACCAGGGCCGGGCCGAAGGAGGTGCCCGCCACGGCGACCGCGTCCACCGCGAGCACGGTCACGGCCGTCCCCGCCGCCGCCCACACGGCGAGGGCGCGCCGCCACCCGCGCCGGTAGCCGCCCCAGAACGCGCGCAGCACGCCGGTGTCGCCCTCGCCCAGCGCCTCGAAGCAGCCGAACGCGCCCGCGAGCGCCGGCCCGCACAGCAGCGACAGCACCGCGAAGAACGGCCACGACGCCAGCGGGTCGCGCACGACGGCCAGCGCGAGCAGCAGCGGCGCGCAGGAGAGCGCCAGCAGCACGTTCGTGATGAGGCCGACGTAGACGGTCGAGAACACCTTCTCGTACGTCTCCTGCCGGGCGGGCCGCAGCAGCCGCCGCGCGACGCCGCCCTCCGGGACGTTCCCCGGCGCGCTCATCCCTTGAGCCCGCTCGTCGCGATGCCGCGGATGAAGTACCGCTGGCCGAACAGGAAGATCACCAGGACGGGCAGCACCGACAGCACCGACCCCGTCATGATCATCGCGTACTCGGCCTCGTACTGGCCGACGAAGGAGCGCAGGCCGAGCTGCACCGTCCACAGCTCGTTGCTGGTCAGGTAGATGAACGGGCCCATGTAGTCGTTCCAGGTGTTGACGAACGTGAGCAGCGCGAGGCTGGCCAGCGCCGGTTTCGACAGGGGCAGCATGATGCGGCGGTAGATGCCGTACTCGCTGAGCCCGTCGATGCGGGCGGCCTCGCACAGGTCGTCGGGGATCGACATGTAGTACTGCCGCATGAGGAACACGCCGAACGCGCCGAACGCCTGCAGCAGGATGATCGACCAGTAGGTGTCGGTCAGCTCGGCCCGCTGCATCATGATGTACTGCGGCACCATGTACGCCTGCCACGGCACCGCGATGGTCGCGATGTAGGCGAGGAACAACCCGTCCCTGCCGGGGAAGCGCACCTTGGAGAAGCCGTACGCGGCGAAGCTACCGGTCAGCACCTGCAGCGCGGTGATCGTGACGGACAGGAACGCCGAGTTGCCGAGGTAGGTGAGCAGCGGGATGCGGTCCCAGATCTCCACGAAGTTCGACCAGCGCAGCTCCTCGGGGATCCACTGGACGGGCACCGTGAAGACCTGGTTGTCGCGTTTCAGCGACGACGACACCATCCACGCGAACGGCACCAGCACCAGCGCGGCGATCACGATGAGGCCGGCGTAGGCGGGGACGGTGCGGAGCAGCCGCCGGCCGCGGCTGCTCCCTGCGGCCTCGGGCAGCGCGGTCATCAGATACCTCCGTGGAAACCCCCGCCTTCGGGCGGGGAAGGAATCGGACTTCTGCGGAGCAGGACAGGGGCAGCCGGTTCGCCGTCAGGCGAACCGAAATATCGAACACACGCGCGACTGTTAGCCGATCGGGCGGTAGCGTTTGAGGCGTGGCGCAGATCGTGAAGCGGGCCTACAAGTACCGCTTCTATCCGACTCCCGAGCAGGCCGGCGAGTGTTCGGCGTTCCGCTGGCGGGACGGGGAGTTGACGCTGGCGAAGATGGACACGCCGCCGGCCATTGTGTGGTCGCGTCGGCTGCCGGGGGGTGCGCGGCCGTCCACGGTCACCGTCTCCCGCGACGGCGCGGGACGCTGGTTCGTGTCCCTCCTGGTCGAGGAGAAGATCAGCCCGCTTGCGCCTGCCGGGCGGAGCGTCGGGGTGGATGCGGGCATCACCGCGCTGGTGACGCTCTCGACCGGCGAGAAGATCGTCAACCCGCGTCACGAACGGCGCGATCGGCGCAGGCTGGCCAAGGCTCAGCGGGCCCTGGCCCGTAAGGAGAAGGGGTCGAACAACCGGGCCAAGGCCAGAGTGAAGGTCGCCGGGGTGTACGCGCGGATCGCCGATCGCAGAAGGGATCACCTGCACAAGGTCACGACACGGCTTGTTCGCGATGATCAAGTGATCGCCGTGGAAGACCTGACCGTCCGCACCATGATCCGCAACCGCAGCCTGGCTCGCGCCATCTCCGACGCCTCGTGGCGAGCGATGCGGGGCATGCTGGAGTACAAGGCCGCGTGGTACGGACGCACCGTGGTGGCGGTTGACCGCTGGTTCCCTTCTTCCAAGCTGTGCTCGCAGTGCGGGGCCCTGCAGGAGAAGATGCCGCTGAACATCCGCGAATGAGCATGCGCCTGCGGCGCGGTCCACGACCGGGACGTCAACGCGGCCAGGAACGTGCTCGCCGCCGGGCCGGCAGAGAACTGAAACGCCTGTGGAGCGGGTATAAGACCTCAACGAGAGTCCTCTCGGACGGGGCGACCGGCTTTGAAGCAGGAACCCTCACGGGCGACCGTGGGAATCCCCCTCATTGACAAGGGGGAAGATGTCAAGTCACGCTCCTGCGCTCGTTGATGCGGAACTGGACGACGGTCACCGTGAGCACGATGAGGAACAGCACCAGCGCGATGGCCGAGGAGTAGCCGAACTGGCCCTCCCTGATGCCCTCGCGGTAGACGAGCTGGGCCAGCACGAGCGTGCTGCGGCCAGGACCGCCGTCGGTCATGACCACGATCAGGTCGAGCACCTTGAAGCTCTGGATCGTCAGCATGACCAGGACGAAGAAGGTGGTGGGCCGCAGGCACGGCAGCGTGACGCTCCAGAACCGCTGCCACGCGCCGGCGCCGTCCACGGTGGCGGCCTCGTAGTACTCGCGCGGGATGGTCTGCAGGCCGGCGAGGTAGAGCACCATGTAGTAGCCCATGTCCCGCCACACGCTGGTGATGATGACGGCGGGCATCGCCCAGTCGGTGCTGGCCACCCAGCGGGGCGGTTCGCTGACGCCGAGCACCTCCAGGAACTGGTTGACCGGCCCTGAGGTGGGGTTGAACAGCATGTTCCACACGACCGCGACGGCGACCAGCGAGGTGACGTACGGGAAGAACGCGGCGGTGCGGAAGAACTGCACGCCGCGCAGCTTCCTGTTGAGCGCGATGGCCAGGCCCAGGGCGACGGCGAGGGTCAGCGGGATGTGCCCGGCCGCGTAGAAGAGCGTGTTGCGCAGCGCGACGTGGAAGTTCTCATCGCGCAGCAGCCGCTCGAAGTTCTCCAGCCCGACCCACTCGGGGGTGCTGTAGGAATCCCAGTCGAGGAACGCCAGCGCGAACGCCGCCGTCATGGGCACGAGCGTGAACAGCGCGAAGCCGATGAAGTTCGGCAGGATGAAGCTCCAGCCGACGAGGATGTCGCGCCAGGCGCGCCGGCGGGGCGGTGCGGCCGGCAGCGGCCGCGTCGTTGCCTGTGTCATGGTGTCCTTCGGAACTTTCCGTGAGACGCCGGGAGCCCGGACGGCGGCCCGGGCCCGCGACCGCCCTAGTTGAGCACTTCGCTCTTGACGCGCTCGTTCATCGTGCGGATGCCGTCGGCCACCGACTTGTCGTTGACCATGATCAGCTCGTGCTCCTCGTTGAGGATCGTGTCGATGTCGGAGCTGTTCTCGCTGACCGGCATCTCCAGCGTCACCTTGTCGGGGACGAACGCCTTCTTCGACAGCTCGTCCTCCGGCATGCCCTTGAGCCCGAAGTACGCCTCGGTGATCTCGGGCGTCTGCAGCGCGGGCACCACGCCGACCTTCGTGATCGCCTCTGCCCCCGCCTTGCTCGCGGCGAACTCGACGAACTTCTTGGCCGCGTCGGCGTGCTCCGAGCGCTTGTTGACGGCGAACGCGGTCGGCGAGCCGAACGTGGTGACGCCGGTCGTGCCGGGACGCTGCGGCATGGGGGCGAGCCCCCACTCGACGTCGGTCGCGCCCTTCGCCTTGGCCTCCAAGATGCCGGAGATGTACCAGGTGCCCATGGGCATCAGCGCGGTCTTGCCGCTCTCGAACTGGGTGCGGTAGTCGGCCTGCTGGGACTTGGCGGTGCCGAAGTCGAGCACGGCGCCGGCGTCCTGGAGCCCCTTGGCCACGTTGTACTGGTCGGTGAAGAACGTGTAGTCGCCGCTGAGCTGGTCGCCGCCGGTCTGCGCGGCGGCGATGGCCTGCACGACCGAGCGCCAGGTGTGGTGGTAGGCGCCGTACACCTTGTCGCCGCCCTCGCCCTGCGTCAGCTCCTTGGCGAGCTTGGTGTAGTCGTCCCAGGTCAGCGGGTCGGGCAGCTTGGCGCCCGCCTTGTCGAGGAGCGTCTTGTTGTAGTAGAGCAGCCAGAAGTCCTGCCGGTACGGCAGCGCGTAGTACTTCCCGCTGACGTCGAAGGCGTCCAGGCCGGCCAGCTTGCTCGTGTCGGTCGACTTCGCCAGGTCGGTGAGCTCCAGCAGCTGGTTACGGCTGGAGTAGCGGGAGTAGTCGATGACGTTCTTCATCGTGATCACGTCGGTCTTGTCACCGCCCGCCAGCATGGTGGTGACCTTCTCCGGATAGTCGTCGGCGAGGATGTCGATCGGCTTGATGGTGATGTTCGGGTTGGCCTGCTGGAAGGCGTCGAAGAGCGCCTTGAACTCGGGCGTCTTGGCCAGGTTCCACACCGTGACGCTCAGCGTGATCTTGCCGTTGGGGTCGGCCGGCTCCGGGTCGCCCGAGCCGCAGGCCGCGAGGGTGAGCGAAAGCGCTCCTGCCAGGGCCAGGCCCTTGACCGCCTGCCGCCGCGCCCCGCCCTTGCCTGACGTGATCATTGATCCGGTCTCCTCTCCGTCGCTGGGGGGTTGGTCAGGCGCTGACGGCGAACTCGTCCGGCGTGACGGCCGTGCGCAGCGGCAGGCCGGCCAGGTGGCGTTCGAGTTCGTCGAGAGCGCTGTCGCTCATGCGCCGGGTCTCGCTGCCCAGCGAGCCGGCGATGTGGGGGGTGATCATGACGTTGGGCAGCTCGTACAGCACCGACTCGGCCGGGAGGGGTTCGGGGTCGGTGACGTCGAGGATGGCGTCGAGCCGCCCCGCGGCGCACTCGCGCTCCAGCGCGGCGGTGTCGAGCACGGCGCCGCGCGCGGTGTTGATGACGGTGGCGCCGTCGGGCAGCATGGCCAGCTCGGCCGCGCCGATGAGGTGCCGGGTGGCGGGCAGCGACGGGACGTGCAGGGTGAGCACGTGGGAGCCGCGCAGCAGCTCGGGCAGCGCGACCAGGCGGCCGCCCGCCGCGCTCACCTCCTCCTCCGCCGCGTACGGGTCGGCGACCAGCACGTCCAGCTCCAGGCCGCGCAGGCTCCGCACGACCCGGCGGCCCACCCGGGAGAAGCCGACGACGCCGACCGTGCGGCCCCTGTTGGTCAGCTCGCCGCGCCGGGAGGCGTAGGACCAGTCGTCGCGGTGCTCGCGCGCGTCCTGGGCGAGGAACGGGGCCTTCTTGCCGGCGAAGATGACGGCGGCGAGGGTGAACTCGGCGACCGGGATGGCGTTGGCGTCGGCGGCGCTGGTGACCACGATGCCGCGGCGCCACACCTCCTCGGTGACGAACGGGCGCACGGTGCCGGCGCAGTGGAAGACGGCCCGCAGGCGGGGCGCGTCGGCCAGCCGCTCCGTGGTCAGCGGCGGGCAGCCCCACGAGGTCAGCAGCACCTCGCTCTCGCGCAGACGGCGCCGCGCCGAGGGGGTGTCCAGGTCGTCGGTGCAGATCGGGTCTCCCAGCTCGGCCAGGCCGCGCAGCCGCTGCAGCTGCCGCTGCCCGAACTGCAGGCGGTACGTGGCCGGGTCCATGACCAGCAGGGCGTGGGGGCGCGTCATAGGGACGCGCCCGTGTGCCCGTTCGATCGGCCGGCGACGCGGGATCTGCTGTTCAACCTGATGCTCCTCGCGGTGTGGGGGTTTCCGGGTCCCGGCGCGTGGCGGCATGACGGCACGGCCAAGAGGAGGACGCCTGGAAGGTTCCGATCGGCAAACGATCAGCTTTGTTCATCTGTGATCGGCTGGCGTTGCCTTGGAGTTAAGCGTGACCGCATCCAGCTCGTCAAGAGGCAATCCAATCGCTCCGATCAGCAACGCTCGTGTCAGATCACAACTGCTCAACAAAGCGGCCGGATGCGCCGGTGACGGCTTGACGGGCCCTGGCGGCGCTGTAACCATCGCGTGAATCCATGGTTACGTAAACATTCCCCCGTCAGGAAGGGACTCGTGAATGGCGCCCCTGGACGACCCGCGGCTGTCACCGTTCACCGGGTGGACACGCGCGCACTGGGCCGGCCTCGCCGACCGCCTGCTGCTGGCGGCCCGCCGCCACACCTCGCCGGGTCGCGCCCGCGTCTCCTTCCCCGGCCGGCCGGGCGGCTACGGCCCTGACGTGGACGCCCTGGAGGGCTTCGCGCGCACGTTCCTCGCCGCCGGCTTCCGCGTCGCGGGCGAGCGGGGCGCCGACCCGCTGAACCTCATGGAGTGGTACGCCGACGGCCTCGCCGCCGGGACGGACCCGGACTCGCCCGAGCGCTGGGTTCGGCTGGACGAGCACGACCAGGCCAAGGTCGAGGCCGCCTCGCTCGCGCTCGTCCTGCACCTGACCAGGCCGTGGCTGTGGGACCGGCTCAACCCGCTCGTGCAGGAGCAGGTCGTCGACTACCTCACGCCGGCCATCGGCTCGTGGTACCCGCCGATCAACTGGGTGTGGTTCCAGATCGTCGTCGAGCAGTTCCTGGCCTCGGTCGGGGGGCCGTACTCGGCGGACGACATCGAGGCCGGCCTGGCGCTGACCGACGGCTTCGCCCGCCAGGACGGCTGGTACGCCGACGGCGACGAGCGCGCCTACGACCACTACGCCGGATGGGCGCTGCAGTTCTACCCGCTCATCTGGACCGAGATGGCCGCCGGCAGCCCGGACGCCGAGTCGCGCAGGCCCGTCTACCTGCGGCGGCTCGAACGGTATCTGCAGGACGCGGTGCACCTGGTCGGGGCCGACGGCTCGCCGCTCATCCAGGGGCGCAGCCTCACCTACCGCTTCGCCGCCGCCGTGCCCTTCTGGCTGGGCGCCCGCTACGAGCTCGACTCCCCGTCACCCGGGCTGCTGCGCCGGGCCGCCTCCGGCATCGCCCGCCACTTCGTCTCCCACGGCGCGCCGGGCGAGGACGGGCTGCTGACGCTGGGCTGGCACGGGCCGTGGCGGCCGATCGCGCAGTCGTACTCGGGGCCAGGGTCGCCTTATTGGGCGGCCAAGGGGCTCTTCGGCCTGACCCTGCCCGCCGACCACCCGGTGTGGACCGCCGTGGAGGAGCCGCTGCCGGTCGAGCGCGACGACTTCCAGCGCGTGGTCGCCGCTCCCGGCTGGCTGGTCGGGGGGACGCGGGCGGACGGCGTCGTACGGGTCGTCAACCACGGCACCGACCACTCACGCCCGGGCTCGAACCTCACCGACTCCCCCCTCTACGCCCGCCTCGGCTACTCCACCACCACCTCTCCCCTGCTCGCCGGACCGCACGCGGGGCGGCCGCTCGACCAGTCGGTCACGCTGCTGTCCGAGTCCGGCGAGCCGAGCCACAGGACCGGCTTCGACACGCTCGGCCTGGAACGGCTCGCCACCGGAACGGTCGCGGGAGCGTCCCGGTGGCAGGCGCACTGGGTTACTCCCGACGAGGACGCTCCCGACCACGGCTCAGGGCGCTCCGGCGAGGTGCGGCTCGGGCCTTGGCTGGAGGTGCTGTCGGTGGTGCGGGGTGCGTGGGAGGTGCGGCTGGTCCGCGTCCAATCCTCTGAGCAGGCGGGACGGCTGCGCGTCGGCGGCTGGCCGCTCCCGGCCGACGGGCCGGATCAGGACGCCGGGTCGGTCGTGAGCAACGGCAAGACCTGCTCGGGCGTGTGGAGCGCCGGGCTGGACGACGGTGGCGTCACCGCGGCCGACGACGCCTCGCCGCTCGGTCACTGGACGCTGGTGCCATGGCGGGCGACGAGCGGCCCCGCGCGTACGGACGTCTGGTACGACGTCGCCGTCCACCTCGGCACGGGCGAGCCCGCCGGACCGCCCGCCGTGTCATGGGACGGCGCGTCATGCCTCGTGACCTGGCCCGACGGCACGAGCGACGCCCTCGACCCCGCCCGCCTGCTGCGCCCCTGACCCGCCCGCCCCCGAGACGGGCGGGTCAGGACGACGAGTGGCGGACGATCAGCTGGGGCCCGACCACCACGCGGTGGGCGGGCCTGCTGGGGTCGTGGAGGCGTTCGAGCAGCAGGGCGAACGCGGCGCGCCCGATGTCGGTCTTCGGCGGCCTGATCGCGGTGAGCGGCGGGTCGCACAGCTCGGCCACCTCGTCGTCGTACGTCACCACCGCCAGGTCGTCGGGCACCCTGATGCCGCGGTCCTGGCAGCGCTCGACCAGCGAGATGGCCTCGGGGTCGGAGTGCACGAGCAGCGCCCTGGTGCCCGAGGCCAGGCAGGCGTCGAGCACGTCGTCCAGCGCCCGCGCCCAGCCGGGGTCGCGGCGGTCCACCGTACGGGCCTGGGGCGTGCCGTCCGTCTCCAGCCCCAGTTCCTCGCAGGCCAGCCGCCACCCGGCGCGCACGTGCGGCGTCGTGGGGCTGGTGATCGTGGTGATCAGCCCGACCCTGCGGTGGCCGAACGCGGCGAGGTGGCGCACGGCCATCGCCGCCCCGAGCGCGTGGTCGCTGACCACGGACTCCATGGCCTCCCGGTAGGGCCCGACGGCGGCGGCCCGCTCGATCAGCACGACCGGCACGCCCGCCGTCTGCAGCCAGCGGACCAGCTCCTCGCCCTCGTCGCTCTCGGTGGTGGGCGCGACCAGCAGGCCGTCCACACCGACGGAGTCGATGAGCGAGGCGAGCTGCCGCCGCTCGTCGGCCACCTGGTACGTGGCCCCGCGCAGCACCACCCGCACCCCCGCCGCCGCTGCCGCCTCGCGGACGCCGCGGATCACGTCGGGGTAGTAGTAGTCGAGCGAGGGGACGACCATGCCCACCGTGAGCGACGCCGCCCCCTGGCCGGGGCTCTCCGCCGGCTCGCGGGCGGACGCCGGCTCGGGCGGCTCGGTCAGCGTGGCCCCGCCGCGCACCCGGCGGATGACGCCCTCCTCGGCCAGCAGCGTGATGTCACGCCTGATGGTGATCGCCGAGACGGCCAGCTCGCTGGCCAGGTCGTGGACGCGCATGATGCCGCGCCGCCGGAGCAGATCGACCAGCCGGTTACGGCGCTCGTCGGGCAGCCGGCCCGCCGCGTCGGCTGCCGCCGCCTGGTCCTCAGCCGGTGATGCGTCTGTGGCCACGTTGGTCATACTCCTCCTCGCCGACGGCCATAGTACCGATCGAAACTGATCGAAGGTGAATTAACAAGTCACGGACCTGATTCGTTCCGGCCTTTCGGTCAGCGGGCCAGGCCGGTGAGCAGGAGATCCGTCAGCCTGCCCGCCGCCGCGGCGTCCCGGCCGGGGTGCACAGCCCACGCCGGGGATCCGGGTCGGCCGGCGCGCCGGGCGATCTCGTGCGTGGGCGGCTCGGGCCCCTCGCCGGCGCACACGGCCCGCGGGGCCTCCACGATGCGCCGCCGGTTGGGGGCGGCGTCTTGGGGGCGGCGTCCGTCCGGGTTTTCCGAGTCACTGTGATCGTCGCGCCTCTCACTTCGCCCGTGGCCGAGCGGCCGTCCCGGCTGCCCGACCTACGGTAGTGCGCGCTGATCACCGTGACATCGAAGGAGGCCGTCTCGTTCGCAGTGCTGTTCGACAGGTTCGGTACGCCGGACGCGCTCGCCATGGGAACCGTGCCCGAGCCGCACGCCGGCCCTTCCCCCTGGAGGAGGCGGCGCGGGCGCACGCGGCGGCCGAGCGCGGGCCCCGCCAAGGCAAGATCGCGCTCGTCCACCCTGTGGTTATGGCGTACGGGCAGGGGTAGGCGGCCCGGAAGTGACGTCATGTGAAGGGGGACCCATGACCTCTGGTGATTACTGGCACTACGGCTATGGCCCCATGGACGAATTGCTGGCCAGGTTCTTCGGGCTCGGGCCGCCGCCGTACAACCGGCGGGTCGATCTCGAACGGCTGCTCAGCGAGGACGCCATCGAGCTGCTCCGCACCGCCGCCCAGAAGGCGGCCTCGTGGGGAGCCGGCTACCTCGACACCGAGCACCTGCTGTGGGCCGCCACCCAGGTGGAGTCGACCCGGGTGATGCTGGAGCAGGCGGGGGCCGACCCGGCGGCGCTGGCCACGGAGGTGGAGCAGTCCGTGGAGCAGCGCGAGCCGCGCGAGGGCCCGGTACGCCTGGCGCCCGCCGCCAAGCGGGCCCTGCTGGACGCGCGGCAGGTGGCCAGGGCCACGGCGGCGTCGTACATCGGGGCGCGGCACCTGGTGCTCGCCCTGTCGGCGAACCCGTTGTCGGCCGCCGGGCGGCTGCTGCGCCACGCCAGGCTCACCCCGGAGTCGTTCGTGCAGGACAGCAGGGGCGCCGCCGAGCCGATGCCGCACCAGCCTCCGCAGCCGAGCACCACCCCTACGCTCGACCAGTTCGGCAGGGACCTGACGGCCACCGCCGACGAGGGCGGCATCGACCCCGTGATCGGCAGGGACGACGAGATCACGCAGGCGGTGGAGGTGCTGTCGCGGCGTACCAAGAACAACCCGGCGCTGCTCGGCGAGCCCGGCGTGGGCAAGACGGCGATCGTGGAGGGGCTCGCGCAGCGCATCGTCAGCGGCGAGGTGCCCGACACGCTGCGCGGCAAGCGGGTCGTCCAGCTCGACGTAGCCGGCCTGGTCGCCGGCACGAAGTACCGCGGCGAGTTCGAGGAGCGGCTGAGCAAGCTGATGGAGGAGATCCGCGCGCACAGCGAGGAGCTGATCGTCTTCATCGACGAGCTGCACACCATCGTCGGCGCCGGCGGCGCGGAGGGCGCGATCGACGCCTCCAACATGCTCAAGCCCGCGCTCGCCCGCGGCGAGCTGCACGTCATCGGCGCGACCACGCTGGACGAGTACCGCAGGTACATGGAGAAGGACGCCGCGCTCGAACGCCGCTTCCAGCCCATCCTGGTGCCCGAGCCGACCGTCGAGGACACCATCGAGATCATGCGCGGCCTGCGCGACCGGTACGAAGCCCACCACCAGGTCAAGTTCACCGACGACGCGCTCGTGGCCGCGGTCGAGCTGTCCGACCGCTACATCTCCGACCGGTTCCTGCCCGACAAGGCCATCGACCTCATGGACCAGGCGGGCGCCAGGGTCGCGCTGCACACCAGGACCACCCCCGCCGGCACCCGCGAGATGGAGGAGGACCTGGAGCACCGGCAGCGCGAGAAGGACCAGGCGGTCGAACGCGAGGACTACGACCGCGCCCGCGAGCTGCGCGACGAGATCGCCGCGCTCAAGGCCCGCATCGAGGAGACCAGGACCAGCCGGCGCGGCTTCGCCGAGGTCACCCCCGACGACATCGCCGAGGTCGTCTCCCGCGCCACCGGCATCCCCGTCTCCCAGCTCACCCAGGAAGAGCGCGAACGGCTGCTCGGCCTCGAAGAGCACCTGCACCGGCGGGTGATCGGCCAGGACGAGGCGGTGGCGGCGGTGTCGGAGGCCGTACGCCGCTCCCGCGCCGGGATGAACGACCCCGACCGCCCGATCGGCTCGTTCCTCTTCCTCGGGCCCACCGGGGTCGGCAAGACCGAGCTGGCACGGGCGCTGGCCGAGTCGCTCTTCGGCGAGCAGGACCGGATGATCCGGCTGGACATGAGCGAGTTCCAGGAGCGGCACACCGTCTCCAGGCTCGTCGGGGCGCCCCCTGGTTACGTCGGCTACGAGGAGGCGGGGCAGCTGACCGAGCAGGTGCGGCGCAGGCCGTACTCGGTGATCCTGCTCGACGAGATCGAGAAGGCCCACCCCGACGTGTTCAACCTGCTGCTCCAGGTGATGGACGACGGGCGGCTGACCGACGCGCAGGGGCGTACGGTCGACTTCAGGAACAGCGTGCTGATCATGACCTCGAACATCGGCGCGGACATCATCATGGCCCATCCAGGCGAGGGGGCCCGGGGGTTGCGCGGGCAGCTGCTGCGGCTGCTCCAGCAGCGGTTCCGTCCCGAGTTCCTGAACCGGATCGACGAGATCATCATGTTCCGCGGCCTGGAGGCCGAGCAACTGCGCGAGATCACCTCACTGCTGCTGGACGAGACCAGGCGGCGGCTGCACGCCCAGGGCGTGGAGCTGGAGATGGAGTCGGGGGCGGTGGACTGGCTGGCCCACGAGGGCTACCAGCCGGCCTTCGGCGCCCGGCCGCTGCGCCGCATGATCCAGCGCACGCTGGACAACACGTTCTCCCGGCTCCTGCTCAACGGCACCCTGCACGAGGGCCAGCGCGCCCACGTCGGCGTCAGGGACGACGACCTCACCATCACCGTCCTGGAGCCCGGCGCGGAACTCGGCCCGGAGATCCGCCCGAACGCCGTCGCCAAACCGGCCCCCAGGGTCCAGCAGGAACAACGCGAAGAAAACATCGGCCACTACCTCTGACCGATAGCTGACGAGGTCGTGTGACTGGCGGGGCTCATGAAGGCGCGAGCCACGAGACATCGGGCGGTGGGGATGCGCCGCCTTTTGGGATCGCCGGGGCGGGGCGGAGATACGGGCATGCCTTTTCGCATTTCCTGGGCTATGGTCGGCCGTATGACGGGACCAGGGCTGACCCCACGGGGGCTCATCGCGCCGCGTGGCGGTGTGATGGGCCTGGTCCTGCTGTCCCTGCTCGTGGCCACCACCTTCTCCGTCGCCTGGTACGGCGGCGGCCAGGTGGGCCTGTCCGGCGGGTCCGCGGGGCAGGTGTGGCTCGCCGGCGCATACAAGGACAAGCTGTCGAGCCTGCCACCGCAGGCGGGCAACGCCCGTGAGCACCACACGCCGTCGCTGTGGCCGCCCCTGCGCGGCACCCGCAACGGCGAGGCCGCCCACCTGGCGCTCATGCCCTCGCCGGCCGCCGACGGCCCCGCGATCCGCGACCCGCAGCAGTTCGGCCACCGCACCGCGGGCTCCCGCAGCCCGCCGTCGGCCTGACCCCTCCCACCTCGCAACCCGCGGCCTCGCTGCCGGGAGCTGAACGTATGCGAGCTTGCCGCCCGCACACATCTCCGCCCCGGCACACGCACAACGCACCGATCGCCGAACGGCAAGCGTCCACACGCCAGTGAGCGCCGACGCGCAAACCCGCGCCCGCACACCAGCGAGCGCCGGCATGCCAACCGCGTCAGCACGCCAGCAAGCACCGGCACACTGACCGCGTCTGCGCGTCAGCACGCCAATCCCGTGTGCACGCGTCAGCACGCCGGCTGCGCCGGTGCGTCTCCGTGCGCGCCGGCCGCACCGACACGTGACGCACGCCGGCCGGGCTGGCATGTTCGCGTGCCTTGATCGTCTGGCGGGTGTCCGCATGCCCATGGCCTCCTGGCAGGTGTACGCGCACTGGGCTGCTTCGGGTGCTGTGCGTCGTCGGTCGTCCCATGGGTGCGCCGCGGATGTCCACCGCCCTCCCCGGCCTGCAACGTCCGGCACCTACGGCTGCATGCGGCGGCCTCGACCGGGACGGCTGAGGTGCCGGGCGCACTTCAGTGCCCTTGCGCCCCGAACGTCGCGGCGCTGGGCGGCAGGGGAGGGTCCGGCGGTCGGGTTCGTGGGGTGGTGGTTGTGCCGTCCCAGTCGCTTCATCTACAGCAAGGAGCCATTTGTCATGGCCGTGATCAGGTCATCGCATGTCCACCGTCGTCCGAGGAGGGCGGTATGAGTCTCGGGCGAGGGTTCGTGGCGCTGGATCTTGGGACGGCGCGTACGCGTACGTCGCGCGGGTCCGCGATCGCCGACCGTTCGTCCGACGTGTTCGGCGTCGCGCCCGAGGACTCCGCCGTTCCGATACGCCCGATGCGTCATGGGATGGTGGCTGACCCGGCCGCATGCCTCCGGCTGGTACGCCAGGCGCTTCACGACGCCAGACCTCCTGACGAACCCCTTGAACAGGTGCTCGTCGGTGTGCCCTTGGCGGCGACCCAGAGTGACCGCCGTGCCGTGCACACCGCGGTGGTCGAGGCCGTCACCGGGCGTCCCGTCACCCGGGATTCTGTCAAGCGGGTGCCTGCCGCAGCCGGCAGCGGGGCCGGCCGGAGCTCCGGGGCTTCTCCCGACGAGTTGCCCGGCGGCCTCTCGGGCGACGGCCTGGCCGATGGCGCCCACGGCGACGGCCTGGCCGGTGGGGCCCGAGGCGGTGGGTGTGGGGTGTGGCTGGTGGATGAGCCGGTGGCCGCCGCCGTCGGGGCGGGGCTGGATGTGGTGGGGGCGGAGCCGTTCCTGCTGCTCGATGTGGGGGCGGGGATCGTGGAGGCGGTCGCGGTGCGCGAAGGTGCCGTGTTCGACGCCGCCGCGCTCCAGCTCGGCGCCACCACCAGCGCGGGCCTGCTGCCGTACGCGCTGGACGGGGTCGTGGAGATGACCGCCGCCCTCGTGCGGCGGCTGCCCGACGACGTACGCCCGTCCGTGCCGGCCCTGACCGTCACCGGAGGCGGCGCCCGGCAGCGGCGGCTCCTGCACCGCCTGCAAACGGCGCTGCGCATGCCGGTCAACACCGTGCCCGAGCCCGAGTACGCGACCATCCGCGGCCTGTCCCACATGGGCCGCCACCCGGAGCTGGCCTCCCGCATCAGCCGGCGAGGCCGATGAGGAGGGCCGTGTCCCGGCCACCCAGCCGGTGAAGCGGGCCGGGGCTGCCCTGGCAGGCAGGAAGGCTTCCGCGGCACGACCTGTCGCGGTTCTCGTTCCACGTACTCCCAGAAAGGGGATCACGTCATGATCGACTCTCACCTCAGCACCGTGCAGCTCCAGGAACTGCGTGAGGAGCTGCAGCAGCAGCTCGAGCGCCGGAGCCGGCACCTGCTCGGCCTGCGGGCCGAGGCCAGCGACGGCACCGGGGCGGACGCCCAGTACCAGGAGCTGCTGGTGGACCTGGCCGCGGCCGACCGTGCGATCGCCGAGCTGACGCAGGCGCTGGATCGCGTGGCGGAGGGCACATACGGCCGCTGCTCGGAGTGCGAGGCGGGCATCCCGTTCGAGCGGCTGAAGATCCGGCCGCTGGCGCGGTTCTGCATCACCTGCCAGCGCCGGTACGAAGCCGCCTAGAACGGGCAGGTTGCGTGGCGGGACGCGCCGTCCCGCCACGCGACCCGAACACGGAGGACAAACCGTGGTCAGACTGGACCGCCTGGTCAACGTGCTGGGCGGGTACGGCGTGCGCCTGGCCGGCCGGACGGACGCGCGCACGGCGCAGCTGCGCAGCGTCGCGATTCCCGACCCGACCGACGAGCGGGTGACGGGCGACGTGCTGCTGGCGGTGGGCGCGGCCTCGGTGCCGGAGGCGATCACGTGGGCGGAGGCGGCCCGCGCGACGGCGGTGCTGGTGCGCGCGGGCGAGGAGGCGGCGCGCGAGGTGCCGCAGGACGTCGGGGTCGCGGTGCTGCTGATCGACCCGGCGGTGTCGTGGAGCCAGCTCACCGGGGTCGTGTACGGGCTGGTGCTGGAGGGCAGGGAGACCGAGTCGGGGCGGGGCCCGACTGACCTGTTCGCGCTGGCCGACAGCCTGGCGGACGTGGTCGGGGCGGCGGTGACGATCGAGGACCGGCTGTCGCGGGTGCTGGCGTACTCACGTTCGCAGCAGGCGGGCGACCCGGCGCGGCTGGAGACGATCCTGGCCAGGCAGGTTCCTGAGCGGTTGCGCGAGCTGTTCGAGCAGCGGGGGGTGCTGTCGCGGCTGGCCGCGTCGGACGGGCCCATCTTCGTGGACCCCGACCCGGCGTACGGGCTGACCGGGCGGATGGCGGTGGCGGCGCGGGCCGGCCGCGAGGTCCTGGGCACGGTGTGGGTGACCTGCGACAGGCCGCTGACGGGGCGGCGGCTCACCGCGCTGGCCGACGGGGCGCGTACGGTGGCGCTGCACCTGCTGCGCTCCCGCGCGAGCGCGGACCTGGAGCGTCAGGTGGAGTCCGACCTGGTGATCCGGCTGCTGGAGGGCAGCGCCGACGCGGTGACCGCGCTGAGCCAGCTCGGGCTGGCGCCGGGCCAGATGCGGGTCATCGCGGTACGCGCGGGCGCCGCCGCCGACCGGCACGCCGCGCTGCTGCTGGCCTTCGACCGGGCGACCACGGGGTTCGGCTGGTCGCGCCCCGGACGCAGCACGCTGCTGGGCAACACGCTCTACACGATCCTGCCGGGCGAGGAGGCGGGGGCGGCACCGGCGTGGGTGGCGGCGTTGCAGGCGGCGCTGCCCGCGCAGGTGGAGCTGGTGGCCGGGATCGGCGCGCCGGCCGGGGTCGCGGAGCTGCCGGCCGGGCGGCAGGAGGCCGACGAGTGCCTGGCGCTGCACGAGAGCGCGGGCGGGGCGCCGCCGGTGTACGACGAGTCGTGGGGCGACATCCTGCTGCAGCGGCTGCGGGTCGCGGCGCGTACCGGAAGGACTCCGGCCAGGGGGCCGGTCGGCGCGTTGCGGCGGCACGACGCCGGGCACGGCACCCGGTACGTCGCGACGTTGCGCGCCTGGCTGGAGGCGCAGGGCGACCCGGTGGCGGCGGCGGAGCGGCTCGGCGTGCATCCCAACACGGTCAGGAACCGGTTGCGCAAGATCGGCGAGATCACCCCGCTCGACCTGGACGACGCCCGGCAGCGCCTCGCCATGATCATCCAGCTGGAGGCCCTCGGCGAGTGATCCGGGCCGGTTCTCCGCCATTCGAACGACGTCCGCCATTCGATCGGTTGAGGCGCGGCACCCCGTTGTGAGACCCGCACAATCCAGGCAGCCGGATTGTCGCGTCCGTACAGCGCTCCCCCGCCTCGCCGGGGTCATGCTGTCCCCGTAAGCAGCGAGGAGAGGAAGGGCGTCATGGTCGACGGGGGCAGCGGCTGGCCGCGCAAGGTGATCGTGGTGGGCGCGGGCATCGTCGGCCTGTCGACGGCGTGGTTCCTGCAGGAGCGCGGTGTCGAGGTCGAGGTGGTCGACCGCAAGGGCGTGGCAGGAGGGGCGTCCTGGGGCAACGCGGGATGGATCTCCCCCGGGCTGGCCATCCCGCTCAACGAGCCGTCCGTGCTGCGCTACGGGCTGCGCTCGCTGCTGAGCCCGTCCGCTCCGCTGCACGTGCCGGCCACCCTCGACCCGGGGCTGTGGTCGTTCCTGCTGCGGTTCGCCGCCAACTGCCGGTGGCCGTCGTGGACCCGGGCCGTGCGCGCCAACCTGCCGCTCAACGAGGAGAGCATCGAGGCGTTCGACGTGCTCACGTACAACGGCGTACGTGCGCCGCTCGTGCACGCCCCGATCACCGCGGGCTTCCGCACGCCCAAGCAGGCACGGGCGCTGCTGCACGAGCTGCGCCGCATCTCCGCCGCCGGGCAGCAGGTCGCGCACGCCCCGCTCCGCCGCGAGCAGCTCGTCGAGCACGTGCCGCTCGCGTCCGGCGCGCTGACGGCGGGAGTGCGGATCGACGGGCAGCGGTACGTCGACCCGGGCGCGTTCGTGCACGCCCTCGGCAGGTCGGTGATGAGCAGGGGCGCCACCGTGTACGCCTTCGAGGTCACCGACGTGCGCGGCGACGGCGGGAAGGTCACCGTCAGCTCGTCCAAGGGCACCACCCTGACGGCGGACGCGGTCGTCGTGGCGACCGGGGCGTGGCTGCCCAAGCTGGCCGCGCAGTGGGGCGTGCGGACGCAGGTGCGGGCGGGCCGCGGCTACTCCTTCACCGTGCCCGTCGATCGTCCGGTGCCCGGGCCGATCTACCTGCCCGAGGTGCGGGTGGCGTGCACGCCGTACCAGGGCAAGCTGCGGGTGGCGGGGACGATGGAGTTCCGCTCCCCCGACGCGCCGCTGGTGCCGGCCCGGCTTGAGGCGATCATCGCCTCGGCGCGGCCGCTGCTCGACGGCGTCCGGTGGGAGGAGCGCACCGACGTCTGGGTGGGCCCCCGCCCTGTCACCCCGGACGGGCGTCCGCTGGTGGGCGCGACCGGGCGGCCCGGCGTGTACGTCGCGGGCGGCCACGGCATGTGGGGCATGGCGCACGGCCCCGCCACGGGACGCCTGCTCGCCGAGCAGATCACCACGGGCAAGCAGCCCGCCGCGCTCCGCGAGTTCGACCCCCTCCGCTGAGCCTGAGCCGCCGGCGCCGGAAGCGCGTACCCATGACTTCCGGCACCTCCTCGGCGGCCGTCCCGCGCCGTACAGTGGCGGCATGCGGCGAATCGGCCCCGATGCGTGGGCAGGGCTGGCGATGCTGGCCGGATGCGTCGTGGTCGGGGCGCCGGTGCTGTTCGGCGCGGGTGCCACGGGAGGGGAGTCCGGGTGAAGGTCACCCAGGCGTATCGGTTCGCTTTGGAACCGACGCCCTCGCAGGAGCGAGCGCTGGCCTCTCACGCGGGCGCGGCGCGGTTCGCCTGGAACGGGGGTCTGGCCGCCAAGTGTTGACCGGCGTGGACGATGGCGGGCGGCTCATCGAGGTCGCCGGGCCGAAAGCGCTGCGCGCCGGTCTGCGGAAGCTCCGGCGCCTTGGCCGCGCCTGTCCCGCAAGGTCAAAGGTTCGAACAAGAGGCGCAAGGCTGCCGACCGTCTGGCCCGCCATCACGCCCGCGTGGCGAATGTCCGCGCCGACGCCTTGCACAAGGCCACCACGGCGCTGGCCGCACAATGCGCAGCGGGATGAAGCAGGAACCCGGCCCGGCCGGGACCGCCGCCGGGCAACCGGCGGCTGCCTGACATGGGCTCACCAGAGTTCACTCACAGGCAACGGTTACAGCAACAGGGAGAACTGAACTTCTAGCTTCTACTTCTCCCGAATCCTCTCTTCTTCCTGGCCGAGGGGACGGTGACGAATCACGTCTCGGCGCTGCCGGCCAAGCTGGGGGCGCGCGATCGTGCGAACGCCGTGCTGCGGGCGCTGCACGAGAACGTGCTCGGCTGAGCGGCGGTTCGCGGTGACAGCGGGTCACCGGATGTTAGCGTCCCGTTATGCACGACGACGACATGTCCGGGCGGCCGCCGCTGGGCCGCCGGGTGCTGATCGTGGTGGGGGCGGTGCTGCTGACGCTCGCCTACGTGGCCATGGGCGCCGCTTCGTTCGTGCTGGTGGCGAAGGAGTTCGGCTGAAAGCGGGCCCCCGCCGCTCCGGCCGGCGAGGGCGCGCGGCGGGGTCACCGCTGGCTGGGCTCCGCCGGAGCCGCGGGGCTGCGCGGCGGCACGACGTGCACGCGGGCCGTGGCGATGTCGAAGTAGAGGCCCACCAGCTTGAGCTGCCCGGCCCTGACCTGCTCGTCGACGCGGCGGTAGGTCCTGAGGTTCTCCAGCTGCTGCTGGACGTTCAGCCGGCAGAGCCGGTCGAGGGAGGCGTCCGGCCCGCGCTCGGCGGCCAGCCGGTCGAGGCCGGCGGCGCCGTGCCGCAGCCAGCTTTCGAGCTGGGGCAGGCCGGCGGTGGTGGCGGGGCCGCCGAGCAGGGCGGCCATCGCGCCGCAGCCCGAGTGGCCGCAGACGGTGATGGTGTGGACGTCGAGGACGCGGGTGGCGTATTCGATGGCGGCGCCCACCGAGTCGTCGGCGGGCTCTGAGCCGGCGCAGGGCACGAGGTTGCCGATGTTGCGGACGGTGAACAGGTCGCCGGGGCCGCTGCTGGTGATGAGGCTCGGCATGATCCGGGAGTCGGCGCAGGTGATGAACAGGTGGCTGGGCTGCTGCCGGCCGGCCAGCTCGGTGAAGATGGGGCGCACGAGCGGCGCCGTACGGCGGTGGAACTCGGCCGCGCCCTGGGTGAGCCGGCATTCCTGCACCCCGGTCGTCCGGCGGCGGGGATGCGTCCACGGCAGCCACCAGTGCCCGGCCGGCTTGGGCGGGCTCTTGGCGGGGAACATGCGGGCCCCGCTGGCCGCCATCGAGTACCACTCGTCGTGCAGCTCGTCGATGGTGACGGTGCCGCCGAGCCGCTCGTGGTCGAGCCGCCAGGAGTGGATGGCCTCGAAGGCGGCGTTGTCCATGAAGTCGATGTTGAGGTCGAGGTCGACGTCGGCGCGGGCCGGGATGGCGCGCAGCTCGGCGGTCAGCCGGGGCACGCCGAGGAAGGTGAGCGAGCCGGACACCGTGGCGTGCAGGCGGCCGTTCGGCTCCTCGCGCTTGTCGACCGTGACGCGGGTGAGCCGCCGCAGCGCGAGCAGCGCGCCCAGGGCGAGCCCGGCCAGCACGCCCTCGGCCAGGCCGATCACGACGACGCCGGTCAGCGTGACGAGGTAGACGGGCACCTCGTTGTGCCCGTGCACCTTCCTGACGTGGCCGAGGCTGATCGTCCTGATGCCGATGAAGACCAGCAGCGCGGCCAGCGCCTCCATGGGGATGAGCCGGATCGTCCAGCCCAGGCAGAGCGCGAACAGCAGCACCCAGCCGCCGTGCAGGACGGCCGACCAGTGCGTACGCGCCCCCGCCCGGATGTTGGTGGTGCTGCGCACGATCACCCCGGCCACGGGCAGCCCTCCGAGGAACCCGCTCACCACGTTGGCCACGCCCTGCCCGGACAGCTCTTTGTCGAGGTCGGCGCGCGGCCCGCTGTGGGTGCCGTCGGTGGCGACGCTGCACAGCAGCGACTCGGCGCCGGCGAGCAGCGCCACCAGCAGCGCGGCTCCGGCGATCTGGTGCCAGTCGGCCTGCGGCAGCTCGGGCGGGGACCAGGAGCCGAGCGCGCCGGACAGGTCGATCCTTGTCACGTTCCAATGGAAGAGCCAGGCGGTGGCGGCGGCCACGACGAGCGCGGCCAGCGGCGCGGGGACGGCCCTGACGTGCTTGGGCAGCCGGTTCCAGACGAGCAGCACCGAGACGGTGAGCACGCCGACCATGACCTTGTGCCCGTGCAGGTCGGCGATCTGGCCGGGGAGCTGGACGAGGTTGTCCCACGCGGAGTGCTGCGGGCTGCCGCCGAGCACCACGTGGAGCTGGGCGAGCGCGATGACGATGCCGACGCCGGCCAGCATGCCGTGCACGACGGCGGGCGAGACGGCGAGCGCGGCCCGCGCCGCCTTGAACGCGCCCAGCAGCACCTGGACACCGCCCGCCAGGATGGTGATGAGGCAGGTGGCCTGCCAGCCGTAGGTGTGCACGAGCCCGGCGATGACCACGGTCAGGCTGGCCGTCGGGCCGCTGACCACGAGAGGCGATCCGCCGAGCAGGCCCGCGACGATGCCGCCCACGGCGGCGGCGATCAGCCCGGCGGCGAGCGGCGCGCCGGCGGCCATGGCGATGCCCAGGGACAGGGGCACGGCGACGAGGAACACCACCAGCGACGCCGGTAGATCGTATCTGAGAGTCCGCATGATGCTACTCTCCGTAGTTATCTGCATGCGGCAACCCTAGTGCCCGCGCCCGGCACGATCCGACGTCTGATGAGCGCGCCGGACGCTTTTCGCTGCCGGCGTCGAAACCCCTAGGCCGCCGGGCGTTCCAGCCGGATGACGACCGACTTCGAGGTCGGGGTGTTGCTGCCGTCGGCCACGCTGTCGAGCGGCACCAGGACGTTGGTCTCCGGGTAGTAGGCGGCGGCCGAGCCGCGCGCGGCGGGGTAGGCGACCACGGTGAAGCCGGGCGCGCGGCGCTCGACGCCGTCGTGCCAGACGCCGACCAGGTCCACCACGTCGCGGTCGGCGAAGCCCAGCTCGGCCAGGTCGCCGGGGTTGACGAGCACGACGCGGCGGCCGTGCCGGATGCCCCGGTAGCGGTCGTCGTCGGAGTAGGGGACGGTGTTCCACTGGTCGTGGGAGCGCAGCGTCTGCAGGATGAGGTGGCCGGGCGGCGCCTCCAGCAGGGTGAAGGCGTTGGCGGTGAAGACGGCCTTGCCGCTCGGGGTGCGGAAGACGCGCTCGTTGACCGGGTTGGGCAGCCGGAACCCGCCGGGCTCCGCGACGCGGGCGTTGAAGTCCTCGAAGCCGGGCACGACGCGGGCGATGCGGTCGCGTACGGCGCCGTAGTCGGCCTCGAACGTCTCCCACGGGATGTCGGGCCGGTCGCCGAGGACGCGGCGGGCCAGCCTGCTGATGATGGCGACCTCGCTGAGCAGGTGGGGCGAGGCGGGGTCGAGCCGGCCGCGCGAGGCGTGGACCTGGCTCATCGAGTCTTCGACCGTGACGAACTGCTCGCCGCCCGCCTGCACGTCGCGGTCGCTGCGGCCGAGCGTGGGCAGGATGAGCGCGGTCTCGCCGCAGACGGTGTGGGAGCGGTTGAGCTTGGTCGAGATGTGCGCGGTCAGCTTGCAGGCGCGCATGGCCCGCTCGGTGACGGCGCTGTCGGGGGTGGCGCGGACGAAGTTGCCGCCCACGCCGAGGAACACCCGGGCGCGGCCGTCCAGCATGGCCTGGATGGCGCCGACCGTGTCGAGCCCGTGCTTGTGCGGCGGGGTGAAGCCGAACTCGCGCTCGAGCGCGTCGAGGAACGGCCGCGGCGGGCGCTCCCAGATGCCCATCGTGCGGTCGCCCTGCACGTTGCTGTGGCCGCGCACCGGGCACACGCCCGCGCCTTGACGGCCGACGTTGCCGCGCAGCAGCAGGAAGTCGACGATCTCGCGGATGGTGGCCACGCCGTGCTTGTGCTGGGTCAGCCCCATCGCCCAGCACACGATGACCTTCTCACTGGCCAGGACCATCTCGTGCACGCGCTCGATCTGCGCGCGCTCCAGGCCGGTGGCGGCCAGCAGGTCGGGCCAGGCGAGCGTACGCGCGTGCGCGGCGAACTCGGCGAAGCCGGTGGTGTGGGCCTCGATGAAGGCGTGGTCGAGCACGGTGCCGGGACACGCGTCCTCGGCCTGGAGCAGCAGCAGGTTGAGCGCCTGGAACAGGGCCAGGTCGCCGCCCGGCCTGATCTGCAGGAACTCGTCGGCGATGCGGGTGCCGCGCCCGACGATGCCGCGCGCCTTCTGCGGATGCTTGAACCGCATCAGCCCGGCCTCGGGCAGCGGGTTGACCGCGACGACGCGCCCGCCTGAGCGCTTGGTCTCCTCCAGTGCGGAGAGCATGCGGGGGTGGTTGGTGCCGGGGTTCTGGCCGACCACGAACACCAGGTCGGCGTCGTGGATGTCGGCCAGGCTCACGCTGCCCTTGCCGACGCCCAGGGTCTCGATGAGGGCGTGGCCGCTGGACTCGTGGCACATGTTGGAGCAGTCGGGCAGGTTGTTGGTGCCGTAGGCGCGGGCGAACAACTGCAGCAGGAACGCGGCCTCGTTGCCGAGCCGGCCCGAGGTGTAGAAGAGCGCCTGGCCGGGGTGGTCGAGGGTGCGCAGCTCGCCGGCGAGCAGGCCGAGCGCGTCGTCCCAGCCGATCGGCTCGTAGTGGTCGCTGCCGGGGCGCTTGACCATCGGCTCGGTGAGCCTGCCCTGCTGGTTGAGCCACTGGTCGGTGCGGCCGGCCAGCTCGGAGATCGGGTGCTCGCGGAAGAAGTCGCGGGTCACCCGGCGGGAGGTGGCCTCGTCGGTGACGTGTTTGGCGCCGTTCTCGCAGTATTCGTTGCGGTGCCTGCGGCCCGGCTCGGGCCAGGCGCACCCGGGGCAGTCGATGCCGGCCGCCTGGTTGACGTTGAGCAGCGTCAGCGCCGTACGGCGCACGCTGGTCTGGCCCAGGGAGTATTCCAGCGCGTGGGTGACGCCGGGCAGCCCGGCCGCCCACGTCTTGGGCGGCGTGACGTGCAGACGCCCGCCCTCTTCTCCCCTGTTCATCGGTGATCATCTCCTCGCGGCTCGTGCGTAGGTTACCGCCGGCGCGGGAGAGGTCGGTTCACCGGGATCCGGAGCGTCGCGTGGTCGATCGCTCGCTCCGCGGCGATGATGGTGCGGGTTGATCACTTCTCGATGGAGGCAGTACGCGATGCGGATCGGTGTCGTCTTCCCGCAGACCGAGCTAGGCGGCGACGCGGGCGCGCTGCGCGCCTACGGCCAGGGGGTCGAGGAGCTGGGTTACGCCCACGTGATGACCTTCGACCACGTGCTCGGCGCCGACCCCGACGTGCACCGGGGGTGGGACGGCCCGTACGACGTGCACACCACCTTCCACGAGCCCTTCGTGATGTTCGGCTATCTCGCCGCGCTGACCTCGCTTGAGCTGGTCACCAGCATCATCATCCTGCCGCAGCGGCAGACGGCGCTGGTCGCCAAGCAGGCGGCCGAGGTCGATCTGCTGACCGGCGGGCGGTTCAGGCTGGGGGTCGGGCTGGGCTGGAACCGGGTCGAGTTCGAGGCGCTCGGCCAGGACTTCTCCACCCGGGGGCGGCGGTCCGAGGAGCAGATCGCGCTCATGCGGCGGTTGTGGACCGAGCAGACGGTGACGTTCGACGGCGAGTTCGACCGCGTCACGGGGGCCGGGCTGGCGCCGATGCCGGTGCAGCGGCCGATCCCCGTCTGGATCGGGGCGCAGGCGCCGCCCTCCTACCGGCGGGCCGGGCGGCTGGCCGACGGCTGGTTCCCGCAGATGAGTCCAGGGCCGAAACTGGACGAGGCCAAGGCGATGGTCGAGGAGGCCGCCACCCAGGCCGGGCGCGACCCTTCCACGCTCGGCATGGAGGGGCGGCTGGCCTGGCGGGGCGACGCGGACGAGGTGGCCGGCCTGGCCGGCCGGTGGCGCGAGTCGGGGGCCACCCACATCGCCATCGACACCATGCGGGCGGGCCTGGCCACGGTGGACGACCACCTCGCCGCCCTGGCCCGCGCCGCCGACGCCCTCGGCCTGCGCGGCTGACCCGGACCTGGGCGGGACCTGGGCGGGACCTGGGCGGGACGTCCCCGGGGCCTGCGCGGTCCTGCGAGCGCCGGCCGTGCTGGAGGCGCGCCGCTTCAGGCGGGGTCGCGGATGCGGGCCGTGGGGAGGGGGCCGGTGTGGGGGGCGAAGGTCTCGAGGATCGTGGAGACGCCGGCGTTGTCGGCGCCCGCGACCGCGATCACCACCGCCTCCGGCGAGGCGAGCGCCGGGACCCGGTGCGGGGTCGCGCTCAGGCCGTACCGGTCGGTGATCGCGTCGGGATGGTCGGCGGGAAGCCGGTGGCGGCCGTTCCGTGAGACGGCGTCCTTGCCGACGGCGGCCAGCTCGGCGCGGCTGTTGACGGCGTGGTCGTGCAGGAAGCGGCGCAGGTCGTCCTTGCTCCATCCGGCCGCGCCGAAGACGGCGGCGTGCTCGGGCCCGAGCACCACGAGCGCGCTGCCGGTCTCGTGGACGAGCGCGCCGGTCCTGCGCAGGGAGCCGGCGAGGTCGAGCGCGAGCTGCTCGGGCGAGCCGGTGTGGCGGGACTCGACGTGCAGGCACGACCGGATGACCAGCGCGGTCACGGCGCTGTCGGCAGGGGCGAAGCCGTGCTCGCAGTGCAGCGGCTCCCACGGGCTGTCCTCCTCGTTCTCCGCGATGCAGGCGGAGAACCTGGCCGGCGTGCCCTGGGTGGCCTGGTCGAGCAGGTGCGGGCGCAGGCCGAAGACGTTGATGGCGGCCAGCCGGACGGCCCGGCCGATCGTGGCGTTGGCGCGGAACCCGGAGCCGAAGACGTCCCCTCCGCTGTTGAGCCCGATGCGGTCGCGTACGGGACCGTTGACGACGAGCAGCGGCGCGGTGCCCGCCGTGCTCTGCCAGACCCCGCACTTCAGCTGCGGCTCCCTGCCGATCGCCTCCCACGCGGCCAGCACCACCGGGAAGTACGCGGGCAGGCACCCGGCCATGGCGGCGTTGATGGCGGCCAGCCGGACGGTGCAGCGCCGGTCGAGGTGCGGCAGGGCGAACAGCACCTCTTCTGGGTCGCGGTCGGTGGTGGCGAGGAACTCGGCCAGGTACGACCCGGTAACCGGCACCACCGGCAGCCCGTCGGTCCAGCCCTGCCGGGCGTAGTACTCCATGGCGGCCCGGATCTCCTCCGCACCGGCCACCGGCATCGCGGTCATGCCCGGCCTCCCCCGGCGCCGAGGACGCGCAGCACGCCGGGCAGCACCTCGGCGGCCCGCCCGCGCAGCGCGTCCGCGCCCAGACCTGCGACGGGGTGGCGGACGACGGCGAAGGCGTACCCGGGGAAGCCGCAGACCTCGGCCATGGCGCGGCCCGCCGCGAGGAACGGCTCGGTGACGACGCTCACGGCGGGCACTCCGGCACGTTCCAGCGCGACGCCGTCGGCCACGGTGGCGGCGGCGCAGGAGCCGCCGTCCCCGACGGCGGTGAGCACGACGTCGCAGTCCTGCGCGAGCTCCTTGATCAGCTCCTCCCCTGCGGGCAGCCCCGCGCAGTCCTTGACGTAGCGGAGCGAGCCGGCCGTGCGGTGGCGGTGGCGCAGCTCGGCGGCCAGCTCCGTGAGGAGCCTCGTGGCGTTGGGGCGGGCGTTGTCCAGCAAGCCGACGGTCAGCCCGCGCAGGCTCACCGGCCGCGGGGCGGGGGTGGCGTCGGCCGTCCTGGCGGCGGAGCCCGTGGGGTCGAGCAGGGTCTCTCGTCCGGTCATGGCGCCTCCAGCTCGTCCGTCGGGGCGCGCGCGATGGCGTACGCGCCCGATGGATCCACGTTCGCGCCACGTCACCGCCGGTGACTACCTCTTTTTCCACACAACGGAAGCCGGATCGGGCGCCTCAGCCGGCGGCCAGCCCCAGGAGCAGCTCGGCCAGCTCGCCCGGCGCGGTCACCATGGCCTCGTGACCGGTGGCCAGGTGGTGCACCGGCCAGCCGCGGGCGGCGGCGCGCTCGGCGTGCGGGGTGAACACCCGCATCCACTCGACGCACTCGATGAACGCGGCCGGCACCTGCTCGCCCTTGCCGGTCAGCCGCAGCGGCTCGGTGTATGTCGCCCACGGGTGCGGGGTGAGCCTGGGGGTGAGCCAGCCGAGGTCGGCGGGATCGGTGACGCCGAGCACCTCAAGGGAGCGTACGGGGATGAGCCACCCGAAACCGGGCCCCGCCACCGACGCGCGGTAGTGCCCGGCGACGGTGGCGGGCAGCAGGTCGATGGCGGGTTCCCCGTCGTCGCCGACGAACGCGTCGAGGTGCGCCCGCAGCGCCAGCCGCTCCGGCACGCGGTCCGCGACGCCGGTGACGACCTGCCCGGCGTAGCTGTGGCCGACGAGCACGACGTCGCGCAGCTCGTACGCCTCGATGAGCGCCACCACGTCCTGGACGTGGACGGCGAGCCCGACGTGCGGGCCGAGCAGGTGGGCGCGGTCGCTGAGGCCGGTCAGCGTCGGCGTGTGCACCTCGTGACCGGCCGCGCGCAGCAGCGGGACGACCCGCCGCCACGCCCAGCCGCCGTGCCAGGCGCCGTGGACCAGGACGAAGGTGCTCACGCGTTCTCCATGACGATCATCCCGGCGCCGGTCATGGAGGCGGGCACGAAGTAGTGGCGGTGCCTGACCACGACCTCGGGGTCGAGGGCGCCGCGCATGACGAGCCACATGATCAGTTCGGCGCCCTCGCCGCCGAACGTCTCGATGTAGCGCTCCCTGCTCCACCCGGCCAGCTCGTCGGGACGGAAGGCGATGTCCTCCAGGAAGCGGCGGTCGGCCGCCGGGTTGACGAACCCGGCGCGGGCGCCCTGGAGCTGGTGCGACAGGCCGCCGGTGCCGAGCACGACGAACGTCTCGTCGCCCGGGTAGCGGTCGATGGCGCGGCGCAGCACCTTGCCGAGGTCGTACAGGCGGGCGGGCAGCGGGATGGGGTACTGCAGCACGTTCACGAAGATCGGCACGACCTTGACCGGCCACGCCCCGGCCGGGCGGCCCCAGAACAGCTCCATCGGCACCTGGAGCCCGTGATCGACCTTGATCTCCTGGATGATCTCCGGGTCGAACATGTGCTCCACCAGCGTGTCCACCAGGTGCCAGCCGAACCCGGCGGCGCCCTCGAAGGGCGGCACGGCGCGCGGTCCCCAGCCCTCGTCCACCGGCTGGTACTCGGCCGCGCAGCCCACCGCGAACGTGGGCACGCGGTCGAGGAACAGCGCGTTGAAGTGGTCGTTGAAGACGACGACCGCGATGTCGGGCTGGTGCTCGTCGATCCACCGCCGGGCCGGCTCGTAGCCGTCGAAGAACGGCTTCCACTCGGGGGTGTCGCGCAGGCCCTTGTCGAGCGCGGCGCCGATCGAGGGCACGTGGGAGGTGCCCAGGCCGCCGAGGAGTCTGGCCACGGCCTATCCCTTCTTCCCGAGCCGCTCGCGCAGGAACGTCTCGTGGTCCATGCCGGCCTGGTGCGCGCCGATCTCGGTGATGCGGATCGGGTCGACGGCGGAGATCTTCAGGATGAAGAACAGGTTGCCGCCGAGGCGGATCATCTCCCGCCAGTCGCGGGCCAGCACCGCGCGCCGCTCCTCCTCGCTCAGCCCGAACCGGTCCAGGTACGCCCGCTCGTCCGCCTTGAACGCCGCCCTGTTGGCCGGGTCGCCGAGCCCCATGGCCATCTTGTTGAGCCGGTAGCCGCGCAGTCGCCGGGCGCGGTCGAGCAGCGGAGTGTCGGGGATCCGGTCTTCCGTCACCTGAGCGCCGCCTTGCGCCAGCCGCCGTCGGCGTAGATCTTGCGGGCGACCTCGGTGTACGGCACCGGGCTGACCGTCGCGCCGATCTCGGCCTGGGCGTGCTGCTCCACGGTGAGCTTGCCGCTGCCGCCGTCCGGCTCGCCCCACACCAGCGACACCTGGACGCCCTCGTGGGCGTGCTCCGCGTCGAGCATGGCCAGGGTCAGCATCTTGCGCTCGTTGGCGCTGTAGCCGATCCACGTCGAGATCCCGGCGGGCGCCCCTCCGGCCTTGACCAGGTCGTACGGGTGCATCGCGTACACCGCAGAGGGGAACTCGACCCACTTGGCCGGCCGCCCCTCCTTGTCCAGCTGCGAGCCGATCGCGGCGAGGAAGTCGCCGGCGTCCAGCGCGAGCGTCACCTTCCTGCGGTGCGGCCCGGCGGCCTTCGCCTCCAGCGCGTCGCGGCCGATGAAGTCGTGGTCGAACTTGACGAACGAGCCGTAGCCGAGGTCCCACGGCGTCAGGTAGTAGTCCTCGATGCGGTCGGAGACGAAGCTGCCGCCGATGGAGGCGTTGGCCTCGTACCCGTCGGCGGGCAGCCACTGGCGGTAGCTCTTGAGCGCCGCACCGGTGTAGATCGCGGGCAGCGGCGAGGGGATCCAGCCGGACTCCAGCGTGTTGGAGGAGTAGGCGCGCCCGCCGACCAGCCGCATCCCGTACTCCTCGCCGGCCGCCACCAGCGCGCCGTGCACCTCCTCGCCCTCGGCCCACGGGCCGAACAGCTCGTAGCCGGGCTGGCCCGCCATGCCGTGGCGCAGCGCGCGGACCTCACGGCCCGCGATGGTGATCGTGGTGATGTGGAAGAACCTCAGCTCGGGGGCGGGCGCGCCGGTGGCCCGCTCGATCACCCGCGCCGCGTTGGGTCCCTGGATCTGGTAGCGGTACGACCTGCGGTTGAACGGGTCGGGCCGGGCGGCCGAGCGCTCGTCCAGGGTCGCGGTGACGTCGTGGCCGCCGGTCTCGGCGTGGTAGCGCACCCAGTTGAGCGCCGGGATGCGGCCGACCAGGTTGAACGTCTGCTCGCCCAGGCGGAAGAGGATGACGTCGCCGATCACGTACCCGTCGGGGGTGCACGGCACGAACTGCTTCGCACTGTGCACGGGGAACCTGGCGAAGCTGTTCACGCCGAGGCCCGACAGCAGGGCGAGCGCGCCCGGCCCTTCGAGCAGCAGCTCCGCCATGTGGTACGACTGGTTGAACAGCACGCAGGTCCGCTGCCAGGCCAGCTGCTCGTCCCGCCAGTTCGTGTACTCCGCCGGCACCCCCGGATAGACGTTCGGCCCGGCCTGCAGGTTGCGTAGATGGTCGACCAGGTTCGTCCGTACACCGTTGACGACGTCTTCGAGGCTGGAGCCGGTCATCGCGCGTCTTCTCCTTAGCCGAGCTTGTGCCGTGCCTGGATGCTAAGCAGCGGCGCCGCGGCGGCGGATGGGGCCGCCGTCCCGGTCGTCCTAGGACAAGTGACGTAGCCGGCCGGGTCTCAGCTCGGGGGCGGCACCAGGCCCTCCCGCATCGCGACCAGCACCGCCTGCGTACGCGAGCGCAGCCCCAGCTTGCCCAGCAGGTTGCTGACGTGGGTGCGGGCCGTGCGCTCGCTGATCACCAGCCGGGCGGCGATCTCCCGGTTGGAGTGCCCCTCGGCGATCAGCACCAGCACGTCGCGCTCGCGGTTGGTCAGGCCGGCGACGCCCGTGTGCGGGGCGCGCATCTTCTGCACCAGCCGCCTGGCCACGGCCGCGCCGAGGAAGACGTCGTCGTTGGCGGCGGCCCTGATGGCGGCGGCCACCTCTGAAGGGCCGGCGTCCTTGAGCAGGTAGCCGGCCGCGCCGTGCTCCAGGGCGGCGTGGATGCGCTCGACCTCGCCGAAGCTGGTCAGGATGACCACGCGCACGGACGGGAACCGCCTGGCGATCTCGGCGGTGGCCTCGACGCCGTCCATCTTCGGCATCACCAGGTCCATCAGCGCCACCCTGGGCAGCGGCAGGCCGCGCGTCCTGAGCGACTCCAGGCAGTCGAGCGCCTCACGGCCGTTCGCGGCCTCGCCGGCCACCTCGACGTTCTCCAGCGCCTCCAGGTACGCGGTCACGCCCCGCCTGACCACGGCGTGATCGTCCACCACCAGTACGCCGATCGCCTGCACCTCCACGCTCATGAGGTCCCCAAGGAAGGTCGTCGGTTCGGTCCGGCCGGCAGCAGGGTCGGCAGCGGTATCGCCAGCCGCACGACGGCTCCACGCTCATAGGGACGTGCGGACGTGGTCAGTTCGCCGTCCCAGCGGGCGGCGCGTTCGCGCATGGCGGTCATGCCGAAGCCGCCCTCCCCGGCCGGCTGCCCGGACAGGCCACGGCCGTCGTCGGCGATCTCGCACGTCAGCCACCGCTGCGTGCCGCGCCTGGTCAGGGCGAGGTCGATGGTGACGAGCGAGCCGCCCGAGTGCTTGACGCTGTTGTGCAGGGCCTCGGCGACGACCCGGTAGGCGTCCTCGCACAGCTCCGGCTCCAGGTCGCCGAGCTCGTCGTCCTGGTCGGTGACGGTGACGCGCACCTCGAAGCCGGTACGCCCGGTGGTGACCGCCGCCAGCGTCCGCACCGCCGCCGGCAGGCCCTCGTCCGACAGCGCCGTGGGGTGCAGGTCCGTCACCATGGCCCGCAGGTCGCCGAGCACCGCCTTGGAGATGCCGGCCAGCTCCTGCGCCACCCGCGTCACGTACGCCGAGTCCACCACCGCGCCACGGGCGGACAGCATGCCGAGCGACTCCACCTGCATGCCCATCGAGAACACCTGCTGCACCACCGAGTCGTGCAGGTCGCGGGCCAGCCGCTGACGCTCCTCGCGGCGCGCCACCTCCCGCTCGCGCTCCAGCAGCGCCGCGTACGCGACGGCCTGCGCCGCCTGCTCGCCCATCGCCATCAGGAAGTCCAGCGCGGTGCGGCCGATCTCCTGGCCCGGCGCGAAGTACGCGTTCAGCACGCCGACCGGCTCGCCGCGCACCAGGAGCGGCACGCTGGCGAACCAGTCCCACTCGGGGTGGCGCATGTGCTCCCTGATCGGCTCCCACACCGGGTCGGTCATGACGGTGGCGTAGCGGTGCGGCACGACGACCGGCCTGCGGCCGGTGAACGCGTCGATCATGCGCAGCTCGGCGCCGGCCTCCATGCAGGCGATGAGCAGGTCGAAGAAGTCAGGCGTGCTGCCGAAGCCGGCCGTGCCCATCACCTGGAAGCTCTCGCCCGCGGCGTTCACGGTGAGGATCTGCACGCTGGCCAGCGCGTCGGCCTCCAGCACCTCCTTGGCCAGCGCGTCGAGGGTGCCGCTCAGCGAGCACTCGGCGGCCACCCGCCCGGCGGCGCTGGCGATGGCGGCCAGCCGCCGCTGGTGACGGCGGCTCTCGGTGACGTCCCTGAACGCGACGACCCGCTCGCCCCGCCCCGAGACACCGACCCGGTACGCGAACTCCCGCCGCCCGCCGACCGGAGCCTCCCACCCCACGACCGCCTCCTCCGTTCCCCCGCCCGAGGGGAAGGGAGAGGGGACGCCAGGGAGGTCGGCCGGCTTCAGGCCGCACAGTCGCAGCGCGGCCGGGTTGGCGAGGATGAAGCGGCCGTCGCGGTCGATCACGGCGAGCCCGTCGGGCGCCAGGTCCAGCAGAGTGCGCGCGTCGAGTGCGGGTGCCTCGTGCCCGGCGTCATGCGCCATGAGCGGTGTCCTCCTCGCTGGAACCGGGGCCCGCTGACCCCCATGATGCCCCGGGGTGGCGGGCGGCGGCAGGTGCGGCGGGACGAGTTACGACATTTGACGTAGACGGCCTGGCCGCAGGACACGTCCCGGCGGGGCCGCGCGTCGCATCACGCGGGGTCGCGGGCGTCCTAGCGTCGGAGGCCAGAGCGTAAGGGGAGGCCGCGATGGAGTTCCTGGTACGTTTCGAGACCCGCCTGCCCGACGCCATGGGCGACGCCGAGCGCAAGGAGCTGCGCGAGGCCGAGCGAGCCAGGGCGATGCGGCTGCGCGCGGACGGCCTGCTCAAGCGGCTGTGGCGGGTGCCTGGCCGGCGCGCGGTCGTCGGACTGTGGGAGGCCCCCGACGCCACCGCCCTGCACGCGGCGCTGTCCTCGCTCCCGCAGTTCCCCTGGATGGACGTGACGGTCGAACCCCTCGCCACCCACCCCCAGGAGACCTGACCCGCGCGGGCCGGCGGCCCGCCGTAGGACAGGTGTCGCGGCCGGGACGCGACGGGTGCGCAGGCGGAAGCCGTCATCCGCGCCGTGTTCGCGGGCGGGCCGGTCCCTAGCCTCACCAGCAGGTACCGCAGCCGGTCGGCTGCCCGCTTCCGCAGGAGGGTCAGGTCATGTCCGCTGACAGCGCGCCCGCGCAGGTCCGTCTCGACCACCGGGCGGCCCTGGCGGGGGCCCTGAGCGCCGCCACGTACGAGATCCTGCCCTTCGGCCGCGCGGAGGAGCCGGTGCTCGCGCACGTCCCGCGCACGGTCGGGCTGACCGTCACCGCCACCGAGGCGCGCGGGCTCGGCCCCACGATCGACCTGGCCGTACGGCTGGCCGGGCACGGCTACACGGTGGCCCCGCACCTGGCCGCCCGGCTGGTCCGCGACGCGCGGGAGCTGAAGGACATGGTGGCGCAGCTCCGGGAGGGCGGCGTGGACGGCGTGTTCGTGGTCGGCGGCGACGCCGTACGGCCGGCCGGGCCGTTCCCCGACGCGCTGTCCCTGCTGGAGGCGCTCGACGGGCACCCGTTCGCGCGGGTCGGCATCGCCGGGCACCCCGAGGGGCACGGCGGCATCCCGCGTACCGTCATCGACCGCGCCCTGGAGGAGAAGGCGCCGCACGCCACACACATCGTCACCCAGCTCTGCTTCGACGCCCGCACGACCGCCGGCTGGTCGCGCCGGCTGCGTGCCCGCGGCGTCGGCCTGCCGGTCATGGTCGGGCTGCCCGGGGTGGTGAGCCGGCAGCGGCTCGTCCGCGTCACCGCCCGGCTCGGGCTCGGCCCGTCCGCGCGTTTCCTGCGCAAGCGGCAGAACCTGTTCTGGCGGTTCCTGCTGCCCGGCGGCTGGCGCCCGGGCCGGCTTGCCGCGCGCCTCGCGCCGTACCTGGCCGAGCCCGGCACGGGGCTTTCCGGCCTGCACCTGTTCACCTTCAACGAACTGGCCGCGACGGAGGCGTGGCGGCGCAGGCTCCTGGAGCGGCTCGGGGGCGCGGCCTGAGGTCCGCGCCCCCGGCAGGCTCAGGACGACTCCGACGGCACGGCCACCGCACCGGGCTCCTTCTCCTCCGGCCGCACGGTGGCGTACCTGATGCCCAGCACCGCGAGCAGGCTGACCAGGCCGGGCACGCACAGGAAGAGCGCGACGGGCGTGGAGGAGCCGCCGGCGGCGTAGAGGGCGGGGTAGACGGGGGTGAGGGCGCCGGCGACGGTGCCGCCCACCGCGTACGCCACCGAGATCCCGCTGTAGCGCACCTCGGTCGCGAACATCTCGGTGAACAGCCCGCCCTGCGCCCCCGCCATGATGCCCTGCACGATGGCCGCCACCAGGAACGCCACCAGCGCCAGCCCGGCGTTCCCGGTGTCGACGAGGGCGAACATGGGCACCGGCCACACCACGGCGGTGATCGCGCCCGCGACGTAGAGCCGCTTGGCGCCGAACCGGTCGGACAGCAGCGCCGAGACGAGGATCGCCAGGATCCACACGGAGGTGGACGCCAGGATGAGGGTGAGCAGCGTGTTCCTGGCGTACCCGACGGCGGAGGTGCCGTAGGTGAGCATGTAGACGGTCACCGCGTAGCCGACGGCGGGCGGGGCGATCGCGGCGAGCCCGCCGAGCACCAGGTTGCGGGGGTGCCGGCGGAGCAGCTCGGCGAAGGGCACCTTGGTGACGGTCTGCCGCTGCTTGGCGCGGGCGAACTCGTACGGCTCCGACAGCCGGATCCGGACGATGAAGCCGATGACGACGAGCACCGCGCTCAGCAGGAACGGGATGCGCCAGCCGGTGGAGTAGAAGGTCTCGTCGTCCATGCCGGAGACGGCGAGGAACGCCAGGTTCGAGGTGAGCACGCCGATGGGGACGCCGAACTGGGCGAAACTGCCGTAGACCGCCCGCCGGCGCGGGGTCGCGTTCTCGGTGGCGATGAGCAGCGCGCCGCCCCACTCCCCCGCCACGCCGAACCCCTGGATGAGGCGGAGCGAGACGAGCAGCAGCGGCGCGCCGATGCCCAGCGCGGCGAACGTGGGCAGCACGCCGATGAGGAACGTCGAGCCGCCGGTCAGCAGGAGCGACAGGACGAGCATCGACTTGCGGCCGATCCGGTCGCCGAAGTGGCCGATGACGGCCGCGCCGATCGGCCGGACGATGAAGCCGGCGGCGAACGCCGACAGGGAGGCGAGTGTGGCGGCGTCGGGGTCGGACTCGGGGAAGAAGAGCCGCGGGAACACCAGCGCCGCCGCGGTGCCGAAGATGAAGTAGTCGTACCATTCCACCGACGTGCCGATGAAGCTGGCCGCGAAGACGCCTCTCATCGACCGGGGCTTGGACGTGCCGTTCTGGGCCATGGCTGTGCTCCTCGGAGCAAGGGGGATCGTCTCACCGTATTCGGGCCCGCGCCGCGCGTCGTGCGTCTTCCGCGGCACGCGGGCTACGTCATGTGTCGCGGTTCCGCTCGACCCGGACGGGCGTGCCCGACCAGCCGGAGAAGACCCGCGCCACCATGGAGATGCCGGCGTCGGCCGCACCCGCCACGACGATCGGCAGGTGCCCTGGGTCGCCGCGCCTGGGCAGCGGGGACGACGGAGGGGCGCACCGCGCGGTCAGCAGGGCGCGTACGTCGTCCTTGCTCATGCCGGCTCTGGCCAGCAGCCGCGCGTGCCCGGGGCAGAGCAGCACGGCGGCTCCGGCGTGCCGGGAGGTCCAGCCGCCGATACGCGCGATCGCCCCGGCCAGCTCGGCCATCAGCGGGCCCGCCGCGGTGTCGGAGCTGCCGGCGAACGTGCTGGTGTCGACGAGGATCGCGGAGACCGCGTCGGTGCCCGCGGGCACGCCGCCGTCGGCGCTGAGCGGCGGCCAGGGGCTGTCCTCCTCGTTCTCGGCCACGCACATCGACCATCGGCCCGGCAGCACGCCCGGTGCGGGCCGGTCGAGGCCGTGCGGGACGCCGCCGAGCGCGTTGCGGACGGTCAGGCCGATCGCCCGCGTCACGGTGGTGCTGGGGCGCAAGCCCTGGGCGGGGCCGGTGAAGCCGAGCCGGTGGCGTACGGGGCCGTTCACCACGATCACGCGGGCCGGGCCGCTGCTGCTCTGCCAGCCGCCGCCGACGTGGGACCGCTCGCCCATGAGCGCGTCCCAGGCGGCCAGCACCACGGGGAAGTGCTCGGGGCGGCAGCCGGCCATGACCGCGTGGACGGCCGCCACCTCGACGGTGACGGGGCTCTTGAGCTGGTCGAGCCGGCCGATGTCCTGGCCGGGCGGCCGGTGCGTGGTGGCGAGCAGCTCGGCCACGCGGCGGGGGGTGGCGGACACGAGGGGCAGCCGGTCGCTCCAGCCGTGCTCGTACATGAACGCGACCGCCCGATACGCCGCCTCCCCCTCCTCACCGGCCACCTCGGCCGCGGGATATGGCGGGCCGTGAATTCGGTCGGACATCCTGCTCACACCTCCTGTCCGGTGCAATTTAGAACGCGGGGGCGGCCCGGGTGACCGCGCCTTTCATGACGCGGAAGGGTCGCTGGAACCGGGCGCCGGGGCCGGCCGGCGAGCGGGAAGAATGGCCGGACGGAAAGGCGGTTTTCACGCAAGGGAAAGAAATGTCGCGATAAATGTGTCCACTGTCGGTGACTTGTCCTTTTGGGTAGCCTGGGGTAACACCTACGTAACCCGATATACGGACAGGCAGGTGAGCAGGTGACCGTCCTGGCAGACCGGTCTGTGGAATCGCATCGCCTGACATCGGCGCAGCGGGTGCTGTCCATCCTCGGCGTGTTCGACGCCGAGAACCTGGCGCTGTCGCTCAGCGAGATCAGCCGCCGGGCCGGCCTCACGCTCAGCACCACTCACCGGCTGCTCAACGAACTGCGCTGCTGGGGCGCGCTCATCCGGCACGGCGACGGCAAGTACAGCATCGGGGTGCGCATCCTGGAGCTGGGCACGCTGGCGCCGCAGGGCGGGCAGCTGCGCGAGATCGCGCTGCCGTACCTGCACGACCTCCAGCACGCCGTGCGCGCCAACATCCACCTCGGCGTGCCCGACGGGCACGACGTCATCTACGTCGAGTCGCTGCGCGCCCGCGACACCGTCCCCGTGCCGAGCCGGCAGGGCGGGCGCTGGCCGCTGCACGCGACGGGCACGGGGCTGGTGCTGCTGGCGCACTCCTCGCAGGAGTTCCAGGAGGAGGTGCTCGCCTCCGAGCTGCGCGGCTACACCGCGAACACGCTGACCGACCCCGACGAGCTACGCCGTTTCCTCGCCGAGGTGCGCAGGTCGGGGGTGGCCGTCGTGGAGAGCCAGCTCACCTACGGGGTGATGGCGGTGGCCGTGCCGATCAGGGGCGCGCGCGACCGGGTGGTGGCGGCGGTCGGCATCACCGTGCCGAGCGGCTCGGCGTCCCCGCGCTCGCTGGTGCCGGCGATGGCGACGACGGCGCGCAGCATCTCGCGGGCGCTCGGCGCCCCCTCGGCGGGCGCGCCGGTGCCGCGCCCGCACTGGCGGGTCCGCGAGGCCACCCGCCCGCTCACTCCCCCTGGGGTACCGAGGTGACCGGCTCGGTGCCGTAGTGATGGGGAGGGCCGCCGTCCACGGCCAGGATGTGGCCGGAGATCCACCGGGCGCGGTCGCTCAGCAGGAACAGCGTGGCGTACGCGACGTCCCATGAGGTGCCCTCGGTCTTGAGCGAGGTGCTGAGGCGGCGCGGCTCGCGCAGCGACTCCGGCATCGGGCCGCGCGCCGCGAACGCGCCCCAGATCACGCCGACCTGGACGCAGTTGACGCGGATGCCCTGCGGGCCGAGCGAGGTGGCGGCGCCCTCGGTGAGGTTCTCCAGGCCCGCCTTGGCGACGGAGTAGATCATGCCGGGGCCGCGGGAGCGCACGGTGACGGAGGAGACGTTCACGATCGCGCTGCCGCGCGGCATGACCGGGACGGCGTGCCTGATGATCGACCAGGCCGACTTGAGGTTGACGGTCATGAGCCGGTCGTAGTGCTCGGGCGTGGTGTCGAACAGGCCGCCGCGGTCGCCGGCCGCGACGCAGTTGACGACCGCGTCCAGCGTCCCGAACGCGCCGACGGTCTCGGCGACCGCGCCCGCGCAGGCCCGGTCGGAGGTGGCGTCGGCGATCACGGGGACGGCGGTGCCGCCCTCCTCGGTGATCAGCTTCACCGTACGGTCGGCGGCGCCGGCGTCCCTGTCCAGCACCGCGACGCGGGCGCCGTGCCTGGCCAGCACCCGGCAGGTGGCGTACCCGACGCCGGGGAACGCCGTGCTCTGCCCACCGCCGGTGACCAGCGCCGTCCGCCCGGCCATCCACCGGGGATCGGCGCCGGCGAACGGGTCGGTCATGGGGCCGGCGGTCATCAGGTGGCCTCGGCCAGCGGGGCGACGCGGGTCAGGCGGGACTTCATCTCGGTGCGTTCCAGCGAGCCCGGCGGGAGGAGCGTGACGGCCGCGCGGACGGTCAGACGGGCGCGGATCAGCTCCTCGATCTCCCTGCGCAGCCCCTCGGGGTCGCCGGGTGCGTCCCCCAGCTCGACCTCGACCCGCAGCGGCGGCTCCACCCGCGGGCCAGGCCCCGGCAGGACGATCTGCGCCACCCCGTTCGTGCGCGGATGCAGGTCCTGGACGAGGTCGCGCACGGCGGTCGGGAACACGTTCACCCCCAGAACGATGAGCATGTCGTCGGTACGCCCCACGCACCGGATCAGCGGCGCCCCGTCACGATCGAGCCCCGTGACCAGCACCCGGTCCCTGGTGCGGAAGCGCACCAGCGGGCAGCACTCGCGATCCACCGACGTGTAGACCAGCTCACCGGACGCGCCAGGCTCGGGGACGACGGGCTCGCCGTCGTCGGGGTCGACCAGCTCCACCAGGACGTGCCTGCCGCCGGTGAAGCGCATGCCGGCCGCGCCGGGCGGCTCGGCGAACAGGACCGGCGCCATGTCGGCGTTGCCGAGCCCCTCGGTGATGCGGGCGCCCCACTCCTGCCGCAGGTGCCGCCGGAACGCGGGCTCGCCGCCGCCCGGCTCGCCGCCCACGAAGATCTTGCGGATGCCGAACTCGCGCGGGTCGCGGCCGAGCCTGCGGACGTACTCGGCGAGGTAGCGCACGTACGAGGGGGTGGCATGCAGGGCGGTGACGCCGAGGGAGTCGAGGGCCTGCACCGCCTTGTCGGAGTTGCCGGTGCCGATGGGGATCATGGTGGAGCCGATCCGCTCCAGCGCGTCCCTGATCGGCAGCCCGCCCACGAACAACGTCAGCCCGGCCCCGTGCAGCACGACGTCCTCGCGGGTGGCGCCCATGGTGGTGAACGCGCGGGCGGTCATCTCGGTCCACGACTCGGCGTCGCGGCGGGTCACCCCCACCCAGCTCGGCTTGCCCGTGGTGCCGGTGGAGGCGTGCACCCTGATCACCTCGGCCATCCCGACCGCGGCGTGCCGGCCGAGCGGCGGCGCGGCGGCCTGCGACTCGCGCAGCGCCTGCTTGTCGGTGAACGGAAGTTTCCGCAGGTCGGACAGGGACACCAGGGCAGCAGGGCCGATGCCGTGCGCGGCGAACAGGTCGGCGTAGAACGGCGAGCGGGCCGGCAGTCCGGCGAGTTGCGTGAGGAGCATCGCGGTGACGGCGTCTCGGTCCTCGGGCGCGACGAAGCCGGGTGTGGTCACGTGGTGTCCTTCCGGTGAGGGTGTCGGCGGCCACCGTGCCGACAGGTGTGCGCGGGCCTTCCGGGGACCCCACTATGCCGAGGGGGCGCGGGGGTGATCGAGCGGACTTTCGCGTCGCGGAAGTAAATGGCTGATGTGACCATGAAAGCGGCTTTAGGGCATATGCCGTACAGGGCGGCTCGGGGCTTTCCGCGAGGCGGAAGCGGCGTCGCAATCGGCGGTGGCCGCCGTCATCCTGTCAGGCAGCGGACGACCGGCCCTTCGGAGAGAGCATGGCGGAAACCGTACGCGCGGCCGTACAGATCGCTCCTCGCAAGATCGAGGTACGCGAGTTCCCACGACCGCGGATCGGCCCCGACGACGGTCTGCTGCGCGTCGAGGCCAACGGGATCTGCGGCAGCGACGTCGAGACGTACAGGGGCCATCTCGGGTCGATGTTGCAGGACGAGCGGCGGCCCTTCGTGCCGGGGCACGAGCCGCTCGGCATCGTCGAGGAGGTCGGCGAGCGCGCGGCGGCCCGGTGGGGCGTGCAGCCCGGCGACCGGGTCGCCGTGGAGATCGTCGTGCCGTGCCACGCCTGCCGCCGGTGCCTGTCCGGCGCGTACCAGTTCTGCCCCCACATCAGGTACGGCCACGGCATGACGCCCGTGGACGAGGCCCCGTCGCTCTGGGGCGGGCTGGCCGAGTACATGTACCTGGCGCCCGGCACGATCCTGCACCGCGTCGACGACACGCTGCCCGTCGAGGTGGCGGCGCTGTTCAACCCGCTCGGCGCGGGCGTGCGCTGGGCCTGCCACCTGGGCGGCGCCGGGCTCGGGGACACGGTGCTCGTCCTCGGCGCCGGCCAGCGCGGCCTGGCCTGCGTCATCGCGGCCCGCGCGGCCGGCGCCGGGACGATCATCGTGACCGGGCTGGAGTCCGACGCGCACAAGCTGGCCCTGGCCCGCGAGTTCGGCGCCGACCACACCATCGTGGCCGGCGCCGGGGTGGACATCGTCGAGCGGGTGCGGGAGCTCACCTCGGGCGCGATGGCCGACGTCGTGCTGGAGCTGACGCCGATGGCGGCGGAGCCGGTGGCCGACGCGCTGCTCGCGGCCCGGCCCGGCGGACGGGTGGTGCTGGCCGGTCTGAAGGGAAGCCGCGACATCCCGGTGCGCACCGACGTGATCGTCAATCGCGGGCTGACCGTCGTGGGGGCGTTCTCGGTGGACAACCGGGCCTACGCCGAGGCCATCGGGCTCATCGAGGCGCGCCGCCACCCGCTGGAGAAGCTGCACACGCACTCGTTCGGGCTGGACGACACCGTGCTCGCCCTCGAGACCCTCGGCGGCGAGGTGCCCGGGGAGCACGCCGTCCACGTGTCCGTGCACCCGAACGGCTGAGCCCGGCCGGGCGGGCGCCCTCACCCGCCCGCCCGGCTCGCGCGTCTCTACCGGTAGGTGATGTCGGAGTCCCGGTAGAGGCAGTGGGTGCCGTCAGGGCCCGAGCCGAGCTTGCTGGGCTCCTGCCCCTTCGGCACGCCCTTGTAGCGCTCGCAGATGGTGGCGCTGCCGTACACCGTGATCCGGCTGAAGCGGGCGGTGTCGCCCCAGTTGGAGTTGATGCCGGCCAGCACCTTGGTCGAGCGGGCGGTGATGCCGTCCATCACCACGTGCCGCTGGTAGGACGACGAGCAGTTGCCGCACGCCCGGTAGAGCTTGCCGCTGCTGTGCACCTGGAAGTTCTTGATGGTCAGCGTGCCGGCGCCGTTGTGCTGGAACACCTTGTCGGAGCCCGACTTGGCGCCGCCGCCGTCCACCAGGTAGGTGGCAGAGGAGCTGGAGCTCTTGAACGTGGCGGCGTCCTCGCCGACGTCGTTCCACCAGACGTTGCGGATCGTGCAGGAGCCCTCGCAGTGGATGCCGTCGCCGGCGGGGGCGTCGATGATGACGTTCTGGATGGTGCCGCCGTTCGGCACGACGAACATCGGGTCCTGGCTCTCGCTCTGGCCGCCGTCGCCGATGCCGTAGTAGCGCTTCATGCCGCCGTCGAAGAACGAGCCCAGCTCACGGGTGTCGGTCAGGTGCACGCTGCCGGTGTCGGACGGCCACGAGCCGCTGCCGTCACCGCCGCCGGGCGGCGGCGTCACGGTCGGGGTGGGGTCTGGGTCGGGGTTGCCGCCGCCGGCCGCCCTGAGCGTCCACTGCTTGGTCGACACCGAGTCGCAGGAGTTCTGCTGGAGCAGGGCGCCTGAGGAGGTGGAGTTGTCCTTGACGTTCAGGCACTTGCCGCCGTTGGCGTTGACCACCCGGTAGTTCGAGCCCGACTCGGTGAGCTGCCAGCTCTGCGACGACGCCGAGCTGCAGGACTCCTGCTGCACGGCCTTGCCCGCGCTGGTGGAGCCGTCCTTGACGCCGAGGCACTTGCCGCTGTGCACGGCCTTGATCTGGTAGCCGCCGCCCGTCGAGGTGACCGCGAACACCTGCCCCGACCCGCCCGAGCAACTCGCCTGGGCGAGCTGGACGCCGTCGCCCGTACTTGCGCCCGGCACCGCGGCGCACAGGCCGCTGCCCGCGTTGACCAGCGTGTAGTTGCCGTTGGACGGCGCCGCCGAGGCGGCGGTGGCGAACCCGGCCACCAGCCCGCTGCCCGCCACGAGCGCCGCCGCCAGCACGACGCTCAGCCTTTTCTCTTTACGCACGGTGAACTCCCCTTTCGACGAACTGCATGGGGCATCGAGCGCGCGCCCGGTGATCGCGGCGCCGCCTCGGGATCGGTCGGAATGCGCTTACCGGCTTACGGTAAGCGCTTTCCCAACCGCAGGAGCAGTGAAGCACAGCCCCGCAACCCCGCAAAGGACACTCCCTTCGAGGAGCGGCGTCTTTCCAGGTCAGAGGGTCTGCGGGAGTTGCAGGGCGGCGCTGAAACTTTCATCACCCCCGGTACGACCGCGTCGTGCGGGCGGCGTTTCCCCGAGAGGGACGACCCGGCTGAGGCCCGCGGTCTGGTCGGACGCCGAGTCCGCCCGCCCGGCGACCCGGTGGGCTCTTGTCAGCGGAGGTCGACGGTGAGGACGTCGTCCTCCCAGACGGCGTCCGTGCCCAGGGCGGCGCAGGCCGCGGTGAAACGGCTGGCCAGCCAGGCACGTTCGGCGCCCCTGGCCAGCGTCGTCCGGCAGTAGTCGAGCTTGAGCGGCACCGCGCGCAGCCGGAGCGGCCCGAGGTCGTCGCAGGTGACCAGGAACAGCAGCGACAGGTCGTTGCGCAGGTCGGGGTCCACGGCGTAGTCGTCGATGAAGTCGCCCATGTCGTACAGGACGGGCGGCGCCACCCCGTGCGGGACGTGCGCCGAGTGACCGGCGATCAGCGTGGCGCCGGCGCCGGTCAGGATGCTCGCGGCGGTCCGCACGTACGGGAGCGGCCCGGTCGTCATGTTCGGCCCCCAGTGCGGGCTGACCAGCACGACGTCCGCCTGCGCCCGCGCCCTCGCCACCGCGTCGATCAGCCAGGCGGGCACCCCGGACGGCAGGTCGGCGTGCGCCACGCCGGGCCGGTCGGGAGTGGCGGCGTAGTCGCCGGGGTGGTCGGTGACGGAGACGACGGCCAGGCGCAGGCCGTTGATGTCGATCAGGACGGGCTCGCGGGCCCGTTCGAGGTCGGGGCCGGCGCCGGCGGTGTGGATCTCGACCCGCGCGAGGTGCGCGCAGGTGTCCAGGAGCGCGTCGTGACCGAAGTCGAGCGCGTGGTTGTTGGCCAGCGTCACGCAGCCCACGCCCAGTTCGGCCAGCAGGTCGGCGGCCCTCGGCGGGGCACGGAAGTGGAAGACCTTGCCCGGCGCCACCCACGGGGCGCCCCGATCGGACACGCAGCACTCGAGGTTGAGCAGCGTGAGGTCGGCCTCGGAGAGGTACGCGCGAACCGCGTCCGACACGTAATCCCCGGGGTCGGCAGACTTCGCCAGCAGGTCGGCGACACCCCGGCCGAGCATCGTGTCCCCCGCCAGCGCGAGCGTGACGGCCACCCCGCTCCCCTGCCCACCCCAACACCCCCTAACCCCCTCCCCCGGCCGCCCACCCTGCCCTCAGCCTGCGCTTTCCCCCGCCGCCGGCGGACTCCCGCTCCCCTCACCACCGCCTGGGCTCCTCCGGACCGACAGGCCCTCGCCCCCCGCCCACCACCTGGGCTTCCATGGGGTGGTGGGCCAGCCGGGGACGCGGGGTAGGGCCGGCGGGTCAAGACGGCCGGCGTCGACGCGGCGCAGGTGAGGTACGGGGGCCTACCGCGTGGTCTACCGCACCGCGGACGCCTGCGCGCCACCCGCGCCTTCGCCGGGCACCGCGACCGCAGGCTCGACGCCCGCGTCGACCGGCGACCTGAAGCGGCTGCTGACCCGGCTCGACTCCACCTGCGACCGGAAGCCGTCCGCCCCGGTCCGCCTGCATCGCGCCAAGGGTGACACGGACGTCGCCTACTCCAACGCGGCCTACTGCCGGCGGCAGCTGAAGGCCAGGCGCGCGACGGTCAGCCTGACCGACGCGGGCAAGGTGGATCACAACCAGGGTGTGCACGAGGCGCTGCCGAAGGTCGTCGCCGGCTTCACGAGCCGGGGATGAGCGGGACGAAGGACGCGGGGGTCAGCTCGCGGAGGCTCGCCAGGCGTCCGCGCTGCTTGGTGAAGAGGGTGACGATGTCCGCGATCTGTCCCGTGACGGGCATGACGAGCCGGCCGCCCTCCGCCAGTTGCCCGGCCAGGGCGGCGGGGACGTGCGGGGCGGCGGCGGAGACGATGACGGCGTCATAGGGGGCGTGCTCGGGCAGCCCGGCCGAGCCGTCCCCGACCAGCACCTCGGCGCCGGTGATGCCGGCGGCGGCGAGGTTGGCGCGGGCGTGGGCGGCGAGGTCGGGCAGGCGTTCGACGGAGTGGACATGCCCGGCGAGCCGGGCCAGCAGCGCGGTCTGGTAGCCGTAGCCGGTGCCGATCTCCAGCACGGTCTCGCCGCCCGCCAGCAGGAGCGCGTCGATCATCTGGGCGACCAGGGACGGCTGGCTGGTGGGCTGGCCGTGGGCGAGCGGGATGGGCACGTCCAGGCACGCCTGCCCGGCCGAGCGCGGCGGCACGAACAGCTCGCGCGGCGTGGCCGCGATGGCCGCCAGCAGGCGGAGGTCGTGCACCCCCGCCCGCTCGGCGGCCGTCACGAGCTCCAGGCTGCGGCAGTCACCTTCGGCCGCCGCGACCAGCTCCTGCGCACGCGGATCCCCCGCCCGCCGCGCCGCCCGCATCAGGCCCTGGAGACGAGACTCCCCCGCACGCCGCGCCGCCGTCATGGGGTCCCCCGAAGGGAAAGGGCGCCCGTCACCACCATCAGCCCCTCCTTGAGCAGAAGGGTCCCGGTCACCGCCATCAGCCCCCTCCTCCGTCGGAAGAGTGCCGGTCACCGCCATCAGCCACCCCCTCGCCCCGCAAGGGGACGGGTGGTGGGCCTTCGACGGCCCTCCTCACCCGCCCCCTACCCGGGAGGCTCAGCCCGAGACGCGGCGCCAGGTGGCGTCGGCGCGGCTCTGCGCGTCGGTGATCGGGTCGAGGCGGAGCAGGTAGTCATAGTGGCGCAGGTAGCGGTCGGGGTAGTTGACCGACTGGTACGACGTCCACGACGCGTCGGCAAGCCCCGCCACGGGCCGGAAGGTGGCGTCGGAGGCGAAGGTGCCGGTGCCGTCGTCGGCGGCCAGCGTCAGGTCGAACCCATAGTGCCGCAGGTAGTAGCCGGGGTAGTTGACCGAGGCGAACGACACGGTGCCGGACCCGCCGGCCAGTCCGGGCACCAGGCGGAACTGGGCGTCCTGGGCGGGGCTGACGTTCGCGTCGATGCGCACGTCGAAGTCGGCGTGCCGGATGTGGCGGTCCTGGAAGTTGTAGGACTGGATGCGGCTGACGGGCACGCCGCTCCCCCAGCGGCCGAGCACCCGGCTCTCCTCGGCGGCGGTGAGGTTGAGTATGGAGCCGTGCCGCTTGCGGTTGCCGCCCATGGCGTAGTCGGAGCGGGTGCGGAAGTTGCGGGTGCTGCCGAGGCCGGTGGAGGTGATGGGCATGTAGCCGCGCCCGGTGGCGAACTGGTCCAGCCACAGGGCCCACTCGTCGCGCTCGTTGAAGCGCGCCCACATGGGTCCTTCGACGACGGTGCCGCCGCCGGTGCCGTTGGAGATGCCCATGTGCGACAGGTTGCCGAGGGTGGTCCAGGTGCCGAGGATCGAGTCGGCCGCCTCGATCGTGATGTGGCCGTCGGCGGAGGCGCGGTAATAGCGGTGGCCGCCGACGCTGTTGGGCACCTCGATGATCTGGGTGTCGATGAGCCCTTGGGTGCCGCCGCGCTCGATGTAGAGCTGGGGCGTGGTGAAGGAGCGGAAGTCGCTCGTACGGACGTACCAGATGCGGTGTTTCGTCACCCCGTTGCGCGCCGAGTTGGTGGCCCAGTAGAGCACGTAGTCACCGGTCGCGGCGTTGTAGATGGCTTCGGGTGCCCAGGCGTTGCCCGCGCCGGGGATGGCGCCGGCGACGTTGATGAGCCAGGGGGCCGACCAGTTCACCAGGTCGCGCGACTCCCAGACGACGAGGGAGGTGCTGCCCCGGTTGGCGGCGTCGTTCCATGAGGTGCCGCCGGCGATGCGCAGGTCGGTGGCGACGATCCAGTAGCGGTCGCCGGACGGGGAGCGGACGATCGAGGGGTCGCGGACGCCGCGCGTGCCGATCGTGGAGCGCAGGACGAGCTGGCCGTTGTTGAGGTCGGTCCAGTGCAGGCCGTCGTCGCTGTGGGCGAGGTAGATCTGCTCGCCGTTGGCGGACTCGCCGGTGAAGTGGGCCATCAGGTAGCCGGTGAACGGGTCGAGCGCGGCGGCCCGCTTGGGGGCGACGGCGGCCAGGCAGGCGAGCAGGAGGCAGGCCACGGCGAGCACCACGGCCGTCCTGCGGGGCAGGGTCGCGTACATGCGTCTCCTTCGGGAGGGGGTACGACGCTTCTGTTAGCGCTAACATTCCTCCGCCGCCGGAAAGGGACTCACATCGGCGGCGCCCTCAGTGTGATCGCTAACATCAGGGCGGTCAATGGCCCTCTCACAACCGAACGGGGCCGCGCGGTGAACCGCGCGGCCCCGTCTGCCGGACGACCGGCCTAGCTCGTCGGCTCCGGCTCCTCGGCCGGGCAGGTGGTGCCCCGCTTCGGGACGGTCAGCGAGACGAGGTAGCCGTCCATGGCCTTGGTGGTGCACTCGGTCATGCCGTAGACGCCGTGCCCCCACCCCTCGTACGTCAGCAGCGTCGCCTTGGAGCCGAGCTGCCTGGCCACGTTGGCCGACCACCGGTACGGCGTGTCGGGGTCGTGCTTGGACGTGCTCACCAGCAGCGGCGCGCTGCCCTTGTAGCGCAGGCGGTGCTGCGGGTTGGTGACCGGGTGGCCCTGGCAGATCGGCATGTCGCCCATCGGCATCGGGTTGTAGCGGACGTCCGGCGCCACGGCGTTGGAGGCCCGCATCACGGCGGCGTACTCCTTGTAGTCACGCAGCCCCAGGTTCCAGTCCTCACACAGGATCGCGGTGGGCAGCTCGGCCCACTTGCCGCTCACCGGCCCGTTGCCGGGCGGGCCAGGCATGTCGTCCGGCACGGGCCCGCCGTCCAGGGCGAGCAGCACCTGGGCCTCCAGGTGCCAGTCGGGTGCCTCGTTCATGATGACGGTCAGCCAGAGCAGGTTGTGGGCGCTGACCTTGTCGTCGCCGCCGGGCCAGACCAGCTCGCCCCGATCGGCCTTGGCCACGACCTTCTTCCACAGCGCGCGGATGTCGCGGCCGTGCAGGGCGCAGTCGGTGTCGCGCTGGCACCAGGCGATGAACTCGTCGAAGCTGTCCTGGACGGTGGCCGCCTCGGTGACCTGGAACGCCTTGACGTTCAGGCTGTGGTCCATGTTGCTGTCGAGCACCATGGCCCTGATCCGGTCGGGGAACATCTCGGCGTACATCTGCTGGGCGAGCGTGCCGTAGGAGACGCCGTACGAGGTGAGCTTCTCGTCGCCGAGCGCGGCGCGGATGGCGTCCATGTCGCGGGCGACGTTCTTCGAGTCGAGGTGGTCGTAGACCGGGCCCGTGCGCTTGCGGCAGTCGGCGCGCAGCTTCTTGTCGAAGGCGACCCACTTGTCGAAGTCGGCCTGGCTCTTCATCACGGGGTAGGGCATCTGGTTGTAGACCGAGGCCGAGCAGGTGACCGAGCCGCTGCGGCCGACGCCGCGCGGGTCGTAGCTCACGATGTCGAAGCGCCGCTGGATCTCCTCGCTGAATCCGGTGGGGCGCAGGATGCCGTCGACGCCGGAGTTGCCGGGCCCGCCGGGGTTGGTCAGCAGCGAGCCGATGCGCGCGGCGGAGTCCTTGGCCTTGCGCCTGGCCAGCGCGAGGTCGATGGCCGGCCCGTTGGGCTTGGACCAGTCGATCGGCACCTTCAGTGTGGCGCACTCGACGCTCGGCTCCTCCTTGCACGGCCGCCAGGTCACCCCGCGCTTGCCGACCGCGTTCGTGACGTCCTTGCCTGTCACGGTCGCGGCGGCGATGGGAGCGGTCAGCACCGTCCCCATCATCACGAGCGCGGTGGCGAGCAGGGAGGTCTTTCTGAGCACGTTTCTCCTAACGTCGGGCGCCCCTCCGTGATCAATGACCAACGAATCTAACAGCTACAGAAGGTGCCTTTGGCATTTATGGGAAAAACGGGACATACGCCTATCTGGTGGACTCGCGGATCACCAGCTCGTACGGCGCCACGTACCGGCCGGTCGGCCGCCCCGGGTCGGCGATGCGCTCGGTGACCAGCTCGACCGCCTTCTCGGCCATCCAGGCGTGGTCGGGCGCCACGGTGGTGAGCGCGGGCACCAGGTACGCCGCCTCCGCGATGTCGTCGAACCCGGCCACCCGCACGTCATCGGGCACCCGCAGCCCCACGTCCGCCAGCCCGCGCAGCACGCCGAGAGCGACGGTGTCGGTCACCGCCAGCACGCCGTCGAAGGACCGCCCGCCGGCGGCCAGCCGGTGCGCCGCCGCCTGGCCCGCCTCCATGGTGAGCGCGTCGAGTCCCACGTGCAGGGCGGGGTCGGCCTCGACGCCGCGGGCGGCGAGCGCGCCGAGGTGGCCGCGGTGGCGGGCGTTCACCATGTTGAGGTTCCAGTCGAGGCGGCCGGTGACGTGCGCGACGGCGCGGCAGCCCCGGTCGAGCAGGTGGGCGGTGGCCGCCGCGGTGGCCTCCTCGTTCGGCATGGCGATGTGGTCGAAGCGCCCGCCGAAGTCCTGCTCGCCGAGCATCACGATCGGGTGGTCGCCCTCGGGCGGGGTGCGGTCGCGGCCGTCGAGCCCGACCGCGCTGAGGATCAGCCCGTCGAACTGCAGCGTCCGCGCGTGGGCGATGGCGTCGATCTCGCCGGCCGCCGCCGCGCCCGTCTGCTCGATCGCGACGTGGAAGCCGCGCCGCCGCGCCCGCTCGATGACGTGGGAGGCGAGGCGCCCGAAGTAGGGCCGGTCGATCTCGGGCACGGCGAGCCCGATCACGCCGGTACGGCCCGACCTCAGCGTGCGGGCCGAGACGTTGACCCGGTAGCCGGAGCGCTCGATGGCCTCACGGACGCGGCGGCGTACCGGCTCGCTGACCCCGCCCCGGTTGTTGACCACGTTGGAGACCGTCATCTTCGACACCCCGGCCAGCCGGGCGACGTCGTCCATCGTCACCATGCCGCCGAGGGTAGCGCCGCCGCTCAGGTCAGGCTCGCCTCCACGGTGACGAAGGAGTGGGCGGGCAGGTGCACGCGCAGCCCGGACGCGGTGGCCGTGACCTTCTCGTGCGGGCGCGGCGCGACCGCCTCGGGCACGTCGGGCGTGTTGTGCGTGCGCAGGTCGCCGGCCGTGAGGATGCGGGCGCGGGTCACGGCGACCGCGCCGCCGCGCAGGTCCAGCTCCACGTCGGCCGCCTCGCCCGCGTCCAGGTTGGACAGCGAGATCAGCACCTGCCCGTTCTTCCTGCTGGCCGACAGCGACACCGTACGCAGCTCCGTCCCCTCCACCTGCCGGGCCGGCAGGCCGTCGGGCAGGTCCACCCGCAGCGAGGCGGCGTCCTGGTGGCCCTTGTTCATCTCGAACACGTGGTACGTGGGCGTCAGCACCAGCGCACCGGAGTCGGGGTCGGTGAGGATCATGGCCTGCAGCACGTTCACGGTCTGCGCGATGTTGGCCATGACCAGCCGGTCGGCGTGCCGGTGGAACACGTCGAAGTGCAGGCCGGCCACGAGCGCGTCGCGCAGCGAGTTCTGCTGGTAGAGGAAGCCGGGGTTGGTGCCCGGTTCGACGTTCCACCAGGTGCCCCACTCGTCCAGCACCAAGCCCACGTTCTTGCCGGGGTCGTAGCAGTCCATCACGTTGGAGTGGCCGGTGATCAGCTCGTCGATCCTGGCGGCCTTCAGCATCGTGCGGTAGTGGTCGTCCTCGCCGAACTCGGTCGCCGAGCCCTTGTCCTCCCAGGGGCCGGGGATCGTGTAGTAGTGGAACGACAGCGCCTGCATGAACGACGCCGGCCGATACGCGCAGCCCAGCTCGCCGAGCTGCTTCATCAGCGTCTCGGTCCAGGGGTAGTCGGCGGAGTTCGCCCCGGCCGCGATCCGATACAGCTTGTTGTCGCCGTGGTCGCGGCAGTAGGTGCCGAAGCGGCGTGCCTCGGCCGCGTACTGCTCGGCCTTCATGTTGCCGCCGCAGCCCCACGCCTCGTTGCCCAGCCCCCAGAAGCGCACCCGCCACGGCTCCTCGCGCCCGTTGGCCTTGCGCAGCCGCACCATCGGCGAGTCGCCCTCGCGGGTGAGGTACTCCACCCAGTCGCTCATCTCCCGCACCGTGCCGGAGCCGACGTTGCCGCTGATGTACGGCTCCGCCCCCAGCAGCTCGCACAGGGCCATGAACTCGTGGGTGCCGAAGTGGTTGTTCTCCTCGACGTTGCCCCAGTGGGTGTTGACCATGGCGGGGCGGCTCTCCTTGGGGCCGATGCCGTCCATCCAGTGGTACTCGTCGGCGAAACAGCCGCCGGGCCAGCGCAGGTTGGGGATGTTCAGGGCGCGCAGCGCCTCGACGACGTCGAGCCGGATGCCGCCCTCGTTGGGCACGTCGCTGTTATCGCCGACGTAGAAGCCGCCGTAGATGCAGCGGCCCAGGTGCTCGGCGAAGTGGCCGTACAGGTGGCGGCTGATCACGGGACCTGGGACGTCGAGGTTGATGATGGCGGGCACGGTGACAGGACTCATCGGGTGAGCTTCCTCGCGTTCGGGGGCCGGTCGAAGGTGACTTTATCGATAAACCTCCCACCTGGCGAGACCCCCGCGCCGCGGGCCCTGGGGCGCGGGCCCCAGGGCCCGGCTCCCGACCCGCGCCCGAGCTCAGGACTCGGGCTCAGGACTCGGGCTCAGGACTCGGGCTCAGGACTCGGGCTCAGGACTCGGGCTCAGGACTCGGGCTCAGGACTCGGGCTCAGCGCCCGGGCTCAGGACTCGGGCTCAGCGCCCGGGCTCAGGGCTCGTCGCCGGACAGTTCGCGTCTGCGGCGCAGCAGCGCGGCCCGTCGCACGTGCGCCCTGATCGTCAGCGCGAGCGCCACCGCGACGACGGGACCGCCGGCCCCGAGCGCCACCCCCAGTCCCTCACCGCGCTGCACGGCCACCACGACCAGCAGCGTCGTCGTCACGGCCGAGGCCGCCAGCGCCAGCCACCCGGCCACCACCCGGTCGGTCGCGAACAGCGGCACCCGCCGCGTCAGCAGCCACCCGCCGTAGCAGGCCCAGCCCAGGCAGAACGCGGTGAACAGCCCGAACGCCAGCTGCGTACGCCCCGGCAGCGGCCCCGGCTCGCTCGCCCACAACCCGATCACGAACAGCGCACCCGCCACGCCCGCGACCAGCGTGGCCACCGCGCGGACGCGCCGGCGGAGCGACAGCGCCGGCTCCAGCCGATCCAAAAGCTCCTGCGCCGACAGGCGCGGCTTCTCCTCGCTCATGGCCGATACCCCTTCTCCTCCAGGCGCTCGCGCATCAGCCGCCGGGCGCGGTTCAGCCGGGACTTGGCCGTGCCCACCGGGATGCCGCAGATCTGCGCGCAGTCCTCGACCCGCAGGTCCTCCAGGTAGTGCAGGACGAGGATCTCCCGCTCGGCCGGTGGCAGCAGGGCCAGGGCGGCCGTCAGCTCGGCCCGGTCCAGCACCGCGTCGGCCGGGTCGCCCGCGAGCTCCTCGCCCGGGTGCGCCGGCTCGTCGGCGTACTGGACACGCAGCCGGTCCATCACCGACCTGCGGGCGATGGTGAACAGCCAAGGCGTGAACCGGCCCGGCTCGCGCAGCCGGGGCAGGCCGCGGACCACCGCCAGCCACACCTCCTGGCTCACGTCGTCGGCCCGCTCGGCGTCCAGCATGCGGCGCACGTACGTCCACACCGGCGTGCGCCAGCGGGACACGAGCTCGGCCAGCGCGTCCCGCTCACCCAGCTGGGCGCGGACCACCAGCAGCTCATCGATCATCTCGTCCTCCCGTCACCCTGCACAGTCGGGCGGGCGGCCGATCCGGTTCACGGGGCCGGGCGGACGAGCGGGTTCCGTCGAGTCAGTCTGCGGCGCAGACGGGCGCGAGCGCCAGGGCCAGGGCCTCGCGGTGCAGGCGGTCGAGGCGGGCGCGGGTCTCGGCGGCACGGCGGGCGTCGGCGAGGGCGGGCGCGCAGCGGCGCGGCACCCCGCGTACCGGCTCGGTGTCCTTGAGCAGGTGCAGCAGGCGCGGGGTGAGCAGGTCGAGCCGCGGGCGCAGGTCGCCCGCGAGCCCCGGCCGCGGCTGCGGGCGCAGCGCGGGCTCGGCCCGCCAGCGGGCGTGCAGGCCGCGCCGCACCAGGTCGGCCGCCTCCAACTGGGCGCGGAAGAACCACACGCCGGTGGTCGCGGGCAGGCCGATCTCGACGGAGTGCTCGGTGACGGCGTCGAACAGCTCGTGCTCGGTCGTGAGGTCGGCGGCCGTGCTGGTGGTGGGGGTGCCGTACTCGGCGGCGGCGACCGCGTCGGCCAGCAGCAGCCGGCGTACGGTCAGCTCCGCCAGCTCGGGCAGGTCCTCGAGCCCCGCGGGCCCGGGCAGCGCCGCCGGGTCGTCGGTCGTGGTTAGACCGGCGTGCAGGGCGGGCGCGGTGGTGACGGCCAGCAGGACCGCGGCGATGGCCGCGGCGTGGCAGGCCATGGGTAGTGCCTTGTGAGGCATGACGATGACTCCTGTGCGTGAAATCTCGACAACGCACCGTACATGCCCCTCGCCCCGGGCCACCATCCGCCCCCGCGATCACTGACGATGACGACACTCCCGCATGGCCGTCAGGGGAAGGTTCGCTGCCGGGAAACGGCCTGGTGTGCCACACTTCACTTTCACCTAAGAAGGGGGCAAAGGATGGCGAACCGCTATCTCTATCTCGCACGGCACGGCGCGGCGATCGACGAGGGCGAGCTGAGCGAGACGGGGTGCGAGCAGGCCGAGCTGCTCGGCAAGCGGCTGGCCGAACATCCCATCACCGCCGTGCATCACGGCCCGCTCCCCCGTGCCGCGCGTACCGCCGAGATCGTGGCCCGTCACCTGCCCGGCGCCGAGGTGCGGACCGGCGACCTGTACGGCGACTACGTCCCCGCCGCCCCGCCCCGCGACGAGCTGCCGCCCGCGCGCGCGGCGTTCCTCAACGGCTTCACCGACGCCGAGCTGACCTCGGGCCCGCCGCTGGCCGCCGCCGCGATCGCCCGGCACGCCGGCCCCGCCGACGTCGAGACGCACGAGCTGATCGTCACGCACAACTTCCTCATCGCCTGGTTCGTCCGGCACGCGCTCGACGCGCCCGAGGCCCGCTGGATGGGGCTCAACCAGGGCAACTGCGCCCTCACCGTCATCCTCTACCGGCCCGAGGTGCCGCCTTCGCTGATGTTCTTCAACGACATGAGCCACCTGCCGCAGGACCTGCGCTGGACCGGCTTCCCCCCGGCACTGCGGATGTGAGCACGGCATGGGGCTGGAGATCGAGAGCCGGCGGTCCGACTCGCCGTACGTCGAGCGGGTCTGGCGCAGCCGCAGCAGCGACGTCACGGAGATGATGTCGGTCGCCTCGGCGCGCTTTGACCTGGTCTTCTGGGAGGAGCGCGGCGAGACGCACGTGGCCGTCCAGGGGCCGGAGACGCGGGCGAGCGTGGCGCCGGTGCCCGAGGACGCCACGTTCTTCGGCATCAGCTTCGCGCTCGGTGTCTCGATGCCGCACCTGCCGTTCGAGCGGCTGGTCGACGGCAACCTGCTGATCCCCGGCGCCACCCGGCGCTCGTTCCACCTGAAGGGGTCGTCCTGGCACCTGCCGGGCTACGACGACGCCGAGGCGTTCGTGCGGCGGCTGGCGCAGGAGGAGGTGCTGGTCCGCGACCCGCTGGTGGCCTCGGGGGGCGGCCCCGTGTCGTGGGTGTCGGAGCGTACGCTGCAGCGGCGCTTCCTCGCGGCCACCGGCCTGACCAGGAACGCGGTCCGGCAGATCGACCGGGCCAGGCACGCGGCGGTGCTGATCAGGGACGGCGTGCCGGCCGGCGAGGTCGTGCACCGGCTCGGCTACTTCGACCAGCCGCACCTGGCGCGGTCGCTGGCCCGCTTCGTCGGCCGCACCGCCACCCGGCTCGCCCAGGCCGACCCCGCCGAGCCGCTGTCCCTGCTCTATCGCAGCAGCGCGAGCCCGCACCGCGCCGACGACTGAACCCGCCGACCGAAGGCCCGCCCACCGGCGGCTGACAACGATGTCTTGACAGAGCTTCCCCGGCTTGAAACCAACGGGCCCGCCAGCACCCCAAGCTCGCCCGACATTCGGCCACCCTTGCCGTCGCGGTGGAGACCCTGCTGGAGGTCACCGAGTACGGCGACGAGTTGGTGGGCGGTCATGCCGGTGCTCCGGCCTCGACGGGCAGCTCCGACAGCCGCCATTCCAGCATGCCGTCGGCCAGGCGGATCGCCCGGCGGCCGCGGTCGGTCAGCAGGCGGACCGCGTCGTAGGCCAGCACGCAGTACTCGCCGCGGCAGTAGACGACGATGTCGGCGTCGGCGGGCAGCTCCGCGATGCGCTCGGCGAGCTCGGCGACCGGGATGGACACCGCGCCGGGAATGTGGCCGGCCAGGTACTCCTCCACCGGCCGTACGTCCAGCACCATCACCTCGCCGCCCTGCACGCGGGCCCGCAGTTCCTCCCGGCTGACCTCCACCGCGCCGTCCTCGCCGAGATAGGCCTGGCGTGCCAGCGGGACGGCGGCCTGGTGGTGCTCGGCGACCTTGCGCAGCAACGCGAACAGCTGGGCGACGTCGTCGCCGGCGAGCCGGTAGTGGATGCGCACGCCGTCGCGGCGGGTGGTGACGAATCCGGCCTGCTTGAGCGTTTGCAGGTGAGCCGAGGCAGTGGTCAGGTTCAACCCGGCGGCCCTGGCCAGGGCTTCGACGGTGCGCTCGCCCTGAGCGAGCAGGTCGAGCAGCTCCAGGCGCTTGCCGCTGGCCAGTGCCTTGCCGCTGGCCGCGAAGGCTTCATACAACGTTGCCTTGGCCTGGGTGGGGGTCGCGTCCATCTTCCATTCCTCCATTAATCTATGGAATATCGTACCTAGGAGTGTGGGTCGTACGCGACTCTCCCCGGCCCTCGGTGGGCCAGATCTTGGAGGACATCATGGGATTCGTCGACGACCACCTGATACCGCTGGTCGATGAAGGGCTGGGCAACAGCGCCTACCTGCTGGACCTGGGCGACGGCCGCGCCCTGGCCGTGGATGCGAGCCGTGACCTTCGCGCCCTGCACGCCGCCGCCCGGCGGCGCAGCCTGCGGGTGGCGTACGCGGCCGACACGCACCTGCACGCCGACTTCCTGTCCGGCGCCGTGCAACTCGCCCACGACACACAGGCGACCGTGCTGGCCTCCGCCGCCGGGAAACGCGCGTTCGGCCACCGGGGCCTGGCCGACGGTGAGGAGGTCGACCTGGGCGGGCTGCGGCTGCGCGCGCTGGCCACCCCCGGGCACACCGACGAGCACCTGTCGTACCTGCTGCTGGACGACGGCCGCGAGCTGGGGGTGTTCACCGGCGGGTCACTGATCGTGGACTCGGCCGCGCGCACCGACCTCCTCGGCACCGAACGCACCGGGGAACTGGCCCGCGCCCAGTACCGCTCGCTGCGCCGGCTGGCCGCGCTGCCGGACGCGACCGCGGTGTGGCCCACCCATGGTGCGGGCTCGTTCTGCTCGGCTCCGCCCGGCGCCGAGCGCATCACCACCATCGGCGCCCAGAAGCAGACCAACCCGCTGCTGGCCGCACCGGACGAGGACACCTTCGTGGAGCGGCTGGTGGCGAGCCTGGGCTCCTACCCCGCCTACTTCGCCCGCCTGACCGAAATCAACCGGCGCGGCCCCGCCGTCCTGACCGGCACACCGCCGCTGCCCGCCCTGAACGCCGGGCAGGTCGAGGCGCTGCTGGCCGACGGCGGCCAGGTCGTCGATGTCCGCCCGGCGGCCGAGTTCGCGGCCGGCCACATCCCCGGCGCGCTGTCCATCCCGCTACGCGATCAGTTCGCCACCTGGCTGGGCTGGCTGCTGCCCGACACCGCACCCCTGACCTTCGTGGCCGGTGACGGCCAGGACCTGGACGAGGTCATCTGGCAGGCCCGCAAGATCGGATACGAGCGGCTGGCGGGACATCTGGCCGGCGGCATGCCCGCCTGGCTGGAGGCCGGGCACCCGCAGGCCACCACCGCGTTCGTCACCGCCGACCGCGCCCCGGCCCGCCCGTACTTGGACGTGCGGCAGGAGGCCGAGTACGCCGCCGGGCACGTGCCCGGCGCCTTGCACCTCGAACTCGGCGACCTCGCCTGCCACGCCGCCGACGCCCCGGCCGGTGCGGTGGTGGCCTGCGGGCATGGTGAGCGCGCCATGACGGCCGCGAGCCTGCTGGAGCGCGCCGGGCACCCCGGCGTGACCGTTCTGAACGGCGGTCCGGCCGAGTACGCCGCCGCCCACGGCCTGCGGCTCGACACCGCCGACACCGCCGACACCGCCGACACCGACGCCGCCGACGCCGCCGACATCGCCGACATCGCCGACATCGCCGATGGCGGTGCCCGGTGAGCACCACCGCCATCCCCCCGGTGCGGCTCGGGCTGCGAGAGAACTGGCTGCAGTTCACCCTGCTCGTCGTCGTGAACATCTGCGTCGGCGGCCTGGTCGGGCTGGAGCGCACCACCGTGCCGCTGATCGGCACCGACATCTTCGGGCTGACCAGTGACCTGGCGGTGTTCTCCTTCATCATCGCCTTCGGCCTGACCAAGGCGGCCACCAACCTCGCCGCCGGTGCGCTGACCGCGCGCTTCACCCGCAAGCAGCTCCTGGTCGCCGGCTGGCTGATCGGCACGCCAGTACCGTTCATGCTCGCGTGGGGGCCGTCGTGGTGGTGGATCGTGGCCGCGAACGTGCTGCTCGGGTTGAATCAGGGCTTGGCTTGGTCGATGACCGTCAATATGAAGATCGACCTGGTCGGCCCGGCTCGCCGCGGGCTGGCCACCGGGCTGAATGAGGCCGCCGGCTACACCGCGGTCGGCGTCACCGCGCTGCTCACCGGCTATCTGGCCACCGCCTACGCGCTGCGCCCGGCCCCCGAGCTCATCGGTGTCGTCTTCGTCGCCACCGGCCTGATTCTGGCGCTGACAGTGCGCGACACCGCCGCGCACGTCGCCCTGGAGCTCGCCCAGCACCCCAAGCCGCTGCCCGACGGCGAGAACACCGGACTCGCGGCCACGTTCGCCCGCACCTCCTGGCGGGAGCGGCCGCTGCGCGGCGCCAGCCAGGCCGGGCTGGTCAACAACCTCAACGACGGCCTGACCTGGGGCGTCTTCCCACTACTGTTCACCGACCACGGTCTCGGCCTGGCCGCCGTCGGATTGATCAAGGGCTTGTATCCGATCCTGTGGGGCCTCGGGCAGATCCCCACCGGCCATCTGGCCGACCGCGTCGGCCGCAAACCCCTGATCGTCTACGGCATGCTGGTGCAGGCCGGCGGCTTCGTCCTGGCCCTGGTGCTGCTGGAGCGGCCGCTGCTGGCCGGGATCCTGTCCGCTGTGGCGCTCGGCCTCGGCACCGCCATGGTGTACCCGGCGCTGATCGCCTCCGTCTCCGACCACGCCCACCCCGCCTGGCGCGTCAACGCGCTGGGCACCTACCGGTTCTGGCGCGACATCGGCTACGCCGCCGGAGCCCTCGTGGCGGGCATCCTCGCCGACGCCCTCGGCCTGGAGGCCACCGTCATCGCCGCCGCCGTGCTCACCGCCGCCTCCGGCCTGCTCGCCGCCCGCTGGATCACCGAGGCTTCCTCTCCACCCCGCCGACGAATACGATCAGCGTGGGCAGCGCCATGACCTCGAACCGGCCAGCCGGCTCCGGCGCGTGGTCCAGCCGCACCATGCCCACCCGCGGCCGGCCCGCCTGCTCCAGCGCGGCCTCCTCCAGCACCGGGGCCGGCGCCTTGCACGGACCGCAGCCGCTCGCCCAGAAGTCCACCAGGAACGGCTGCGTCCCCGCATCCGTCGGCTCGCCGTCGAAGCCGGCCACGTTCAATGCGAGGGGCGTGGTGTCCATAGCGTTACTCCCTGCTGTCCGTATCGATGACGACCCATGCCGCTCACTCATCGCCGCCCCGCACAGCTGTGCCGATGATGGGGAAGGAGACCGGGGTGCGCGCGGGCGGGAACAGGAATCGGAGCTGCCCGCCGGGCTTGAGCACCCGCCGCGCTTCGGCCAGCGCCGCTCCGACGTCGGGTAGCGAACACAGCACCATGCACATCACCACCGCGTCCGCGCTGTGATCGGCCGCGGGCAGGTGCTCGGCGACGCCGGGCACCACCTCCACCGGGACCGCTGTCTCGGCGGCGGCGGCCTGCGCGCGCAGGCGCGGTTCCGGTTCCACCGCGATCATCCGCGTCACCTGGGGCGGGTAGTGCGCGAATTTGACGCCGTGCCCGGCGCCGGCCTCGACCACCTCGCCGGACAGGCCGGCCAGCAGCTCGCGACGGCGTTCGGTCATGCCGCCCCGGTCCATGCCGGCGGCCATCTTGGGATACATCCAGCCGAACAGCGGCCGCCGCCTGTTCACCTGTCTGTTCGTCTTGGTCGCGCTCATGCCGGTCACCAGGTCACCGGCAGCGCGGTCAGCCCGCCGGTCAGCGTGCGCCTGTCGAAGGTCAGCTCCTCTACCGCGCAGCCCAGCTCCAGGGTGGGGAGGCGGGCGGCGAGCTGGGAGAAGACGACCTGCAGCTCGATGCGGGCGAGCGGCGCGCCGACGCAGTAGCGGGCGCCGTGCCCGAAGGTCAGATGCGGTACGGCGGGCCGGTCGACGTCGAACCGGTCAGGCTCGGCGAACACGTGTGCGTCGTGGTTGGCGGCGCCGGTGTCGAGCAGCACGAGGTCCCCGGCGCGCACGCGCACGCCGGCGATGTCCAGGTCTTCGCGGGCGTAGCGGGGGATGCCGCCGCCGCCCAGGCTCGGGGCGCGCAGGATCTCCTCCACCGCGGAGTCGATCCGGGACGGGTCGGCGACCAGGGCCTGCCATTGGCCCTGCGTGGCCAGCAGCCACAGCACCCCCTTGCCGATCGCGGTGACCGTGGTCTCGTGCCCCGCGAACAGCAGGAACATCCCCATCGCGGCAGCCTCGTCATCGCTGACCCCGTCGGTGGCGGCCAGCCGGGCGATCACATCGCCGTCCGCGTCACCCTCGGCCCGCTTTCTGGCCACCAGCTGCTGCCCGTACGCGAACAGCGAGCCCAGCCCTTGAGCCGAACGGGTGCGGTCGGTGATGTCGGCGGCCTCCTGCGCCCAAGCGCGGAACTGCTCGCGGTCGGTGTACGGGACGCCGAGCAGCTCGCAGATGACCACGATCGGCAGCGGCAGCGCCAGCGCGGCATGCAGGTCGGCGGGCGGCCCGGCCTTCTCCAGCTCATCGAGCAACTGGGTGGTGAACTGCTCGACGCGGCCGCGCAGCGCGCGCATGCGCTTGGGCGAGAAGTGCGGCTGCAGCAACGCGCGCATCCGCCGGTGGTCGGCCTGTTCGGTATCGAAGCCGCCCAGCGGCCCGCCGAACAGCTCCGACTCTCCCGTACGCGAGGCGCGTTCCGGCTCAGGGTGAGCGCGGCCCAGCCGGGCGTCGTCCAGCAGGGCGCGCACCTCCTCATACCCCGTCACCTGCCAGCCGGGATCGCCGACCGCGGTACGGATGGCGTGGATCGGGCCCGCGGCCTGCAACCGGCGCAGCAGCGGCGGCGGCTGCAACGGGCCAGGCTGCTCGAACGGCAGCTGTACAAGATCGGACACAAGCCCTCCTGAAGTAGATTTCTATTTGTAGACTCTGACATATAAGAAGCTACATGTAGACTTTGCCTTCTACAAGTGGAGGTCGGGATGAGGACTGAAGCGGGCCAGAGCCAGCACGGGACCGGGTCGGCCCAGCCGGTGCGCAGGCTGCGCCGCGCGGAGCGGCGCGAGCAGATCCTGGACGCGGCCACCCGCGCCTTCGCCCGCGGCGGATACACGGCCACCGGCCTGGACGACATCGCCGCCGAGGCCGAGCTGACCCGAGCGATGCTGTACCGCCACTTCGACTCCAAGGCCGACCTCTACCGGGCCGTACTGGACCGCGCGTGCATGCGGCTGGCCGAGGCCACCGGTGCCGACGACTTCGACGAAAGCGCCATCCCCGCCCTGCTGCGCGCCGCCGCCGCCGACCCCGACGGATTCAAGCTGCTGTTCCGCTACGCCGCCCGCGAGCCCGACTTCCGGGACCTGATCGACTCCATCACCGACGCCTCCCGTGAAGTCGGCCGACGCAACCTGGCGCGCGTCATCCCAGAGGGGCCGTGGCTGGATTGGGCCGCCAACCTGATCCCCGCCTTCACCCTGGAGGCCGTCATCGCCTGGCTCGACGCCGGCCGGCCCGACCCCGACCAGGCGGCAAAGCGCATCACGGCTGCCGTGCACGGCGTCATGGCCGCCGCCCACCCCACCGGGTGAGGATGCGAGGCGAAATGTCGCCGCCTTCTGCTTCGCTATGACGCATGACGACGGTGAACCGGGAGCGAGGCGACCAGCGTGGAGAACTTCTGGGACACCTTCGTCGCCGAAACGCTGCCCACTCTGCCGGTGCGCTCGTGAACCCTCGTGACCCCGTGGGAACCGAGCAACGAGCGGCTGGACTGGCTGGAGCAGCGGCCAAGATCTGCTTCAGGCGGTCATCGCCCGCCAGCGAGGCCTGGCCGCCGCGCTGAACGAGGTGGACCCCTTCTACCGTTACGAGGTGCAGATCCGCTCCGGCCGCGTAGTCCATCGCCTTGACGAACTCCGGCCGCACCTTGATGCGGGTGCTGATCTTCTCGGCGAAGACCGGTTCGCAGCCCGCCCCTTCAGGGCGTCGGGCTGGCTGTCCAGCTCCTGCTGCGCCGTACTGCACCGGGCATGGCCGACCCTGGTCGGCCTCACCGCGCCCACAGGCGCCACAGCGTCCCAGGGCCGGGCGCGCCTGCCAGACGCGGCCGGGCCCGCGCTCGGCGGGCGTACGCACCTCCGGTTCGGTCCGCAGCTGCGGCACCAGCATGAAGCGAGGCGTGCGGTACTTGGGCGCTACCTTGCCGCCCCGCGTCCGACAGGAGCTGCCCGCGGGCGCCATACACATCGGGCAATCGAACTGCTCGATGGCGGCGGCCGGATCCGCGAGCTCGGTCATGTCGCAAAACCTGTCGCGGACGCTGTTCTGAGAAGAGGGTCTTGCGAGAGGTTCTGAGAACGAAGATCGAGGACAAACCGGACACCGCCGTTACGATTGATCACTTTCGCAGAACTGGTCATTTCTGCGAACATCGCAGGAATCCCCACAGCCACGAGCGAGGCTGGGGAGGGTCTCCGACCCGCAGACGGATGTGCGTACCGGGCACCCAACCAGGCCCCCGCAGTTGCGGCTCGGAGATGCGGATGCGGCGCACGCGCTCGGCGATCGGCTCGATCTGCGTGATCCTCCCGTGCCGGAACACGTTCAGCACGGCAACTCCCACCGTTCACCGGTCGGCAAGTCGGTCACGAGCAGGTCCGGGCCGGCCAGCCGCGCTGCGTCCGAGGCGGTACCGTTGGGACGGAACAGCCGGGAGAGCGGGTCATGCCCGTGGGCGTCGTGCACCGGGACCAGCACCCGCGCGCCGAGTACGGACGACCCAGCGATGGCCTGCGCCGGACCCATCACCAGGCGGGGGCCGAACAGCAGGCGCAACCCGTTGACCGGCAGCAGAGCGAGGTCCACCGGCGGCTGCCCGGCTCGGTACCGCTCCAAGAGCGCGACGTCGGCAATCTCACCGCCGAAGAACACCCGGCCCCCTGCGGTGTCGAACGCGTAGGCGTTGTTGGGCCACATCAAGGTCCGTCCCGCGGGCACGACCCGCATGGACACGCCGGGGGCGATATCGCGAGTCTGTCCCCAACTCAGGCGCTCCGCCCGCAGGAAGCCGAGTGCTCGGGCGCGGCGCGCCATGCCGGCGGTGGGCACGTACAAGGGGGTGGTGTCCCTGGCGGGCAGGGCGCGCAGCGCGGGCAGATCCCAGTGATTGGTGGCCAGGTTGGTGACGACGATGGCGGCGAGCGGGGGCAGGTCGCCGATCCCTAGGCCCAGCGGCTCTCCCCGGCGCAGCCACCACCGTTCGGCGAACCACGGGTCGGTGAGTACGGCGCGACCGTCCAGCTCCAGCAACACGCAGGAATTGACCACGCGAGTGACCGCGATCGATGATTTGATCATGCCGTCAGCGTGCCGGTTAATGTACACATGAAGTCAAGCGAGAGACTGGCCATCGGCGAGCTGGCACAACGGTTCGGCTTGGCCACACACGTGCTGCGGCACTGGGAAAGCATAGGGCTGCTGCAACCCGCGCGGCGTGCCGATGGCCAGCGGTCATACGGGGCGGCGGATCTGGAGCGCGTGGCGCTGATCCTGATGGGCAAGGAAGCCGGGTTCACGCTAGGGAAGCTGCGTGCACTGCTGTCCACCCCCAGCCCGATGGACCACCGGGACCTGCTGCGCCGCCACATCGAAGAGCTTGAGCAGCGCATCTCACAGGCACAGGCGGCCAAGGAGCTGATCGAGCATGCGCTTGCCTGCCCGCACAGCTTCGCCGAGTGCCGACACGCTCGCGACCAGATCGCGTCACGGATTCCTCCCTCCTGAGCCTTTTCAGCCAGCATGACATGATTTCGCAGGTCAAGCGCACTGGAACGGGCCGTCCACGCTATGGCCAAACGCGACTTCTCGTTCCTACGCCACTCAACCCCCGAGCCGAGCCCGTGGATGGGCGACCTTCAGAGGTTCCAGTTCATGCCGTCGGCGGCGGAGGGCGTGCCCGACCCGTCGCGCACGGCCCGCGCGCTGCCCTTCCGCCACGAGCGCGAGGTCGCTAGCCCGCACCTGTACGCGGTCACCTTCTTCAGCGGGCTGATCGAGCTGCTCGCGCCCGCACCGCCGGCCACCTCGCCGCTCGTGCTGGACGGGAGGACGGCTCGCAGCTCGACGGCGAGGTCTTCGAGGGGCGGGCCCGCTTCACCGGCCGGGCAACGTGCGCGACCTGTCCAACCGCTCGCCCCGCACGCTCGACCTGGCCGAGCTGCTGGGCGACGGCACCGCCTTCTACTTGCGCATCGGCGACAGCCGGCCGGAGGACGGCTGGGGCTCCTGGCTCGCCAGGGGCCGCCTCGACCTCCTGCGCGCCTGACCACCCAGCGTGCCCGGGGGCCGCTCCCCCGGGCACGCTCGAACACCGTTATCCGCCCGTGATAACAGCAGAATCGGCAATTTTTTTTGCACTGCTATGATGTTTTTGCATTACTGAATATCGCGCCTAGCATCGGCATCCCTTGCGAAAGGAACGCACGATGCGAGACGCGCAACCCAGTCAGACCGCGCTCATGGCCGCCGCCGCCCGGGCCGCCCACCTGCTGGTGGACGACGAGCCGCACCTTTTCCGCGACACCCTGGCCGCACCCCTGCTCGGCGCCCTGGCAGAAAAGCCCCTCGAATACCACCGCGCATTCGGCGACCACGTCGTACTGGCCGGCACCCGCGCCCAGGTGACCGCCCGCAGCCATTACACCGAGCGCCGCGCAGCGGAATCGGCCGCGGCGGGCGTGCGCCGGCACGTGGTGCTCGGCGCGGGACTCGACACCTACGCCTGGCGCGCCCGGCCCGGCGTGCACGTGATCGAGGTGGACCACCCCGGCACCCAGGGATGGAAGCGCGACCTGATGGCCGCGGCCGGGCTCGATCGGCCGTCGCGCCTGACGTTCACCCCGCTCGACCTGGAAACCGGCGACCTGACCGCGCTGCTCGCCGGCGACGAGCCGGCGTTCGTGAGCTGGCTCGGCGTGACCATGTATCTCACCGGGGAGGCCGTCGCCGCCACCCTCGCCGCACTCGGCCGCCTCCCCGCGGGCAGCGAAGTGATCATCGAGTACGCCCTGCCGCCCGCCCTGCGCGACGAGCGCGGCACCGCGTACGCGGAGTTCGCGATCGAGGCGGCGGCCGAGCGTGGCGAGCCGTGGCTGTCGTTCTTCGCCCCAGAGGACCTGACGGCCCTGCTCAAGCGGCACGGCCTGGAGGCGGTGGAGCACGTGCGGCAGGAGGACTGCGTCGAAGATGCCCTGTGGCGGCGTAGGGACGCGCTGCGCCCCGGTGACATGTGCCGGCTCGTCCGCGCCTCGACCTAAGAGTTCCGAAAGGTACGCGTTCGGTCTGCTCGGCGGCGCGGCGTCCCGATCAGCCGCCCACCGCTTGCTACTCTCTGCACCTGAATGGTGACGTTTAGTACGGTGAGGAGCTCGTTGTGAAGGTCGCCTGCGTCGGCGGCGGACCCGCCAGCCTGTATTTCTCCATCCTGATGAAGCGCGTGGACCCGTCCCACGAGATCACCGTCTACGAGCGTTACCCGGCCGGCGCCACCTACGGGTGGGGGGTGACGTACTGGGAGGAGCTGTTCGACTACCTGCACGAGGTCGATCCCGAGTCGGCCCGCGCGATCGGCGAGTCGTCGGTGCGGTGGGACAGCTGGGTCGTGCACGTGCAGGACCGCGCGACCGTCACCGTCGAGCACGGCGACGAGGGCTTCGGCGTCGGGCGGCAGCGCATGCTCGACATCCTCGCCGAGCGGGCCCGCGACCTGGGCGTGGACATCGCCTACGAGCACGAGATCACGCCGGAGACGGAGTTCGCCGACGCCGACCTGGTGGTGGCCGCCGACGGGATCAACAGCGTGCTGCGCGAGCGGCACGCCGAGCATTTCGGCACCGAGGTGTCGGTCGGCCGCAACATGTACATGTGGCTCGGCACCACCAAGGCGCTCGACGCGTTCACCTTCGCCTTCACCGAGACGCCGCACGGCTGGATCTGGGGCTACGGCTACGGCTACGACTCCGGGCACAGCACGTTCATCGTGGAGTGCGCGCCCGACACCTGGCGCGGGCTGGGCTTCGACACGGCGAGCGAGGCCGACGGGCTGGCCCTGCTGGAGAAGCTGTTCGCCGAGGTGCTCGACGGCCACCCGCTGATCGCCCAGACCGAGTCGGGCGGCAGCGCGCGCTGGCTGAACTTCCGCACGCTGACCAACCGCAGGTGGTACCGCGACAACGTGGTGCTGCTCGGCGACGCCGCGCACACCACGCACTTCTCGATCGGCGCGGGCACGGCGCTGGCGCTGGGCGACGCCGCCTACCTGGTGGAGGCGCTGCACTCGGCGACCGGCCTGGACGCCGCGCTGGCCCGCTACGAGCGCGAGCGCCGCACGGCGATCCGCGTCTCGCAGCGGGCGGCCAGGCGCAGCGCCCGCTGGTACGAGAGCGTGCCGCGCTACGTGAACCTGCCGCCGCGCCAGCTCATCGCGCTGCTCAACGAGCGGCACTCGGCCGTGCTGCCGTACGTGCCGCCGCGGCTGTACTACGTCACCGGCCAGACGGCCGGCACGCTGGCGTGGCTGGCGTCGTGCCTCATACCGGGACGGCGCCGCCGGACATCGGGATGAGATGACCCGGCCTGCGGCGGCGTGAGGCCCGGCCGGCCAGGAACGCGGCCAGCAGCGCCGACCCGATCAGGACGGTCTTGGGCCTGGTCACGACCTTCCTGACCCGGGTCTTCACCCCCGGTTTGGGCGCGACGGCCGTCCGGGCGAGCGTGACGGCCCTGTCCTTGCCGCGAGACCTCGTCTGCTGCGTCCTCATGCTTTCCCCCCGCTTGCTCGGCGGCACGTCTACCCAGGTCAGCGCCGTCCATGCGGGTGGCGGTCAGTCCTCGCCGGTCTCCCAGCGGTAGACGTACGACATGACGAACCCGAGCAGGCCGGTCACTCCGGCCGCGACGGTCATGGGCAGGCCGAGCGCCGCGACGGCCCCCGACACCAGCCCGGGGCTGCCCGCGATCAGGCCGGCGGCCTGGGCGAGCACGAGGACGACGCCGAGCGCGAGGAACAGCACGAGGCCGATCTTGAACAGGACCATGGTGAGACGTCTCATGACGGAGGGCTCCTCTCAGACCGGCAGCACGCCGGTCGAGACCAGCACGCCGATGACCAGGGTCGGGATGACGAACCACAGGATGAGCCGGCCGAACGTCCTGGCCGGGTCCACCTGGGCGATGCCGCTGGCGATGTAGATGGGGGCCGCTCCCGGCGGGGACGCGCCCTCGGTCGAGGCGAAGATGAGGATGGCCGTGGCCGCGGCGGCGGGCGCGACTCCTGCCGCGGTGAGCGCGCTGAAGGCGACCCCGCCGACGGCGGCGATCGTGGCGGTGCCGGTCAGCGGCGCGGCGATGACGACGAGCAGCAGGCCGACGATGGTGGCGATGACGACGGCGGGCGCCTGCACGCTCTGCATGATCGTGGTGAGCTGCTCGACCAGGCCCAGCTCGCCGAGGCTGGCGGCGGCGGCGAAGGCGAAGAACAGGGTGGCGCCGATGACGGCGTAGCGGGGGGCCATCTCGCCGAGCAGGTCGTTCCAGGCGCTCGCGGTGCGCGGCAGCCGCCGCCAGGCGACGGCGAACGTGGCCAGCACGGTCAGCACCGGGATCCACACGACGATGCTGATGTCGCCGGCCGCCTCACCGACCTGCGACTCCATGAGCGCCTTGCCGAACTCCAGCGTCATCAGCACGGGGATGGCGATGCCGGCGTAGACCAGCAGCGAGGTCCATCCCGCCCGCAGCGCGGCCCGCAGCGGCACGATGTCGGCGGCGTCGGTCGCGGCGATGCGGTGCCTGCGTACCCACAGGAAGACCACCACGAACCGGTGCGCGACCGTCCACAGGCCGCCCACCAGGGCGGGCACGAACAGCTGGTCGGCGGTCAGCACCGGCGCCACGGCGGCCGAGCCGAGCAGCAGGAACATCGACGAGCTCGGCGGGATCGAGATGCCGAGCCCGGCGTTGCCTGCGACGAGCGAGGCGGCCAGGTCGGGCCGCCAGTTCGAGCGGATCATCCAGGGGATGGTGACCGAGCCGACCGAGGCCGAGATGCCCGAGCCGGACCCCGAGGGGCCGCCCAGCAGCGCGGCGGCCGACGTCGAGACGTAGCCCGCGCCGCCGCGCAGCCGGCCGAACACCGAGTTGAGCACCGTGACCTGCTCCTGGATGAGGCCGAGCCTGGTCAGCAGGTACCCCATGAAGACGAAGGCCAGGGCGGCGAAGACGACCTCCTCGGCCATGGCGTCGGCGATGCCCGCCCAGGCCAGCTCGAAGAAGCGGGCGCCGCCGAAGAGGCACACGCCGGCGAACCCGATGAGCATCGCCTCACCGATGTTGCGTTTCAGCACGCCGTTCCAGACGACGATGATGACGATGTAGGCGACGAGCGCCCATACGGCGATTCCCACGGCGAAAGTCCTCCAATGGGGGTGGGGCTGGGGGTGTTCGGCGAGCCTTCGCCGACGGTCAGGTTCCCGGCGGGGTCAGGTGCCGGGCGGTGCACTCGCCGGGGGCGGGGGCGGGTCCTCCGAGGGCTGGGCCTGCAAGGGCGGGTCGGCGAGGTGGCGGGCGAGTGCGAGGGTGCGGCGGGCTCTGGTGACGATGGGGGCGTCCACGAAGCGGCCGTCGGGGAGGGCGACCGCGCCGACACCGTCCCGTTCGGCCTGCTCGGCGGCGGCGACGATCTCGGCGGCCCTGGCCGTCTCCTCCTCGCCGGGACGGAAGGCGCGCCTGATGGCGGGGATCTGGCGGGGGTGGATGGCGGTCCTGCCGAACAGGCCGATCGCGCGGCCGGCCAGGCAGGAGGCGAGCAGCCCGTCCTCGTCCTTGACGTCGGGGTGGACGGACATGGGCACCGGGGGCAGCCCGGCCGCGGCGGCGGCGAGGACGACCTGCAGGCGCAGGTGGTTCATGGCCTGCTGATCGGTGATGCCCAGCTCGGCGGCGAGGTCCTGCTCGCCGAGCGCCACTCCGGCCACGTGCGGGTGCGCGGCGATCTCGCGGGCGTTGACGATGCCGGCCGCCGACTCCAGCAGCGCGTACGCGGGCGCGCCCGTCAGCGTGTCGAGGACGGCGGCCGACTCGACCTTGGGCAGCCGTACGGCGTCGGCCAGGCCGGCGACGGCGGCCAGGTCGTCGCGGCCGCGCCCGGTGGCGGGGTCGTTGACCCGCACGTGCAGCACGCCGCCGTCGGGGCGGGCGCTCAGGTAGGCGACGGCGTTGGCCCTGGCCTCGTCCTTGCGGACGGGGGCCACCGCGTCCTCCAGGTCGATGATGACGACGTCCGCGCCGGACGCGACGGCCTTGGCGAACCGCTCGGGCCGGTCGCCCGGCACGTACAGCCAGGTCACCGGCGGGCGCTCGGAGGCGCTCACGCGATCACCCCTTCCTCGCGCAGCCGCGCGATGCGGTCTTCGGGGTAGTCGATCTCGCCGAGCACCTCGTCGGTGTCGCGGCCGAGCGGGCGGCCCGGCCAGCGGATCCCGCCTGGGGTGTCCGACAGGCGGAACAGCACGTTCTGCATGGTGAGCGAGCCCAGCTCCTCGTCCGGCACCTCGACGAACGTGCCGAGCGCGGCGTACTGGGGGTCCTCGGCGAGGTCGGTGACGTCGTAGATGGGCGCGACGGCGGCCTGCGCCTGCTCGAAGGCGGCGATCACCTCGTCGGCGTCGCGTTCGGCGATCCAGGAGGCGACGGCCTCGTCCAGCTCGTCCACGTGCTGCACCCGGCCGTGCCCGCTGGCGAACCACGGCTGCTCGACCAGGTCGGGCCGGCCGACGAGGGTGACGACGCGCTCGGCGATGGGCTGGGCACTGGTGGAGATGGCGAGCCAGCGTCCGTCGCGGGTGCGGTAGGTGTTGCGCGGGGCGTTGCTGCTGGAGCGGTTGCCGGTGCGCCGCGGCACGACCCCGAGCGCCTTGTACGCGCTCATCTGCGGCCCGAGCAGGCCCAGGATCGGCTCGATGATGGCCATGTCGATGACCTGGCCGCGCCCGGTGCGCTCGCGGGCGTGCAGGGCGACCATGATCGCGTACGACATGGCGAGGCCGGCGATGCCGTCGGCGAGGGCGAGCGGCGGCAGGGTGGGCGGCCCGTCGGGCTGGCCGGTCATGGCGGCGAAGCCGCTCATGGCCTCGGCGAGGGTGCCGAAGCCCGGCCGTCCCGACATCGGCCCGAACTGCCCGAACCCGGTCATCCTGGCGACGATGAGCCGGGGGTTGAGCTCCAGCAGGTCGTCGGGCGAGAGGTTCCAGCGTTCCAGGGTGCCGGGACGGAAGTTCTCGATCAGCACGTCGGAACGTTCGGCGAGGCGGCGCAGGATCTCCTGCCCCTCGGGGCGCGACAGATCGACGGCGGCGGTGCGCTTGTTGCGCGAGAGGGTCTTCCACCACAGGCCCACCCCGTCGACCGAGGCGCCGTGCCCGCGCGAGGGGTCGCCCCGCCTCGGGTGCTCGATCTTGATCACGTCGGCGCCGAAGTCGCCCAGCATCATGGCCGCGGAGGGACCGGCGAACAGGGTCGCCGCGTCGATGACCCGCAGGTCGTCGAGGCTCGTCATGGGTATGTAACTTATAAGAAATATGTCATAGGTCAACCATGTGACCATTTTGCGAGACACTTAGGGACATGTCAGCCACCGAGCCGCGGCCGCCCATGAGTAAGGCCGACTACGTCTACGCCGTGCTTCTGGAGGAGATCCGGTCGGCGCGGATCCCCGGAGGGACCGCGGTCAGGGCTGGGGAGGTGGCCAAGCGGCTGGGGGTGTCGGTCACGCCGGTGCGCGAGGCGCTGCGCCGGCTGGAGAAGGACCGGCTGATCAGCTACGAGGCGCACCACGGCGCGACCGTGATCGACCTGGGTGACGAGGCGCTGGCCGAGTACTACGGGCTGCGCGCCGTCGTCGAGGGGCTCGGGGCGCGGCTGGCGGCGTCCAGGATCACCCGCGAGGAGCTGGCCGGGCTCAGGGAACTGCACGCCGCGATGGCGCGCGACGCCGCCGACGGCCGCAACGACCGGCTCGGCGAGCAGAGCAGGACCTTCCACCTGCGCATCGTCGACATCGGCGGCCCCGCTTTCCTGGGCGGCCACGCGAGATCGGTCCGCAACAGCTTCCCCGTCCCCGCCGAGGCGTCGCTCTGGCTGGATGAGACCCAGGTCAGGGCCCAGCTGGACGCCCACGAAGGCATCCTGGCCGCGCTGGAGGCCGGCGACGGCGAGACGGCCGAACGCATCATGATCGACCACGTCCAGCACGCCGGCACCTACCGCCGCCACCAGTGACCGGCCGCCACGGCCCTCCGCGTCTGCGCGGCCTCGCGGGTGGTGGTCAGGTCGTGGAGTTCCTGATCTCGTCGAGGACGTCGGCGGTGGAGTCGACCGGCAACGCCGACAGGGACAGGCGGGCGAAGGCTTGCTGGTGTTCCTCGACGCGCCGCCGGTCCTCGATGACGACCGGCGCGTGCAGCAGATGGAGCACCAGCGTGTCGGGGCTGGCGGGGTCGGCGAAGCGGAGCAGGGTGAACGGCGGCCCCTGGTAGAGGTAGCCGCTCTCGGCGACGGGCCGGGCGGCCTGCAGCGCGATGTGCTGCTGCTTGGTGGCCGCGGTGAGGGCGTCGAGCTGGGCGAGCCGGTCCTCGGCCCGGCTGAGCGGCGGATCGAGCAGCGCCGTACGGTCGAGCACGGCCCAGAGGCGCGGCCCCTCCTGCCGGTCGAGCACCTGCTGCCGGACGGTGATCAGCGAGGCCATGGCGGCGGCCCGCTCGTAAGTGGCTCCCGGCAGCAGCCCCGCTAGGGCGGCCGACAGCGCGTAGGCGGGGGTCTGCAGCAGCGGCGGGATCTGGTGGGGGCAGTAGGTGTAGATGATCTGCGCCCGGTCCTCCAGCTCCAGGAACGCCGACAGCGCCAGGGGCACACCGGGCGCGTCGTACCAGCCGGGCATCCGCTCCTCGCGCAGCAGCGACAGCACGCGCGCGACGTGCTCGCCCTCGCCGTACAGCGCCAGCAGCGTGCGCACGGTGCCCTCCCGGGGCGCGACGAGCCCGTGCTCGATGCGGAAGATGGTGGAGGTGTTGAGCCCGGCCGCGTCGGCGGCGGACTTCATCGACAGTCCGGCACCGGCGCGCAACGAGGACAGCCGGGCCGCGACAACGCTCAACTGCATACGTCTGTCACAGCCACCGATGACAAAAATCAGCGTTTACACCAGGTCTATTGCAACAGTGTGACGGTTGATGCACGATGGCCACTCTAGTGGCCTGACACGTTATGCATACGCCGATCCGAAAGGCAGTGACTGTGGCGGACGCGTGGATGCTCCATCCCGACTACCGGACTCCCCCGGTCCCCACAGAGACGGACGTACCGCCGGGCCCGTGGCGTCACCCCGACGGCGGCCAGATCATGAACGGCACCTACGAGCGCCAGCTGCCCAGACGCCAGATGGAGGTCGTGACCGTGTGGTACGGCTATCCGCTGAGCCACTGGCGCGGCCCGCGGATGCCGCGCTTCAGCAGCCCGATGGTATCGGCCTGGAACCCGGTGCTGGCACAGGGCCTGGCCGTCGATCCAGCGGCGCCGGCGCCGTACCGCGACGAACTGTGGTGTGACCGGTGGATCGCCGAGGCCCTGCTGTACGGGCGCAAGCCGTACGGCGCGTTCACGCTGCCGGTGGACGAGGCGATGCGCTGGTTCGCCAAGAGCGGCGGCACGAACCTGGTCTACCAGGCGCGGGCCGAGGACGACCTGGTGCGGGTGGTGGCGGGCACGTCGGAGCGTTACGGGCAGCTGTTCGACCTCGACGCGCTGATCGCGGACTACCGGGAGGCGCTGCCGAAGCCGCTGGCCGACCGGGAGGCGGAGGCGCTGGAGGCGCATCGCACGGTCTCGCCGGCGCTGTCGTACGTGCTGAGCGAGCCGGCCGAGACGCTGTTCGCGCAGGCGGCGCTGTCGGTGCGGGGCCTGACGCTGGGCTATCCGCCGCGCGAGACGGCGGCCAGGATCGTCGCCGGCGCCGCCTCGTGAGCCCGCTGGACGTCAAGGGCGTGCTGTTCGACCTCGACGGGACGCTGATGGACCATCGCGGCGCGACGGACGCGGGCATCACCGCCTGGGTGGCGGAGCACTTTCCCGGCCATCCGCGGCTGGCGGAGGCGGCCGCGTTGTGGGCGGCGCTCGAGGTGCCGTACCTCGCGATGTGGCACGAGGGCCGCTGCACGGTGCAGGAGCAGCGGCACCTGCGGCTCCAGGCGCTCTGCGCCGAGCTTGACGTGCCCGCCCCTGCCGACCTCGGCGCCGCCTATGCGGAGTTCGCCGCCCGTTACCGCGGCGCCTGGGCGGCCTTCCCCGACGTGGCGGAGGCGGTGGCGGGGCTGGCCGGGTTCGCGCTGGGGGTGCTGACCAACGGGACGCAGCCCATGCAGGAGGCGAAGGTGCGCGCGATCGGGCTGGCGGGCCGGGTGGGGCCGGTGCTGACGGGCGAGGTGCTGGACGGCTGTTTCAAGCCGGCGCCCGAGGCGTACGAGCGGGCCGCGGCGGCGCTGGGGCTGGCCCCGCACGAGGTGCTGCTGGTGGGCGATGACGTGGTCAACGACGTGACGGCCCCGGCGGCGGCGGGCATGCGCTCGGTCTGGCTGGATCGTACGGGCGCGGAGCCCGGCCCCGAGGGCTTCCCGCGCATCACCTCGCTGACAGAGCTGGCGCCGCTGCTGACGGCCTGAACCGGCTACGACACCAGCTTGACACATTTGTCAGGACATTCTGACCTGCGTTAAGCTGATCAGCATGACCGCCAATCTGGCCATCGACCTCGACCGGTCAAGCCCCGTGCCGCTCTACTTCCAGGTGGCCGAGCAGATCGCCGAGGCGATCCGGCGAGGCGACCTCACGCCGGGCTCGCGGCTGGACAACGAGATCCTGCTGGCCGACAAGCTCGGCCTGTCGCGGCCGACGATCCGCCAGGCCATCCAATATCTGGTGGACAAGGGCCTGCTGGTGCGCAAGCGCGGCGTCGGCACGCAGGTGGTGCACGGCCAGGTCAAGCGCTCGGTCGAGCTGACCAGCCTCTACGACGACCTGCGCAGGGCGGGCCAGGAGCCGGCCACGCAGGTGCTGGCGCTGGAGCCGCGCCCGGTGGAGGAGGACATCGCCGCCATCCTGGGCGTCGAGCCAGGCTCACAGATCCTCTATCTCGAGCGGCTGCGCTTCGCGGCGGGCGAGCCGCTGGCGGTGCTGCACAACTGGCTGCCGCTGGGCCTGGCCCAGCTCAGCGCGGCCGACCTGGAGAGCCGCGGCCTGTACGAGCTGCTGCGCGGCGCGGGCGTGCGGATGCGGGTGGCCAATCAGCGCATCGGCGCGCGGGCCGCGGGGCAGGCCGAGGCGCGGCTGCTGGAGGAGCGCAGGGGCGCGCCGCTGCTGACGATGGTCCGCACCACCTACGACGACCAGGGCCGGGCGGTCGAGCACGGCTCGCACGTCTACCGGGCCTCCCACTACTCCCTAGAGGTCACCCTCATCGAGCGCTGAGGCGGCGCGGCGGCGCAGATAGAGCGTGGTGGCCACGCCGAACACCACGGCCGCGGCCAGCCCGGCCCAGGAGAAGCCCTTGAGCCACTTCTCGGCCACCAGCCCGAGGTAGTAGATGACCGCGGTGGTGCCGGCCGCCCACACGACGCCGCCGAGCACGTTGGCGACCGCGAAACGCCAGTACGGCATGCGCAGCGCCCCCGCGAGCGGCCCGGCGAGGATGCGGAGCAGGGCCACGAACCGCCCGAAGAACACCGCCCACATGCCGAAGCGGGTGAAGTAGCGCTCGGCCCTGGTGATGTGGCGGGGCCCGAAGTGCTTGGGGAAGCGGCGGCCGAGCCGGGCGAACAGCGCGGAGCCGCCCTTGCGGCCGATGGTGTAGCCGGCCGAGTCGCCGACGATGGCGCCCGCGCCGGCGCAGGCCGCCACCCACGCGGGGTGCACGACGCCCTTGGCGGCCAGGATGGCGCTGCTGACCAGGACGATCTCGCCGGGCAGCGGGATGCCGAGGCTCTCCAGCCCGATGACGAGGGCGACGGTGGCGTAGAGCCAGCCCGCGGGGATCGCCTGCAGCCAGTCGTCGATGTGCACCGCAAAACCCTAGCGCCGTCCGGACGCTGCTCGATCCGGCCGATGTTTACGGGATATTTCGCTCGGATCACGTTCGATTCAGTCGGGCCGTAACCCTTGGCAAGTGACCTTCCCGACTTCTAAGGTGCAGTGCAATGCCACACATTACTGGGATGGTTCATGACGTCTAAGCAGGTCACGCCACCGGCCGGCGCGGTGCGCCCAAGGAAGGAGGCAGCCTCGGGGGCCGTGCGCCCGCTACCGGGGGTGCGCATCACGGGGGGTCTGCTGCGCCACTGGCAGCGCCGCAACAGCACGGCCACGATCCCGCACACCATCGAGCAGCTGCGCGCGGCCGGCAACGTCGACAACCTGAGCCGGCTGCTGGAGCAGGACCCGCCGCCGTACCGCGGCCGCTACCCCTTCCTGGACACCGACCTCTACAAGACCCTGGAGGGGCTCGCCTACGAGCTCGGCGACGGCACCGCGGAAGAAGGAGTGCGCGACTTCTACGAGGAGGTCGTCACCCTCCTCGAACGGGTCCAGGCCGACGACGGCTACCTCAACTCCTTCTTCCAGGACCCGGCCGCCACCAAGAAGCCGTGGGAGGACCTGGCCTGGGGCCACGAGCTGTACAACCTCGGCCACCTCATCCAGGCCGCCGTCGCCGCGCACCGCCGCATGGGCGACGACCGGCTGCTGCGCATCGCCCGCCGCTTCGCCGACCTGGTGACCGAGCGGTTCGCCGACAGCGGCGTGTGCGGGCATCCCGAGGTGGAGATGGCGCTGGTCGAGCTGTTCAGGGAAACCGGCGAGCGGTCCTACCTCGACCTGGCCGCCGCGTTCATCGACCGGCGCGGCTCCGGGCAGCTCAAGCACAGCATCTTCCCCGGCGACTACTTCCAGGACCACGTGCCCTTCCGCGAGCTGCCCTCGGTGACCGGTCACGCGGTGCGGATGGCGTACCTGGCGGCCGGCGCCGCCGACGTGCTGCTGGAGACCGGCGACGCCACGCTGGCCGAGGCGCTGGAGCGCCTGTGGGACGACATGGTCGCCACCAAGCTCTACATCACCGGCGGGCTCGGCAGCCGCCACTCCGACGAGGCCATCGGCGACCGCTACGAGCTGCCGTCCGAGCGCGCCTACAGCGAGACCTGCGCCGCCATCGCCCTCATGCAGTGGGCGTGGCGGATGTTCCTGGCCACCGGCGCCGCCTCCTACCTCGACGTGTTCGAGCGGGTGCTCTACAACGCCTACGCGGTCGGCCTGTCCGCCGACGGCCGCGCGTTCTTCTACGACAACCCGCTGCAGCGCCGCCCCGACCACGAGCAGCGCAGCGGCGCGGAGGCGGGCGGCGAGCCGCTGCGCCGCGCCTGGTTCGGCTGCCCGTGCTGCCCGCCGAACATCGTGCGCTGGATGGCCCAGCTCGCCGACTACGTCGCCGCCGAACGGGACGGCGCCGTCCTCGTCGCCCAGTACGCCACCGCCCGGATCGAGACGGCGGAGCTGGCGCTGGCGATGGAGACCGGCTACCCGTGGGACGGCGACGTGCGGCTCACCGTCGAGCGGGCCCCGCGAGGCGCGTACGGGCTGGTCCTGCGCGTGCCCGGCTGGGCGCGCGGCGCGCGGCTCACCGTCAACGGCGCAAGCGTCCCCGCCGAGCCGGAGAACGGCTGGCTGACCGTCGAGCGGACCTGGACGGCCGGCGACGAGGTCCGCCTCACCCTGCCCATGCCGGTAAGGGCGCACGGCTCGCACCCCTACCTCGACGCCACCAGAGGCGCGCTCAGCCTGGCCCGCGGCCCCCTCGTCTACTGCGTCGAGCAGCACGACAGCCCCCAGGCCGGCGTGGACGACCTGCTCGTCGGCGTGAGCGACGCCGCGGCGGCATCGACCAGGCAGGACGGCCTCGCGCCCGGCGCGGTCGTGCTGGACGTGCGAGCGCACCCCGCTCCCCCGCCCCCGGCGGAGCTCTACCCCGAACTGCCGTCCCCCGGGACGGCGCCGCCCGGCACGAAGGTCCCCGCGACCTTCGTCCCCTACTTCCTGTGGGGCAACCGCGGCCCCGCGGCCATGCGGGTCTGGGTCAGGACCCCCGACACGACCAACGGAAAGAAGGCGACATGAGGAGATCGGCGGCGCTCACCAGCGTCACGATGACCGCCGTGCTGGCACTGTCGGCATGCGGCGGCGGCGGGGCCGCGCAGAGCCCCGGCGGCACCGGCGCCACCGGCGCCACCGGCCGGCCGGCCACCCCCGCCACAGGCGGCACCGTGCACGTCCTGGCCAACGCGGACTTCTCCCACCTGGACCCGGCACGCGGCTTCGACGGCGGAGTCAACAACTTCTACCGGCTCATCTACCGGGGCCTGACCACGTTCGGCGCCGGGCCCGGCGCCGAGGGCACGAAGATCGTCCCCGACCTCGCCACCGACACCGGCACCCCGTCCAACGACGCCAAGACCTGGACCTTCACCCTCAAGGACAACATCTTCTTCGAGGACGGCACCCCCATCACCAGCGAGGCCGTCAAGTTCGGCTTCTCGCGCGCCTTCGACCCCGAGGCCGGCATCGGCTCCCCCTACGGCAGGCTGCTGCTCGACGCCCCCAAGGACTACAAGGGCCCCTACCTGTCCGGCGACCTCGACACCATCGAGACGCCCGACCCCAAGACCGTCGTCATCCACCTGAAGAAGCCGTACGCCGACTTCCCGAGCGCGCTGGCGCTGCCCAACTTCACCCCCTTCCCCAAGGGCACCGGCGCGGGCGCCGCCTTCGACAGCAAGCCGATCGCGAGCGGCCCGTACAAGCTGGCCTCCTACCAGCGCAACGCCTCGCTCAAGCTGGAACGCAACCCGCAGTGGAAGCCCGAGACCGACACCGTGCGCGCGGCCAGGCCCGACGCGTTCGAGTGGACGTTCGGCCTCGACCCGGCCACCATCGACGAGCGCATGCTCGCCGGGCAGGGCACCGACGCCGACGCCATCGGCCAGAGCATCCAGGCCGCGACCGTCGCGCGCGTGCAGACCCCGCAGATCAAGGCCCGCACGCTGTCCGGCCTCAACGGCTGCACCACCTACATGGGGCTCAACACCACCAAGAAGTACCTCAAGGACGTCCGCGTCCGGCAGGCCATCAACCACGCCATCGACAAGGACACCATCGTCGCCGCGATGGGCGGCTCCACGCTGGCCGAGAAGGGCACCTCGATCCAGCCGCCCACCGTCGCCGGCCGCGTCGACTACGACCCCTACCCCTACGACGTCGCCAAGGCCAAGCAGTTGCTGGCCGACGCCGGCCTGTCGGGCGGCTTCTCGCTGATCCTCGACACCAGGGCGCAGCCGAAGATGGCCGCCGTCTCGGTCGCCGTGCAGGAGGCGCTCAAGCAGATCGGCATCGACGTCAAGATCAACAACATCGACGCGTCCACCTACTACGAGGTCATCGGCACCCCCGCCAAGCAGAACGACATGGCCGTGACCGGCTGGTGCCCCGACTGGGCGTCCGGCGCGACGTTCCTGCCGCCGCTGTTCGACGGCCGCAACATCACCTCCAAGGGCAACTCCAACCTCGCCCAGATCAACGACAAGGCCGTCAACGCCAAGATCGACGAGATCGCCGAGATGACCGACGTCGAGCAGGCCAACGCCGCCTACGGCGAGCTGGACAAGCAGATCATGGAACTGGCCCCCGTCGTGCCGCTGGCCTACGAGAAGCTCATCCTGGTCAACGGCGCCAACATCGCCGGCGCCTACCAGTCCAACTCCTACTCCGGCGGCATCGACCTGGTCTCCGTCGGGCTGGCGAAGCCGACGAAGTAGATGACGGTCGCAGCGCATCCAGAGCAGGTGGCGGGCGGCGCGCCCGCCACCTCGGGCCGGCGCGTCCTGCGCGTGCTGCTGCGTGATCGTGGCGCCGTGCTCAGCGGCGCCTACCTCGCGCTGATCGTCCTCATGGCGATCGGCGCGCCGCTGATCAGCGCGATCACCGGGCACGGCCCCAACGACTTCGACACGGCCGCGGTCAACACCGACCTGGGCGGCGTCCCGTACGGCTCGCTCGGCGGCATCAGCTCCGAGCACCTGCTCGGCGTCGAACCCCAGAACGGCCGCGACATCCTCGCCCGCATCGCCTACGGCGCCCGCGTCTCCCTCATCATCGCGATCTCCGCCACCGCCCTCACCACGCTGCTCGGCGTCGTGCTCGGCATGCTGGCCGGGTTCTACCAGGGCTGGGCCGACCAGGTGATCTGCCGGATCATGGACTTCCTGATGGCCTTCCCCGCGCTCATCTTCATGATCGCCATCCTGTCGGCGCTGCCCCAGGGCAACCGGCCGGTGCTGCTCGTCGTGGTGATCAGCGTGTTCGGCTGGCCGTACCTGGCAAGGGTGGTGCGCGGGCAGACGATGACGCTGGTCAACCGGGAGTTCGTGGAGGCCGCGCGGGCCTCCGGCGCCTCCACGGGGGCGCTGGTGTTCAAGGAGATCCTGCCCAACCTGCGCAGCTCCCTCATCGTCATGACCACCCTGGCGGTGCCCGGCTACGTCGGCACCGAGGCCGGCCTGTCGTTCCTCGGCGTCGGCGTCACCCCGCCCACCCCCTCGTGGGGGCAGATGATCGCCAGTTCGGTCGGCTGGTACGCCGTCGACCCCATGTACTTCGTCATCCCCGGCGCGTTCCTGTTCCTCACCGTCCTGTCACTGACCGTGCTGGGCGACCGCATCAGGGCCGCCTTCGACGCGGGGGAGGCCTCATGATGGCCCGCTACGTGGCCGGCCGGCTGGCCGGCGTCGTGGTCATCCTGTTCCTGGTGTGCCTGTTCACGTTCGTGCTGTTCTTCACCCTGCAGCCCGACCCGGCCGTGATGATCTGCGGCAAGACCTGCACCCCGGAACGCATCGACCAGATCCGCGGCGTGCTCGGCCTCGACCGGCCGTTCCTCACCCAGTTCCTCGGCTTCGTCGGCGGCATCTTCGCCGGCCGCGACTACGGCGAGGGCGCCAACCTCGTGCACTGCGCCGCGCCCTGCCTCGGCTACAGCTTCCAGACCAACCAGTCCGTCATGGACATGGTGGTCGAGCGGCTGCCCGTCAGCGCCACCGTCGCCGTCGGCGCCGCCGTGCTGTGGCTGCTCGTCGGCATCGCCGCCGGCCTGCTCAGCGCCGTCAAGGAGGGCACCTGGCTGGACCGCACCGCGATGGGCCTGGCGCTCGGCGGCTCCAGCATCCCCAACTACGTGCTGGCGCTCGCCCTGCAGTACGTGCTCGTCGTCCAGCTCCAGGTGCTGCCGTTCCCGCAGGCCGTGGCGTTCTCCGACGACCCGGTGGTGTGGTTCCAGTCGTACCTGATGCCGTGGATCGTGCTGGCCACCGGCTACGCCTGCCTGTACGCCCGCCTCACCCGCGCCAACGTCATCGACACCCTCGCCGAGAACTTCATGCGCACCGCCAGATCCAAGGGCCTGTCGCCGGCGCTCACCCTGCGCAGGCACGCGCTGCGCCCCGCGCTCACCCCGATCGCCACGATCTTCGGCATGGACTTCGCCGGCCTGCTCGGCGGCGCCCTCATCACCGAGACCGTGTTCGGGCTGAACGGCGTCGGCAAGATGGCCGCCGACTCCATCGCCAAGAACGACCAGCCCGTCATCATGGCGGTCACGCTGCTGGCCGCGTTCTTCGTGGTGGTCGGCAACGTCGTGGTGGACCTCGTCTACACCCGGCTCGACCCGAGAGTGAGGATCACGTCGCCATGAGCGAGCTGCTGGAGGTGGAAGACCTCACCGTCACGTTCCCCACCACGCGCGGCCCCGTGGACGTGGTCAGGAACGTCTCCTTCACCGTCGGCAGGGACGAGACCGTCGGCATCGTCGGCGAGTCGGGCTCCGGCAAGTCGATGACCAGCCTGGCCGTCATGGGCCTGCTGCCCAAGGGCGCCAGGACCAGCGGCAGCATCAGGCTCGACGGCGCCGAGCTGCTCGGCCGCCCCGAACGCGAGCTGCGCAGGATCCGCGGCGACCAGATGTCGATGATCTTCCAGGATCCGCTGTCGTCGCTGAACCCGTACTACACGGTCGGGCTGCAGATCGAGGAGATGTACCGCGCCCACCGCGACCGCTCCAGGAAGGCCGCCCGCCAGGTCGCCGTCGACGCGCTCGCCCAGGTCGGCCTGCCCGACCCGGACAAGCGCATCGACCACTACCCGCACCAGTTCTCCGGCGGGCAGCGCCAGCGCATCATGATCGCGATGGCGCTGGTGTGCCGGCCCAAGCTGCTCATCGCCGACGAGCCCACCACCGCGCTCGACGTCACCGTGCAGGCCCAGATCCTGCGCCTGCTGGCCGAGCTGCGCGAGCAGAGCGGCACCGGCATGATGTTCATCACCCACGACCTGGCCGTGATCAGCTCGATCGCGACCCGCGTCCTGGTGATGCGCCGCGGCGAACAGGTCGAGTACGGCACCGCCGAGCAGGTCTTCGCCGAGCCCCGCCACGACTACACCCGCATGCTGCTGGAGAGCATCCCGCGCATCGACGACGAGGTGGTCACATGACGCTGCTGCGCGCCACGGACCTCACCAAGAGGTTCGTCACCCGCGGCCCGCTCGGCGCGAAAGCCGAGTTCACCGCCGTGGACCGGGTCAGCTTCGAGGTACGCCTGGGCGAGACGCTGGCCGTCGTCGGCGAGTCCGGCAGCGGCAAGTCCACCACCGCCCGCATGATCGCCAAACTCATGGACCCGACGGAGGGCGCCCTGGAGTTCGACGGCGAGGACGTCACCCACGCCAAGGGCGAGGCCCTGGCCCGCTTCCGCGGCAACGTCCAGGTCGTCTTCCAGGACCCGTTCTCCTCGCTCAACCCCCGCCACACCGTCGAACGCATACTCAACGCGCCACTGCTCTACCAGGGCCGCACCCCCAAGGGCGGCCGGCGGGCGCACGCCAAGGAGCTGATGGAACGCGTCGGCCTCAACCCCGACCACTCGCTGCGCTACCCCGCGCAGTTCTCCGGCGGGCAGGCCCAGCGCATCGGCATCGCCCGCGCCCTGGCCGTCGGCCCCAAGCTGGTGATCTGCGACGAGGCCGTCTCCGCGCTCGACGTGTCGGTGCAGGCCCAGATCATCGAGCTGCTGCTGCGGCTGCAGCGCGAGAGCGGCTTCAGCTACGTCTTCATCGCCCACGACCTGGCCGTGGTCCGCCAGATCGCCCAGCGCGTCGCGGTCATGAGCAAGGGACGCGTCGTCGAGCTCGGCGACACCCGGCAGGTGTTCGGCGACCCCCAGGACGAGTACACCCGCACGCTGCTGGCCGCCATCCCCCGCATCAACCCCGAATGGGACCGCCGCAGGAGGGAACACACATGATCACCGCCACCTACGTCATCCCCGGCATGCGGGTGCGCGACCACGTCGAACGGGTGCCGCTCGACTGGTCCGACCCCGGCGGGCCCACCATCGAGGTGTTCGCCCGCGAGCTCGTGGACCCGGCCCGCGACCGCGACGACCTGCCCTGCCTGCTGTTCCTGCAGGGCGGCCCCGGCGGCAAGGGCCCCCGCCCGGTCGGCACGTCGGGCTGGCTCGGCCAGGCGCTGCAGAACCACCGGGTCGTGCTGCTCGACCAGCGCGGCACCGGCCGCAGCTCCCGCATCGACGGCCGCACCATGAGCGCCCTGACCGCCGAGCAGGGCGCCGCGTATCTCGCGCACTTCCGCGCCGACTCGATCGTGGCCGACGCCGAGCACCTGCGCACCACCGTCTTCGGCGGGCGCCGCTGGTCCACCCTCGGCCAGAGCTACGGCGGCTTCCTCACCCTCACCTACCTCTCGCGCGCCCCGCAGGGCCTGACCGCCTGCTACGTCGCCGGCGGCCTGCCCTCGATCGACCCCGACGCCGCCGAGGTCTACCGCCGCACCTATCCCCGCGTGGCCGCCAAGAACGCCGAGTTCTACCGCCGCTACCCCCACCACGCCGAGACCACCGCGCGCCTGGCCGACCGGCTCGCAGAAGGCGACGTGCTGCTGCCCGACGGCGACGTCCTCACCGTGCGGCGCCTGCAGTCGCTCGGCATCGACTTCGGCATGAAACCCGGCTACGAGCGCATGCACTGGCTGCTCGACGAGTCCGACGGGCTGCCCGACACGTTCCTGCACCAGGTGCTCGCCCGCTCCTCCTACGCCGACAACCCGCTGTTCGCCGCCTTGCAGGAGAGCATCTACGGCTCGGGCCCCGGCGCCACCGCCTGGGCCGCCCAGGCCGAACGCGAACGCCACCCCGCCTTCGCCGAGGACGCCAGGCCGCTGCTGTTCACCGGCGAGATGATGTACCCCTGGATGTTCGAGGAGATCCGCGTCCTGCGGCCCTTCCGCGGCGCCGTCGAGCTGCTCGCCGCCCGCGACGACTGGCCGCCCCTCTACGACACCGACCGGCTGGCCGCCAACGACGTGCCCGTCGCCGCCGCCGTCTACTTCGACGACATGTACGTCGACTCGGGCCTGCAACTGCAGACCGCCGCCCGCGTCGGCAACACCCAGACCTGGGTCACCAACGAGTACGAGCACGACGGCATCGGCGACGACCGCGTCTTCGCCCGCCTGACCGAGCTCGTACGCCGGCAAGGAGGAGGAATCACCGGTGAGTGACGGCAGGCTGCCCCGGCTGGCGGAGATCCCCGCCTTCACCGACCACATCGCCCAGGGCTGGGACTCCCCCGCCCGCACCCCCGGCCTCGTCCCAGGAGCCGCCGAAGCGGCCGCCGCCCACCGCGACCGGCTGGCCGCCGCGCTGCCCGGCCGCGCCGTCGTCGTCGCCGCCGGCCACGCCCCCACCCGCTCCAACGACACCGCCTACGACTTCCGCGTCGACAGCGACTTCTACTGGCTGACCGGCTGCGCCGCCGAGAACGCGATCGCCGTCGTCCGCGACGGCGCCGCCACCCTCTACCTGCCGCCGCCGGCCCGCCCCGGCGAGCCCGGCTTCTTCTCCGACGCCGCCTACGGCGAGCTGTGGGTCGGCCCGTCCCCCTCGCTGGCCGAATGGGCGGCCGCGCTCGGCGCCGAGGTGCTGCCGCTGCCCGACTACCCCGGCACCCCGGCGGGCGCGCTCACCGGCGACGACGCCGAGCTGCGGCGGACCCTCGCCGAACTCCGCATGATCAAGGACGAGTGGGAGGTCGCCCAGCTCCGCGAGGCCGTGGACCGCACCGTCGAAGGCTTCTCCGCCGTCGCCGCCGAACTCCCCGCCGCCGTCCAGGCCGGCGGCGAGCGCTGGCTGCAGGGCACCTTCGACCGGTACGCCCGCACCCACGGCAACGGCCCCGGCTACGCCTCCATCGTCGGCAGCGGCCCGCACGCCCCCACCCTGCACTGGGTGCGCTGCGACGGCCCCGTCCTGCCCGGCGAGCTGCTGCTGCTCGACATGGGCGTCGAGACCCGCTCCCACTACACCGCCGACGTCACCCGCACCATCCCCGCCTCCGGCGCCTTCACCCCCGCCCAGCGGCAGGTCCACGACCTCGTCGAACGCGCCCACCGCGCCGGGCTCGCCGAGGTCGCGCCCGGCCGGCCGTTCACCGCCTTCCACCACGCCGCCATGGAGGTCATCGCGCGCGGCCTGCACGACTGGGGCCTGCTGCCCGTCTCCGTCGACGAGGCCCTGTCCGCCGACGGCCAGCACCACCGCCGCTACCTCGTCTGCGGCATCGGCCACCACCTCGGGCTCGACGTGCACGACTGCGCCCGGTCCCGGCACGAGGCCTACCACGGCGCCGCGATGGAGCCGGGCATGGTGCTCACCGTCGAGCCCGGCCTGTACTTCCACGCCCACGACCTGACCGTGCCGCCCGAGCTGCGCGGCATCGGCGTACGGATCGAGGACGACCTGCTGGTGACCGCCGGCGGCGCCGAGAACCTGTCGGCCGCGCTGCCCATCACGGCGAGCGGCCTGGAGAACTGGACCAAGGAGAGAACATCATGACCGCCCCCACCACACCCCCCACCGCACCGGTGTGGCACGGCGTGCACGTCGCCACCGCGCTGCCCTTCCACGACGACCTGTCGGTCGACTACGACGCCTACGCCGAGCACGTCCGCTTCCTCGCCGACGGCGGCTGCGACGGCGTCTGCCCCAACGGGTCGCTCGGCGAGTACCAGACGCTGACCGCCGAGGAGCGGGCCCGCGTCGTCCGCACCGCCGTCGAGGCCGCGCCCGACGGGTTCCACGTCATGCCGGGCGTGGCCGCGTACGGGGCCGCCGAGTCGCGGCGCTGGGCCGAGCAGGCCGCCGAGGCCGGCGCCTCCTCGGTGCTGCTGCTGCCGCCCAACGCCTACCGCGCCGACCGGCGGGCCGTCGTCGCCCACTACCGCGAGGTCGCCAAGGCGGGGCTGCCGGTCGTCGCCTACAACAACCCCCTCGACACCAAGGTCGACCTCACCCCCGACCTGCTGGCCGAGCTGCACCACGAAGGGCTCATCGTGGCGGTCAAGGAGTTCAGCGGGGACGTGCGCAGGGCGTACGAGCTGGCCGAACGCGCGCCCGGCCTGGACCTGCTGATCGGCTCCGACGACGTGCTGCTGGAGCTGGCCATCGCCGGCGCGGTCGGCTGGATCGCGGGCTACCCGAACATGATCCCCCGCGCCACCGTCGAGCTCTACCGCCTCGCGGTCGCCGGCGACGTCGCCAAGGCCCTGCCGATCTACCGCGACCTGCACGCGCTGCTGCGGTGGGACTCCAAGACGGAGTTCGTCCAGTCGATCAAGCTGTCGATGGACCTGGCCGGCCGCAAGGGCGGCGCCTGCCGTCCGCCCCGCCTCCCCCTCACCACCGACCAGGCCGCCCAGATCACCCGCCAGACGAACGAGGTGCTCGCCAAGGGCTACCGCTGACCGCTGCTCACCCCGGGTGGTAGCGGGCGTGGGCGGCGGACGCGGCGAGGGCGGCGGCGCGGGCCGCCTCGGTCGGCGTGAACGGCAGCTCGGGCCGCCGCACCAGCAGCGCCCTGCCCGGGCTCACCGAGACCACCATGGTGGTGTTGGGCTCGGCATCATCGTCCACGGTGTCCCCCGGCCGCCGCCACTCCACGTCGGCGGCCCGCAGCAGCTCGCCCAGCGCCTCGGGCAGCCTGGCGGGATCGTCGCCGACCCGCTGCGCCAGCACGAGCGCCTGGACGCCAGGGTCGGTGAGGTCGGTGACCCGGGCGGGCACGATCACCACGTCATGCCCGCCCGCCTCGGCCAGCGCCGCGGCGAGCACCTGGGGGCCGAGGTCGCGCGGCGCCTCGATGACGAACTCGTCGAGCGCGTCGCACCCGGCGGGCGTGATCGCGCCGCCCCCGGTCGGCGCGATGTGCAGCGCCAGGATGTTGCACCCGAGCCGCCCGAACGCGCCCGCGACGGTGGCCAGCCGCCCCGGCCGCTCCACCACCCGCATCCGGATCCGCCACAGGGTCATCCCCCGCCCGCTCTCCTCGGGAAGCGCCACCTCCTGGCGCCGCACCGCACGCCCGGCCGGGCGGCGGTGTCCCAGCCGAGCGTGTCCTGAGCGACTGGGTCCCGGTCTGCCGTGTCCCAATCTGCCGTGTCCCAATCTGCGGTGTCCCAATCTGCGGTGGACCGCCGCCCCGACGATCAGCGCCGCGCCCAGCCCGACGAGCACGACGGGCCCAGGCTCCTGATGCCCGAGCAGGGTGGCGAGCAGGTGCGCCAGACCGACCGCGACGAACAGCGCGGCGATCTCGATCAGCTCCCGCCACCAGGCCCGCTCGGGAAGGTGCGGCGGTCCTGAGCCGGGGCGAGACGTTACTTTGGGTGCATCGCTCATGACCCTCAGTCTGCGGCACCCGTGTTACCTGATCACGGGCGTCCGCGTTGCGACCGCATTAAACCGCGTTCACCACCCCGGCACCGGATCTCAGACCCGTTCCACCTCGATGACGAGCGCGGACGTCGCCGGCATGGCGGGCGCGGGCAGCCCCAGCTCGCCCAGCACGGCCCCGGACAGCCGGACGGGCCCGGCGGCCCAGTCGGGCAGCAGGGTCCGGGCGGGCACGGGCCCGGCCAGGCGCACCTCGTACGTGGCGGCGGGGTCGAGCCCCGGCAGCCGCAGCGGGCTGGGCCCGACGTCCAGCCGCGAACTCACCTGCACGTACGCGAACACGCCCCGCTCGGGCAGCACCACGCCGTGCAGCAGCGACGTCGGGTCGGGATGGTCGGCCCGCACGACCCGACCGGCGTGCAGCACGGGCCGCAGCCGCTTGTGCAGCGCGATCCAGGCGGCCAGCTCCTCCAGCTCCTCGGCACTGGCCGAGGTGATGTCCCACTCCACCCCCATGTGCCCGAACAGCGCGGTCGCCGCCCGGAACGCCAGCGGCAGCATCCGGCCGGTGCTGTGGTCGCGGGGCGCGCCGACGTGGCTGCCCATCCGCTCCGGCGGCACCAGCAGCCCGGTCCAGCGCTGGATCTGCTGCCGGTCGAGCGCGTCGTTGCAGTCGGACGTCCACACCCGGTCGGTGCGCGCCAGGATGCCGTAGTCGATGCGCGCCCCGCCGGACGAGCACGACTCGATCTCCAGGCCGGGGTGACGCTCGCGCAGCTCGTCCAGCAGCCGGTAGGTGGCGAGGGTCTGCGCGTGCACGCCGGGCGCGCCGTCGTGCACGGGCTCGGCGATGTCGCGGTTGTGGTCCCACTTGATGTAGTCGAGCCGGTATTCGCGCACCAGCGCGTCGATCCGCTCCAGCAGGTACGCGTACGCCTCCGGCCTGGCCAGGTCGAGCACCTGCTGGTCGCGCTGCGGCGGCGGCATCCGCTCCGGCCGGGCGAGGATCCAGTCGGGGTGCTCGCGGGCCAGGTCGGAGTCGGGGTTGACCATCTCGGGCTCGAACCACAGCCCGAACTGCATGCCCAGCTTCCGTACCCGGTCGGCGAGCGGGTGCAGGCCGTCCGGCCAGACGCCTGCGTCCACGTACCAGTCGCCGAGCCCGGCCCGGTCGTGGCGGCGGTGCCGGAACCAGCCGTCGTCCAGCACGAACCGCTCGATGCCGGCCGCGGCGGCCCGCTCGGCGAGCTCCAGCAGCCGGTCGAGGCCGTGGTCGAAGTAGGTGGCCTCCCAGTTGTTCAGCGTGACCGGGCGCACGGGCAGCGGGCGGGCGCGCAGGTGCTCGTGCAGCCGCGCCGCCGCGTCGTCCAGGCCGCTCCCCGACCAGGTGAAGAACACCCACGGAGTCCGGTACGTCGTGTCCTGCGCCAGCACGACCTCGCCCGGCTCCAGCAGCTCACCGGCGCCCAGCAGCGACACGCCCTCGGGCAGCCGCTCGGCGTAGTGCACGTGGTCGCCGCTCCAGCCGGCGTGCACGGCCCACACCTCGCCGCCGCGGAACCCGAACCCGCCGGTCCCGGCGATCAGCAGCCCGGTGCCGTCGTGTCCGGTGCGGCCCCGCCGGTTCTCCCGCGACCACACCCCGCGGGTGAACTCCCTGCGCTGCGGCACCTTCTCCAGCGCCCACCGGCCGGTGAAGTCGAGCAGCTCGCCGGCGCGGGCCGGCACCGGCAGCGTGCACACCAGCCCCTCCAGCCGGTACGGGGACGCGGCCATGTTCGTCACCGCGTGCCGCATGCGCACCAGCCCGCTGCCCTCCATGACCAGCTCGCACACCAGCCGCAGCCCGGCCGGCTCGTCGGCGGCCGTCACGGTCACGGTGCCGCCCGCGCCCGGCTCGGCCGCGACGTCGAGCCCTTCCACGCTCCAGCGGACCGGCCAGTGCTCGCCGTCCCGCACGCCGGACAGCCCCGGCCTGCCGTACCAGGACTCGGCCTGGGCGGGCAGCAGCGACGGCGCGGGCGCGCCCGGCGAGGGGGCCAGCACCACCGCCAGGTCCTGCCCTGCTCCCGGGTCCGCGCCGAAGTGCCGTACCCGGGGCAGCCCGGGGCCGGAGGCGTCGAGCACCAGCGCGGCACCGGCCGCGGAGAGGATCACAGGAGACAAGGTCGGGACTCCAATCTGGGGGCGGGCGCTGGGGCCCGGTTTTCACCTTTCACGACGCTATCGTCCCGAGTGGGGCCGATGCACTAACCCCGGCTGGCCTAAATCCCCGCGATCGTTTAGGTTAGGCTCACCTAATAACTTCATTGGAGGATTTCGGGGATGACCGAGCCCTTTCGCATGTTCGACGTACGAGTGGACCGGCTCGAACGCCTCAGCCCGTCCTTCCTGCGCGTCACCTTCACCGGCGACGATTTGCGCGAGTTCGCCGACAACGGCTTCGACCAGCGGGTGAAGCTCTTCCTTCCCGCTGCTGAGCACGGCATGACGTACTTGCCCAAGGGCCCCGACTGGTACCAGCGCTGGCGCGAGCTGGACTCCGGCAAGCGCAACGTGATGCGCACCTACACCGCCCGTACGGTCCGCCCGCAGGCCGGCGAGGTCGATGTGGACGTCGTCATGCACCCCGACGGCGGCCCCGCCGCCCGCTGGGCCGAGCAGGTGCGGCCCGGCGACGTCGCCGCCCTCCTCGGCCCCAACGGCGTCCACGAAGGGCCGCACGGCGGCCTGGAGTTCCGGCCGCCCACCGGCACCGGCTGCGTGCTCATCGCCGGCGACGAGACCGCCGTGCCCGCCATCTGCGCCATCCTCGAACGCATCCCCGCGCACCTGGCCGGCGAGGTGCTCATGGAGGTGCCCCTCGAGGCCGACGTCCTGCCGATCACGGCGCCCGCCAACATCAAGGTCACCTGGCTCGCCAGGAACGACGGCGAACGCGGCGCCGAACTCATCCCCGCCGTCCGCGCCGCCGCCGCCCGCCTGCTCCCCCCGCTGTCCGCCACCCCCGACTCCTTCGAGGACGTGGACGTCGACACCGACGAACTGTGGGAAGTCCCCCAGGACACAGCCGAGCACGGCCCGTTGTACGCCTGGCTGGCCGGCGAAGCGGGCGTCATCAAAACCCTGCGCCGCCACCTGGTGGCCGAACGCGGCATGGACCGCCGAGCAGTCGCCTTCATGGGCTACTGGCGCCATGGCCGCGCCGAGAACACCGGCTGACCCCGCCACCACCCCTCAACCAACGGCACCAGTCCCCGGCACGGCCCGCCACCGAAGCCGCCACACTCCGACTGCGACCCCACCCCGAACCTGACACCCGCCAACCAACCGCCCACCACCGAACCCGGCACCTGCTAACCAACCGCCCATCCGCCGAACCCGGCAACCGCCGCTCTCGACCCACCCACCGGGCGCAGCGACGGCGACCGCCGCCCACCCGCCGAACCTGGCGACGCCCACCCAGCAGCCCCACCCACCGGATCCGCCGAGCGCCTACCGGCGGTTCGGCCGCCGGGCCCCGGCGGGTCCCTGCCCGCAGCGTCGTCCAGGGGGTTCCGGTGGGCGACGCTGTCGGAAGGCGAGCGTCAGTGCGGCTCCGGGGAGCCTCCCTGCACCAGGCGGCGCTGGGCCGGGGTGGGCGGGTGGGCCCACGTCATGCCAGGGCCGTCGGCGGCGAGGAGGTCCGTGACCGCCTCGCGCAGCACGTCCTCGGCCGGCGCGTCCGGCCGCCGCTCGCGCACCTCGCGGCAGCGGTCGAGGACACGGGCCAGGTCCAGCATGAGCGTGTTCGGCCGGCCCGCGTCCGCCTCGGGCGCCGCTTCCTGGGGGGTGTGCAGGGGCTTGACGGGCGTCCCGTTGACATGGGTCCTCCCGCCGGACCCGCTCTCGTCCGGCCCGCCGTCGGCCGAACCCGCCTCCCCCGCCGGCACCGCCGGGGCCGGAGCCGGCACGCGGACGTGCAGCGCCCCGAGCCTCGTCTCCGCCGCCCAGAGCCCCCACCCCTCGGCCCCGCTCACCGCCGTACCACCGAGCCCGTCGGCCCCGTCCACCGCCGTACCGCCCAGCCCGTCAGCCCCGCTCACCGCCGTACCGCCCAGCCCGTCGGCCCCGCTCACCGCCGTACCGCCCAGCCCGTCAGCCCCGCTCACCGCCGTACCGCCCAGCCCGTCGGCCCCGCTCACCGCCGTTCCGTCCACATCCGCGTCGGCCACCACCGTTGCGCCTGCGTTCGCGTCAGCCACCGCCGTCGCACCCGCACCCGCGCCGGTCCCTGTCGCGCTCACTTCGGTACCGGTCACCGCCGCGTCGGCCATTGACGCGCCCGCGCCCGCGCCGGCACCGGCCACCGTCGCGTCAGCCGCCGTCGTGCTCACGCTGGAACCGGCCGCTGCCGCGTCGGCCGCGGTCGTCTGGGCCACCATCTCCGTCACGACCTCGGCCACCGCTGCGGCGAGGCGGTCGGGGTTCATGCCGTCCAGGTCCGCCACGTCGTCGAGATCGTCCGCGGGCAGGCCGCCGCGCAGGTGCAGGACGCCCGGCCGTTCGGTGGCCGTGAGCTCGTCCATCAGCTCCGCGACCGTGCCCTGCGGGTCGTGCAGCGCGGCGTCCCCCCGGGCCGCGAAGGCGTCGGCGAGCAGGCGCAGGGAGACCGACCGCGGCGGCTCGTACGCCACCACCACCTCCAGCTCCCCGTCCACCTGGATCGGGCTGCCCGAGTCGTGGTACGCCCGCAGGCCCTCCACGAAGACCGCCTCCGTGTCGGGCGGCAGCAACCCGCCGAGAGGCTCCGCCTCGAACCTGTCGCCGGCCGCATCCTCCACCGGATCCCGGCGGAACCACCAGACCACCGCGCCAACCACGGCGGCGGCCAGCACTGTGACTGCGATGAACACGATGTCGTCCGCTTTCCTCGTACTCGGCAAGCGGTAGCAGCGTAGTGTGACCAACCCCGACAAACCCGCAAATTCCCACAAATAACGATCAGGTCGCCGCGCACGTCATCCGTCGCCCGGGATGAAGTTTCTTCCACCTGGTAACCGGAATTGTTTTTCCGAGGATTTCTCCTGTCTACCCGGACAAGAACCGCCCCCTGGACTGACCGTGATAAACATGTACACTCCACATCGAAAGCACTCAGTCGCTGTACGTGACGCCTGCATGACATCCGGTGCCTACGGCAAGGGCGGGGCCGCGCCACGTCAGGATGATTCCGGCCGTGTGAGAAGAGCGCGGAGCGGCACATGGATCCCCTTCACCTGACCACCAGCCGCCACAACGGAGCCCTGATCGTCAGCGTCTCGGGCGAGCTCGACATCGCCACCACCGAGCAGCTCCGCAGCCACCTGCTCGCCCTGCTCCAGGAGGCCGGCGGGGCCAAGAAGCTGGTCATCGAGGTGGGCGGCCTGTCCTTCATCGACGCGGCCGGCCTCGGTATCCTCGTCTCCGTGCACAACCAGGCGCTCAGCCGGCACACGCCCGTACACCTCGTCAACGTCCTGCCCCCGATGCGCCGCCTGCTCCGGATCACCGGCCTCGACCGTCACCTGACCTGGTGAAGGTCAAGGTGAACGGGCGCGCATCCCGTCGCACACCACGTCCGCCAGCCGGACCGCCCCGCCCCTGGCCCGCGCGCCGCGCTCGGCGACCAGGCACCCCCGCAGCAGGTCGAGCGCGTCCCCCGCGGTGAGGTCGGCGCGCACCGCGCCCACCCGCTGCGCCCGCACCAGCAGCCGGCCCAGCGCGGCGGCGAAGTCGCCGGCCAGCGTGGAGCCCGGCCGCAGCGGCATCGCCGCGCCGCTGTCCAGCATGTCGCACAACGCCTGGTTGACCGCCGCCTGCTCGACCACTCCCGCGAACCAGCCGAAGAACGCCCGCCCGGCGTCCTCGGCGGTGGCGAGCGCGCGGGCGTCGGCCACGAACCGCTCGATCCGCCCCAGCAGCACCGCCTCGAACAACGCCTCCTTGGTGGGGAAGTGCCGGTAGACGGTGCCGACCCCGAACCCGGCGCGCCGGGCGATCTCGTCGAAGGAGATGGTCAGGCCGTCACTGGCCAGCGCCTCCTGCGCGATCTGCAGGACCCGCTCCCTGTTGCGCCGGGCATCGGCCCGCAGCGGCCTGGCGGCGCCGTGATCGTCGCCCAAGGTCTCCACCTGCCTTCGGCCCGCCGGCAGGCGGAAAGCGGGCCCGCGGCGACAAACGGAGAAAGCTCTCCGATTCTATCTAGGAGATTCCCCGACATACAGCCCCAAAAGCCCAGCAGAACCCCGAAAAGCCCGGCACCCGCCCCGGACTGTCAGGACGGGTGAGGCCCGAATCACGGCCCCCCGAAAAGCACGGCACCCGCCCCGGAGTGTCGGGGCGGGTGCCGGACCGGCGAGCCGGGGGTCACGGAGACGCTCCCCCGCCGGACCGCGCGCCTACCCGCTTGAGCCGGATCCGCTCCTCCCGCGGAACCGGCTCGATCTCGATCACCCGCGCCCCCTCCGGCGCCTGCCGCAGGTCGTGCGTGATGAGCAGCGTGGTACGCCCGGCCATGAGCCGCCGCAGCGGCCGCATGACGTGGGCGGCGGTGGCGACGTCCAGCCCGGTGACGGGCTCGTCGAGCACGAGCACCGGCGTGTCGCGCAGGATGGCCCTGGCGATCGCGATGCGCTGCCGCTGCCCGCCGGACAGCAGCCGGCCGCGCTGCCCGACAGGCGAGTCGTACCCCTGGGGCAGCAGCTTGACGAAGTCGTGCACCCCGGCCACCTCGGCCGCCCTGATCACCTCGTCGAGCGAGGCGCCCGGCCGGCCGTAGGCGATGTTGTCGCGTACCGAGCCGGAGAACAGCAGCGTCTCCTGGTGCAGGACCGTGATGTTCTCGCGCAGCGACTGCCGCGTCAGTCTCCGGACGTCGGTGCCGTCCAGCAGGATGCGGCCCGAGTCCGGGTCGTAGAACCGCAGCAGCAGCTTGGCAAGCGTGGACTTGCCCGCCCCGCTGGGCCCGGTGATCACGACGACCTCGCCGGGCTCGGCGGTGAACGACAGGTCACGCAGCACCGGCCGGCCCCGTCCCGGATAGGTGAAGCTCACCCGGTCGAAGTCGATCCGGCCGCCGCACCGGCCCGCCGGGACCGCGTCGCCGGCGTCGCGGACGGCAGGATCGGTACGCAGGATCTCGATCACCCGGTCCGACCCGGCCGCCGCCTCCGACACCGTCAGGGCCAGCTCACCCAGGCTCTGCACGGCCGGGTAGAGCAGGGCCAGGTACGCCGCGAACGACAGCAGCCCGCCGATCGTCAGCCGGCCAGCCGCGATCTCCCACGCGCCGAACCCGAGGATGGCGATCAGGCAGACCGTCTCGATGACCTGCACCGCCGGGTTGTAGAGCCCGGCCAGCCAGGCCTGCGACATGTTGGCCCGCAACCAGCCGCGCCCCTCGGCGTGCAGCCGGCGGGACTCCTCGCCCTGCCGGTTGTACGACTGCACGAGCGGCTGGTTGGCCAGCCCCTCCTCCAGGACGCTGTTCATCGCCCCGTTGCTGGCCCGCTCGCGCGCCGCCGCCGTCCTGAACCTCGAGGCGAACACCTTCGAGGTGATCAGGAACAGCGGGATCAGCGCCATCGTCAGCAGGGCCAGGTCCCATCGGATGAAGAACGCGGCCCCGGCGAAGAAGATGATCCCGGCCACCGTGGTGATGGCCTTGACCAGCCCGGACCCGACCAGTTCCTCGATGGCCTCCACGTCGTCCGTCATGCGCGCCATCAGGTCGCCCAGCCGCCGCTTCTCGGAGAAGTCGGGGGCGAGCGTCTGCACGTGCGCGTACACGCGGTCGCGCAGGGCCAGCAGGAACCGCTCGGCGCCCAGCGCGGTGGTGTAGGCCCCGCCGAAGGACAGCAGCCCGGCGAGCACGGCCAGCCCCAGCCAGACGGAGGCCGGTGACCAGAAGGCCGCCAATTGTCGGGTCGTCAGCACCTCGTCGGTGATGTGCCCGAACAGGCGGATCGCGACGACCTCGCAGAGCGCGGCAAGGATGGCGAAGACCACGCCTGCCGCGAAGAGCCGCCGCAGACCGCGAGTGTCCGGCCAGAACTCGCGGAACGTCCGGCGAATGGTGATCGCCGGCGCGAGTTCACGGCCGGAGGCGCTGAAGGAGAGCCGGCGGCCAGGCCGCCGGCCCTCATCTGGGGGTTCTAGCACCCCCACCACCTGCGACGGGCGCACCAACCCCACCTGCGCCAGCGACGCCGCCTCCGGCATCCCCATCCTTGCTGGAAGCCGACCTGGGACAGTTGCGTGTTCGCCATGATTCCTCCCCCGTTGGCTGAACACTGACAAATCGGACGCTAGCACCCGAATTGCGATAAATCAGCAGATAATCGCTGATTTCAGGAAGGCTTGACTGGTAAAGCCCGAACAGAAAGGCCGTTCCGGCGAAGAAGTAAAGGCCCGCACCCACCGGCAAAAACGCAAACCAGCGGTCACGACAACACCAAAGGCGCCCCCGAAACCTCGTTTCGAGAGCGCCTTCGGGCAACGGCATCAGGTCAGCGACGAGTACGCCACCACACCCCGCCGCATCGCGTCCATCGCCTTCACCGACGTCTGGCGGATCTTGCTGCCCTCCGGCGCCGCGTTCCCCAGCTGACCCAGCAGGTCCATCAACTGCTTGACCCACCGCACGAAGTCACCCGCCGCCAGCTCGTTGCCGTTGACGCCCTCCATCAGGACCGCGTCCAGCGAATGCCCCTTCGTCCACCGGAACGCCGCCCACGCGAACCCCAGATCGGGCTCCCTGATCGTCGACAGCCCATGGTCGGACTCGATGCCCTCCAGCTCACCCCACAGCCGGATCATCGCCGACAGCGCGTCCTGCGCCCGCCCCGCCGGGATCTTCGGCCGCCGCGTGTCGTCCGACGCCCGCGACTCGAACACCAGCGCCGACACGCACGCCGCCAGCTCCGCCGGATCGAGCTCCTCCCACAACCCGTTACGCAGGCACTCGGCCGTCAGCAGATCCAGCTCGGTGTAGAGCCGCCCGAGCCGCCGCCCCTCATCGGTGACCGTCTCCTCGCGCAGGTAACCCAGCTGCTCCAGCACCGAGCAAATCCGGTCGAACGTCCGCGAGATCACATGCGAACGCCCCTCCACCCGCCGCCGCAGACCCTCCGTCTCACGCAGCAGCTTGTAGTAACGCTCGGCCCACCGCGCGTGGTCCTCACGGTCGTCACACCCGTGGCACGGATGCTGCCTGATGCGCCGCCGCAGCTCGTTGACCTCGTCGTCCTCCACCGTGTGGTCACGCGCCCGCGCCGGCTTACCGAGATCACGGTCACCGATCTTCGCCATCAGCGTCGAGATCAGGTTCGCCCGCTCCTTCGGCGAGCGCCCGTTGAAGTTCTTCGGGATGCGCACCTTCTCCAACGGCTCCACCGGCACGGGGAAGTCCGCCGGATCCAGCTTCTTCACCTGCTTGCCGATGGTCAGCACCAGCGGGCTCGGCCCGTGACCACGCGGATTGCGGCCGGGATCCAGCACGATCGCCAGCCCGGCCCGCCGCCCGCCCGGCACCCTGATCACATCACCCGGCTGCAACGCCTCCAGCGACCGCACCGCGGCCGCCCGCCGCGCCGCACCCCGCTGCCGCGACAGCTCCGCCTCACGATCGGACAGCCGCCGCCGCAGCGCCGCGTACTCGGGGAAGTCGCCCAGGTGGCACGTCATCGCCTCCTGGTAGCCCTCCAGCGCCTCCTCGTGCTTGCGCAGCTGCTTGGCCAGCCCCACCACCGCACGATCGGCCTGGAACTGCGCGAACGACTCCTCCAGCAGCGCCCTGGCCCGCTCTCTGCCGAACTGCCCGACCAGGTTGACCGCCATGTTGTACGACGGCTGGAAACTCGACCGCAGCGGATACGTACGGGTGCCCGCGAGCCCCGCCACCGACAGCGGATCCATGCCCGGCTGCCACAGCACCACCGCATGACCCTCGACGTCGATGCCGCGCCGCCCCGCCCGCCCCGTCAGCTGGGTGTACTCCCCCGGCGTCAGATCCGCGTGCGTCTCACCGTTCCACTTGTCCAGCTTCTCGATCACCACGCTGCGCGCCGGCATGTTGATGCCCAGCGCCAGCGTCTCCGTCGCGAACACCGCCTTCACCAGGCCGCGGGTGAACAGCTCCTCCACGACCTCCTTGAACGCCGGCAGCATGCCGGCGTGATGCGCCGCCAGGCCCCGCTCGAGCCCGTCACGCCACTCCAGGTAACCCAGCACCGCCAGGTCCTCGTCCGGCAGGTGCGCGGTGCGCTCGTCGACCAGCTGCCTGATCTCGTGCCGCTCCCTGTCGGTCGTCAGCCGGATGCCCGCCGACAGGCACTGCTGCACCGCCGCGTCGCACCCCGCCCGCGAGAAGATGAACGTGATCGCCGGCAGCAGCCCCTCGCCGTCGAGCTTCTCGATCACCTGCACCCGGTCCGGCGGGCGCGGCCGCGAACGCGGCGCCCGGCCGTAACCCCGCCTGCCACGCCCCGCCGTCAGCCGCTCCGCGTCACGCGTCACCCGCATCAGAGTCGGGTTGATCCGCGGCGTCAGATCGTCGGTCATGAACAGGTCGTAGATGCGGTTGCCCACCATCATGTGCTGCCACAGCGGCACGGGACGGTGCTCGTCGACGATCACCGTCGTGTCGCCGCGCACCTCGCCCATCCACTCGCCGAACTCCTCGGCGTTGCTCACCGTCGCCGACAGCGCCACCAGCCGCACCGACTCCGGCAGGTGGATGATCACCTCTTCCCAGACCGCGCCGCGGAACCGGTCGGCGAGGTAGTGCACCTCATCCATCACCGCGAACCCGAGCCCGGCCAGCGTCGCCGAGCCCGCATAGAGCATGTTGCGCAGCACCTCGGTCGTCATGACGACGATCGGCGCCTCGCCGTTGACGCTGTTGTCGCCCGTCAGCAGCCCGACCTTGGCGGTGCCGTAGCGCTTGACCAGGTCGTTGTACTTCTGGTTGGACAGCGCCTTGATGGGGGTGGTGTAGAAACACTTGCGGCCCTGCTCCAAGGCCAGGTGGACGGCGAACTCGCCGACCACCGTCTTGCCCGACCCTGTGGGCGCCGCCACCAAGACGCCGTCTCCGGCCTCCAGGGCCCGGCAGGCGTCGAGCTGGAAGTCGTCCAGCGCGAAGTCGTAGAGACCTCGGAACGATCTCAGCGCGGCCCCGTCGTCCCCGTGTTTCTGACGGAAGGCCGCATAGCGTTCCGCTGGCGTTGTCATAATCGCCAGCCTACCGAAACCGCCATTCCGGTCCGTTCCGGCCGCCGTTCAAGGGGCTTCCGACGGGCGGCACCGGCCCGGCGCCTTTACAAAGTAGATTTCATACGATGACGCGTAACGCCCCCGGGCGGACCTCGCAGTGCAGCGGGGTCTCGCCGATGCGTTCGCCGTCGGCGTAGGCGACCACCTCGGGCGCCTCCACCCGTACGCTGCGCACCCGCCGCACCGACACGGCGGGATGCCGGACGTGGGTGCCCCGGTAGACGCTCGGGAAGACGCGGACGAACTCCCCCGTGGACAGCGCGTTGAGCAGCACGACGTCCAGGAGGCCGTCGTCGGGCCTGGCGTCGGGGCAGACCCGCATGCCGGCGCCGTACGACGTCGTGTTGGCCACCGCGACCAGCATCGCCTCCCGCTCGACGACCTCGCTCTCGTCGTAGGTGACGCGGAACGGGATCGGCTTGAACGCGCGCAGCTCCCGCGCGGTCGCCACCAGATAGCGGGCCATGCCGGGCGGCCAGGTGAGGCCGTTGGCGCGTTCGTTGACCCGCGAGTCGAAGCCGCAGCACGCCACTCCGGCGAACAGCTCCTCGGAGTCCCCGGCCCTGATGCGGGCGGCGTCCACCAGCCGGGTCTTCATGCGCAGCACGGCCCTGGCCGCGGCCAGCGGATCCTTCGGGGGCACGCCGAGCGCGGCGGCGATGTCGTTGCCGGTGCCCGCCGGGATGATGCCGAGCGGCACGTCGGTGCCGGCCACCGCCTGCACGGCCAGGTGGACCAGCCCGTCGCCACCGAAGGCGACGAGCGCGTCGGGCCGCTCGGAGACGGCGGTGCAGGCGCGTTCGAGCGCGTCGGTGGCGTCGTCACCGACGATCACGGACAGCTCGGCCCCTCCGGCACGCAGCCGGCGCGCCACGGGCTCGAGCAGGCGCAGCGTACGCCCGCCGCGGGCGGCGGGGTTGACCAGGAGGGCGAGTTGCGGGGACACGCCCGGAACCTATCGCCTCCTGGGCGGCGGGGGAATGCCTCAGCGCTTGTCGGTGCCCGGCGGCTCCTCATCGGCGGGCCCAGCAGTGGCCGGCCCGGCGGTGGGTGTCGCGGGCGGCCCGGCAGGAGGTTCTGCTGCGGCCGATGCGGCGGGCGCGGGCGTCTCGACCGGCGCGTCGTCCTCGGCCAGCGGGGAGGCCTCGTCATCGGACAGGTGGTCGAACTCACTCCTGCCCGCCCCGCGCCTCTCGCGCAGGTAGATGACGCCCTCGGCGACGAAGTAGAGCAAGATCATCGGCATGGCGAGCGCCATCATCGTCAGCGGGTCGCCGCCCGGCGTGATCACCGCGCCGAAGACGAACATGATGAAGATGACGGTGCGCCGGTGCTTCTTGACCGTGGCGTGCGACAGGACACCGATGATGTTGAGGAACACCAGCAGCAGCGGCAGCTCGAACGAGATGCCGAAGATCACCAGCATGATGAGCACGTAGCCGAGGTACTCGTCGATCTGGATGGTCGCGACGGTGTCGCTCGGTGCGAAGCCCAGCAGGATCGCCAGGCTGGTGTCCATGATGAAGTAGGCGAGAGCGGCGCCGAGCAGGAACAGCGGGACCGCGATCCCGAGGAACGTGATCGAGTAGCGCTTCTCGTTGCGATAGAGGGCGGGCGTGACGAACGCCCAGATCTGGTAAAGCCAGACGGGTGAGGAGACGACGAGGCCGACGAGCGCCGAGACCTTCAGCGTCAGGAAGAACGACTGGAAGATGCCGCCGTAGGTGAGTGTGCACTGCCCTTCGCGCAGCTGCTGCGCCTGCGGGGTGTCACAGAACGGCTCTTTGATGTAGGCCCACACCGGATCGAAGAAGAACCAGCCCACGATGATGCCCACGATCACGGCGGCCAGCGCGATCAGCAGCCGGTTGCGCAGCTCGCGCAGGTGCTCCATGAGGGGCATGCGACCTTCGGGGTCGCGGACTTGCTCCGAATCGCTCGATCGTTTGAGCAGCGCCATCTAGCAGTCCTGGGTGAGGAGGAGGGGTGGGGTCAGGCGTGCTTGTCGGCCTGGGCGGCACTGGCGCGCAGCCTCGCGGCCTGCTCCTCCAGCTGGCGGGCCTGCTCCTCGGCGGACAGGCCGGGCGCCGATGCGGGCGGGGCCGCGGGGGTCGCCGGCAGCGGCTGCGGCTGCGCGGGCTGCGGCTGCGGCTGGGCCTGCGCCTGCGGCTGGACCGGCTGCGCGGTGTGCTGGACGTCGTCGTCGTCATCGCGCAGCTTCGCGGTCTCGGACTTGAAGATGCGCAGCGACCGGCCGATGCCGCGGGCCATGTCGGGCAGCTTCTTCGCACCGAACAGCAGCACCAGCGCCAAAAGAATGATCAGGAGTTCGGGCACTCCGAGGTTCGGCATGAAACGCCCTTTCTAGCGAGTTGCCTCTTTCAGCCACGATCGTACGCTGCCGGGGGCGTGGTCTCACCCCCCTGGCCGGTCAATCTGGCCCGCCGCGGCTCAAGCTGGGCCTGCGCCTCGGCCACTTCCCTTCTCAGAGTACGTGCCGCCGCCACGACGCGAGCACCGGCCACCGCCAGCACCGCCAGCCCCGCAAGGCCGATCGCGACGGACAGGAAGATCCAGGTCATGACCGGTGAGCGTACAGGGCGAGCGCCCGCTCGGCCTCCTCGCGCACGGTCTGGGCCATCGCGGGCGGCGAGACGACCCTGCCGGTGTCGCCGAGGCGCAGCGCCAGTTTCAGGATCCAGTCCTCGTCGCGGGCCCGCAGCGCCACCCGCAGGCGGCCCTCGCCCAGCTCGGTGACCTGCTCGCACGGGTAGTACTCGGCCACCCACCGCCCGGCGGCGCTCAGCTCCAGCTCGACCAGTTCGTCGGTGGGCGAGGGCCGGAACACGCCGTCGGTGACGTCGCGCGGCTCCGCCTCCGCGGGCGGGTCGGCGGGCACGTCCAGCACCTCGACGCCGAGCACCCGGTCGAGGCGGAACAGCCGCATCGCCTCGGCCCGGTAGCACCAGCCCTCCAGGTAGGCGCGGCCGTCCACGACCAGCACCCGCATCGGGTCGACCTCGCGCGGCGTCACCTCGTCGCGGCCCGGCACGTAGTAGCGCAGCGACAGCCTGCGCCCCTTGGTGAGCCCCTCGCGCACGCGGGGCAGCGCGTCGGGCGCGGTGTCCACGTCGACGGCGACCTGGCTGCTGACGGTCGCGGCGCCCTCGCCCGCGGCCCGCTCCAGCTTGGCCATCACGCGCGGCAGCGCGTCCGGCACCCCGCCCTCGGGCAGGGCCAGCTCGGGCCTGGCGGCCAGCGTGCGCAGCGCCACCAGCAGCGCGCTGGCCTCGTCGATGCCGAGCCGCAGCGGCCGCGCGATGGTCTCGGCGTTGTCGATGAGGATCTCGCCGCCGTCCCACGACACGTCGATGAGGTCGCCCGGGGTGTGGCCGGGCAGCCCGCACATCCACACGAGCTGCAGGTCGTCGATGAGCTGCTTCTCGCTCAGCCCGAACACCGCCGCCACCTCGCCGACCTGCGCCCCCGGGTGCGACATCAGGTACGGCACCAGCGCAAGCAGCCGCGGCAGCCGATCGGCGGACCCGCTCATTCCCGTTCCCCCTCGTCCAGACGCCCGCTCACGCCAGCGCTCCCTTCAGGCGGCAGATGACGGCCTCGCGCGCGTCGGGCGGCCCGACGACCTCGACGTCGGAGCCCAGGCTGGCCATCCACCCGGCCAGCCGCTCTGCGTCGGAGAAGACCAGCTCGGCCTCGTCCCAGCCGTCGCCGCCCGCACGTACGGACCTGGCCAGCCGCCGCAGCCCCTCGCACGTCCCCTGCCTGATCCGCACGACGGCCACCCGCTCGTGGCTCGGCTCGTCGGGGAAGGCCACCATGGCCCGCAGATCGACGTCGGCCGGCACCTCGACCACGCCGGGCCGGCCGACGGCGGTGACCTGCCCGGTGATCCTGCTGAGCCGGAAGGCGCGCGGCGCGTCCCTGTCGCGGTCGAACCCCGCGAGGTACCAGCGGCCGCGCCTGCTCACCACGCCCCACGGCTCGACGGTGCGGCTGCGCACGGTCTCGCTGCCCGACGCGCGGTAGTCGAAGCGGACCACGCGCCGGTCGCGCACGGCGTTCCACAGCGCGGGGAAGGCCGGGTCGCGGGTGTCGACGCGCAGCTCCAGCGCGCTGCCGCCCATGGAGCCGCCGACCGGCTGGTCGGTGGCGACGCCGCCGGCCCGCAGCTTCAGCAGCGCGCCCGAGGCGGCCTCGGCCAGGCTGGCGCGCTGCCACACCTGCGCCGCCAGGCCCAGCACGGCCGCCTCGTCGGGCTCCAGCGTGATCTCCGGCAGCTCGTACGACTCCCGCTCGATGCGGTAGCCCGGCTCGTCCTCCCACGGGTCGCGCACCACGTCGATGGGGATGCCGATCTCGCGCAGCTCGTTCTTGTCACGCTCGAACATGCGCTGGAACGCCTCGTCGCCGTCGCGGTCGTAGCCGGGGACGGCCTGGCGGATCTGCTCGGCCGACAGCGGGCGCCGGGTGGCGAGCAGGCAGATCACGAGATTGAGCAACCGCTCTGTCTTCCGGCGCGACATCTGCCTCACTCCTCCTTCATCGACGCTACCCTGCCCCCGTGATCAGATGGCGCAAGGGCGAGGTCGTACGGATCCGACGCGAGTGGCCGGGAGCGGTGGAGCTGGACGTCACCGTGCCCGAAGGTGAGTGCCGGGCGCTGGCCTATCCCCCGTTGGTGGGCCGCCCGGAACCCGGTGACGAGGTGCTGCTCAACACGACCGCACTCGCGATGGGTCTCGGTACGGGAGGTTACGCCATGGTGGTGGCCGTCCCGAACCGTTTGCCGGAAGATCCCTCCGGCCCCGGGCACCTGGTGAAGGCCAGGTACACGCCGCTGCAGGCCACGGTGCTGGGCGCGGACGAGCAGGATTCGCCGCATCACGACCTGTTGAGCGAGGCGGACTCCCTCGACGGCATGCCGGTGGTGGTGGCCGACCTGCACTCGGCGCTGGCCCCCATCCTGTGCGGCCTCTACGAGGCCCGGCAGGGGATCAAGGTGGCGTACGTGATGCAGGACGGCGGGGCGCTGCCGGCGTGGTTCTCGATGGCGGCCGCCCGGCTGCGCGAGATCGGCTGGCTGGCCGGGACCGTGACGGTGGGGCAGGCGTTCGGCGGCGACGTCGAGGCGGTCACCGTGCACACCGGGCTGCTGGCGGCCCGCCACGTGCTGGAGGCCGACGTGGCGATCGTCGCGCAGGGCCCCGGCAACCTGGGCACCGGCACCCGGTGGGGCTTTTCAGGGGTGTCGGCGGGCGAGGCGGTCAACGCGGCGGGCGTGCTGCTGGGGCGGCCGGTGGCGGCGCTGCGGGTCAGCGAGGGCGACCTGCGCGAGCGCCACTACGGCGTCTCCCACCACTCGCTGACCGCCTACGGCAGGGTGGCGCTGTCGGCCGCCGACGTGCCGGTGCCGATGCTGCCCGGCGAGTTCGGGGAGCGGGTCAGGGACCAGGCGGAGCTGCTCGCCGTACGGCACCGGCTGGTCCCGGTCGAGGTGGACGGCCTGTACGAGGCGCTGCGCGAGTCGCCGGTGCGGCTGTCGACGATGGGCAGGAGCCTCGACGAGGACCTGGGCTACTTCCTGGCCTCGGCGGCGGCCGGCAGGCTGGCGGCCGCGCTGCTCGGGCGGCCCTCCGGCGTGTAGGCGTCCTTGAACGTGAACGCCTCGGGGCCGGGCCCGCCGGTCCTGAGGCGCTCCAGCCGTTCCATGCCCTCCGCCAGCGACGAGATCTCCCCGTCGGGCACCCACCACATCACCATGTACGGCTCCATCGCGCGCAGGAACCACTCCCTGCGCCGGCGCAGCACGCCCAGATGCGGGCTGCGGTAGACGTAGTCCCACAGCGACTCCATCGACTCCCACACCGAGAAGTTGATCAGCAGCATGTCGCCGTAGTCGTGCACGACGGTGGCGGTGGGGTCGGTCTCACTCTCCTTGAGCCGCCAGACGAAGCCGGGGGCCGCGTCGGCGAGGGCGTTGATCGGTTCGAGCAGGGCGACGAACTCGGCGAGCTCGGCGCTGTCGATGGGCGCGCGCATATGGGCGATGTTGAGCTGGGCGAGATGCATGGGCTCAGCTCACCATCGCCGGCGCTTCTATGTCAATATGTGTTTGTTTTAGAAGTGCGGGGATCACGGGAGGTCCGCATCAGGCCCTTCGGGTTCGAGGACGTCGAGCGACACGCAGCACTCGTCCGGGCGCGGATCCAGCACCGCCCTGCCCGGATCGTCGCCCAGCCCCTCCAGCAGCCCCTGGCACAGCGCCAGGTTCATCGAGCACACCAGCAGCGGCTGCTCCCGCGCCAGCACGTGGAACGGGCAGTTGCGCAGCCGCAGCCGCCCGCCCTCCGCGTACGGCTCGTAACCCCGCTCCCGCAGCACCCGCTCCACCGGCTCGCCCCCGCGCCCGGCCCCCAGCCGCGCGCCCGCCTGCCTGGCCGCCGTCTCCGCCTGCTCCTCGGCGCCCAGCCGGTCCACCACGTCCGCCAGCACCGAGGCCAGCGCCGCGTAGTCGCGCGGCGGCAGGCTCACCGACCGCTCGCCCCGCGCCCTGCGGTAGACCTTCGCCGGCCGGCCGCTGCCCGGGCCGCGCTTGTCCGGCCTGCGGAACCCGCTCTCCAGCAGCCCCGCCTCCACCAGCTTGTCGAGGTGGTGACCGGCCAGCGTCCTGGACACCCCCGCCGCCTCGGCCGCCTCACCGCGCCCCACGTCGCCCCCGCTGGAGGCGACGACGGCGTACAGGTTGCGGCGGACGGGGTCGTGCAACAGGGCCAGCGCGTCGAGATCGCCGCCCACGGGCTCGCTACTCACACGCGGAGTCTACGAAAGCCGCCGCTCCACCCGCTTCAGCGCGCAGGAGCGGCCGACCTTGTACGTGCCGCCGCCGTACCGCTTCCAGCACGCGCCCTTCTTCAGCACGCGGATGTCGATCCAGCCGGGAGCGCCATGACTCTTGTGCACGGCCTCGGCGTTGCGCAGCAGCCTGGCGGCCACCTCGCGCGCCTGCGCCCGGGCCGAGGCGGAGGCGTTCACCCAGCTCACGCCGGCGTCGCCGCCGAACACGCAGGGCTTGACGCCCTTGCAGAACGGCGGGTTCGCCGTGGCGCTCGCCGCCGGCGCCAGGCCCGGCAGCACGGCTGACGCGGACACGATGACGACCAGTGAACGGATCACGCCGAACATCCTGCCTCAGTAGGCGGCGAGCAGGTCCACGACGAAGACCAGCGTGTCGGAGCCCTCGACGCCCCACTCGGGGCGGCCGGCCGGGCCGTAGCCGTACGCGGGCGGCACCACCATCGCGACCCTGCTGCCCGCCGGCACGCCCGTCAGCGCCTTGTCCCAGCCCTTGATCACGCCGCCGTCGCCCAGCTTGAACGCCTTCGGCCCGCCGCCCGCCCAGGTCGCGTCGAAGACCCGGCCGCCACGCCAGACGGCGCCCGCGTACTGGGTGACCACGAGCTGCCCGGCCCGCGCCGGAGGGCCGTCTCCCCGGCTCAGCACCCCGGCCGTGAACTTCTGCGGCGGCGCGCTCCGCGGCACCGTCAGGGACGGCCTGGGGCCGCCCCCGATCCGCACGCCCGCCAGCGTGCCCGCCCCCGCCCCGACCGCGGCGTCCTTGTGGTGGGCGCCGAGGATGTCCACGACGTAGAACAGCTCCTCCCCCGCCCGCACGCCGCGCGGCGGCGCCGCGCCGAAGGCGTACTCGGGCGGGATCGCCGCGGTCACCCTGCTGCCCACCCTGCGGCCCCGCAGCGCCCGCTCCAGCCCCGGCAGCAGCTCGCCCACCGGGAACGCGGCCGGCGTGCCCCGCGTGAAGCTGGAGTCGACCAGGCGGTTGGCGGAGCCGTCCCACACGTGCGCGGTGTACTGCACGATCGCCACGTCACCGGCCGCCAGCGGCTCGCCCCCGCCCTTCGTCGGCTCGTCCACCCGCAGGCCCGCCCCGGGCTTCGCGGCCGGGAAGACGATCGTCGGCCGCGCCCCGAACGCGCCGCCCACCTTCAGCTCCTGCGCGGCCCCGCCCGTGCACCCGACGGCCAGCGGCACCAGGACCGCCACGACCGCCATGACCGCCATGACCGCCACAGTACGCAGCACGGCCCGTCCGGCCTCGTCGTGAGCCCCGGCCCGCGGCGACGGCTCCCGGGTGGCGGCACGGCGCATCGGCCCTCCCACACGCGAAACGGCCCGGCGGCGCCATGCCACCGGGCCTCGCGATGCTACCGGTCCGCCGGCCGGCGGACCGGCGGTTCGCTGAAGACGCCTCAGTAGGCGCCCAGGACGTCCACGACGAACACCAGCGTGCTGTTGGCCGGGATGCCCTGCTGCTCCTGGCTGCCGTAGCCCATCTCCGGCGGGATGCTCATCATGACCCGGCTGCCGACCGGCACGTCCACCAGGCCCTTCTGCCAGCCCTGGATCACCTGGCCGAGCGGGAACTCGGCCGGCTCGCCACGCTCCCAGCTGGAGTCGAACTGCTTGTCGGTGCCCCAGATCTTGCCCGTGTAGTGCACCGACAGCGTCTGGTTCGCGGTCACCTTCTCGCCGGTGCCGGTGATCAGCGTCTTGACGACGAGGTCCTTCGGCGCCTTCTCCTTGGTCTTCGTGGTCAGCGTCGGCGCCTTCTCACCGCCGGGGTTGACGACTTCGACGCCCTTGATCGACTCCTTCGTCTCCGTGCCGGTGGCCGCCTTCAGCGGCGCCGGCCGGGTGCCGACCACGTCGAACACGAACACCTTCGTCGGCTCCGCCGGAGCCGCCTGCTGCTGCCCCTGCACCGCGTCATTGGCCAGCACGGCCATCAGCCGCCCGCCGCCCTTGACCTTGGTGAAGCCCTCCTGCAGCACCTGCGGCAGCTGCTCGTTGACGGCGATCGTCTCCGGCGCCTTCGTGTCGTAGGACGAGCCCTGGACCTTGTTGTCCTTGCCGTCCCAGTTGTAGACGGTCAGGTTCACGATCACCCGGTCACCCGCCTTGACGCCCGTGCCGTCGCCGGGCTGGATCACCTCGTACGACGACGTGGTCGCGGGCGTGCCGGACGGGAACGTCACCGTGGGCTTCGCCCCCACGTTCCCGGCGACCTTGACGCCGGACGACCCGCCGGTGGAGGCGGTCGTGCCGGAACCGTCGTCGGAGCCGCACGCGGCGGCGAACAAGATCAATGGCACGGCGGCCAGTACGGCCAGAGCGCGGCGCATGGATTTCCCTCGGAAGAGACGTCAGATTCGCGCCACACTACCCGACTCCGGAGTAGGGCCGAGGTAAACGGCACCCCACGCCCAGCCCCGGAACCGCGCCGCGGTTCCGGGGCAGGACACCCACCGGTCACATGCCGGCGATCAGCTTGTCGACCCGCTCGTCCACACTCCTGAACGGGTCCTTGCACAGCACCGTGCGCTGCGCCTGGTCGTTGAGCTTGAGATGCACCCAGTCGACGGTGAAGTCGCGCCGCTTCTCCTGCGCCTTGCGGATGAACTCGCCCCGCAGCCGCGCCCTGGTCGTCTGCGGCGGCACCGACTTCGCCTCGAAGATCTTCAGATCGGACGCCACCCGCTCCACGGAGCCGCGCTTCTGCAGCAGGTAGAACAGGCCGCGCTTACGGTGCACGTCGTGATAGGCCAGGTCGAGCTGGGCCACCCGCGGCGACGACAGCGGCAGGTCGTACTTGCGGCGGTAACGCTCGATCAGCTGGTATTTCGTCACCCAGTCGATCTCCCGCGACACCAGGTCCAGATTGCCCGTGTCGACCGCGGTCAGCGTGCGCTCCCACAGCTCCAGCACCCGATGGGCGATCGCGTCGCCGCCGCGCCGGTCGACGAAGTCCTTCGCCTTCGACAGGTACTCCTGCTGGATCTCCAGGCTCGACGCCTCACGCCCGTTGGCCAGCCGCACCCGCCGCCGGCCCGTCATGTCGTGAGAGACCTCGCGGATCGCCCTGATCGGGTTCTCCAGCGACAGGTCGCGCATCACCGTGCCCGACTCGATCATGCGCAGCACCAGGTCGGTCGCGCCGACCTTCAGCAGCATGGTCGTCTCGCTCATGTTGGAGTCGCCCACGATGACGTGCAGGCGGCGGAACCGCTCGGCGTCGGCGTGCGGCTCGTCCCGCGTGTTGATGATCGGACGGGACCGCGTCGTCGCGCTGGAGACGCCCTCCCATATGTGCTCGGCCCGCTGCGAGACGCAGTAGACGGCGCCCCTCGGCGTCTGCAGCACCTTGCCCGCGCCGCACACGATCTGCCGCGTCACCAGGAACGGGATCAGCACGTCGGCCAGCCGGCCGAACTCGCCGTGCCGGCCCACCAGGTAGTTCTCGTGGCAGCCGTAGGAGTTGCCGGCCGAGTCGGTGTTGTTCTTGAACAGATAGATGTCACCGGCGATGCCCTCTTCGCGCAGCCGCTTCTCGGCATCCACCAGCAGGCCCTCGAGGATGCGCTCCCCCGCCTTGTCATGGGTGACGAGCTCGATGACGTTGTCACACTCGGGTGTTGCGTACTCAGGATGGCTGCCCACGTCGAGATAGAGACGTGCGCCGTTGCGGAGGAAGACGTTGCTCGATCGGCCCCAGGACACGACCCGCCGGAACAGGTAGCGCGCGACCTCGTCGGGGGACAGCCTGCGCTGGCCCCTGAACGTGCAGGTCACGCCGTACTCGTTCTCCAGCCCGAAGATGCGACGATCCATCACCTCACACTATGCCCACGGATCGGCGAGCGGGAGAGATCTTCGCACGTGTTTTCCGGTCCGGCTCCCACGCACTGCGTTTTCGTCCCCCGCGCCCGCCCCCACGGGGCGCGGGTCGTCCACGACGTACGTCAGGGAGTGAAGATCTCCTGAACCTTGACGATCTGCCCCTTGTAGACGGTGATGAGCGAAGGCCGCGGCGTCTTCCCGTGCCGCTTGATCAGCGTCGCCCTGGAGCACCGCTTGACGCCCAGGCTGCTGTTACGGCTGACCGTCAGCTCCGCCTGGGAGGCCTTGCAGCCCAGCGCCGACAGGTAGACGACGTCCTTGGCGATGCGCGAGGCGTACGCCATCGCGTCGCCCTCGGGCGGGCCCGCGAAGTAGCCCTCGGTGTGCTTGCTCTTCTTCCACTTGACCGGCACGTACTCGGCCACGCCGCCCCGCACCGCGACGATCTGGCCGCGCAGGATCCCGTTGCGGCGGGAGTGGATGCCCTTGGTGAAGTCGTGCTTCGGGTCGGGCTGGAACGAGGTGCCGAAGGTCGTCGGCGCCTTGAACTTCGGTATCGCGGGGGCCGCCTGTGCCGGCGCACCGGAGGCCAGCAGCACGGCCGCGGCGGCTCCGGCCACCAGCAGGCCACGTAGTGGAGTTGTCACGGCTTTTGAGATCCACGAGCGGCCCGGCAAGTTCGGACGTATCACAGTGAAACAGGTCACACTCCCCCGGCCCTCACGTCCGGGCCTGGGAGCCCTCCCACCCCGCACCGCAACCCCAGATGCCCCACCGGCACTCAAAAGCCCGCAACGGCCCCCTCACGGCCCGCCCGGGGGCCTCCTGAAGCGCCGGGGCAGCCGGACATGCCGGGGCCGGACATGCCGGTGGGGCCGCCGGATCGGCGGCCCCACCGGATGACGTCAGGAACTACTACAGCGGCGACGAACCGTCGTCCACCGGACCCTCGGGACCCGTGGGCGGCGGCGTGGACGGCTTGTCACCGGACGACGGTGCGCTCGGCCCGGCGGACTCACCCGAGGATTCACCCGTGGACTCGCCCGACGGCCCGCCCGAGGACTCCGCCGCATCGGCCGGCGGAGTCGAGGTCTGGGCGAGCAGCCGCTCCAGCCGCGCCCCGGTCAGCCGCAGGAACTTGCGGTGCTCACGGTTACGGTCGAGCACCGCCACCTCGAGCTGACCCACCGGCGGCCGCTCACCGCCCGGCTCCGTCAGCGCGGTCAGCGCCACCTCCAGCGCGTCGGCCAGCGTCATCGACTCGCGGTAACGCTCCTTCAGCCGGGACGCCACCGCCTCGGCCTGCCCGCCCATCGCCGCGAAACCGTGCTCGTCGAACACCGAGCCGTCGAAGGTCAGGCGATAGATCGCGTCGCCGTCCTTCGTCTCGCCCACCTCGGCCACGACGACCTCGACCTCGAGCGACTTGATCGACTCGGTGAAGATGCGGCCCAGGTTGGACGCGTAGAGGTTGGCCAGGCCGCGCCCGGTCACGTCGGAACGGTCATAGGTGTAACCGTTGATGTCGGCGTAACGGATGCCGCCGAGCCGCAGCTCCTCGAACTCGTTGTAGCGCCCCACGGCCGCGAACCCGATGCGGTCGTAGATCTCGCTGATCTTGTGCAGCGCCCTCGACGGGTTGGGCGCCACGAACAAAATGCCGTCGACATATTGGAGCACGACCACGGAACGGCCCCGCGCGATGCCCTTGCGCGCGTAGTCGGCCTTGTCCCGCATGATCTGCTCGGGGGACGCATATCCGAATGGCATGGACACAGTGGTGATCCTTTGCTTAGCGCAGCGGGGCGATGGGACCGTCGGGCGAGATCAGGCGGGCGTCGAGCATCTGCTGGACGTAAGCGCTCACCTCGTCGTCCGACAGGCGGCGGAAGCCGTCGGCGTCGATCACGGCCACGACCGGCCAGATCTTCCTGGTCACGTCGGGCCCACCGGTCGCCGAGTCGTCGTCGGCGGCGTCGTAGAGCGCCTGGATCAGCGTCATCACCATGTCGTCGGCCGTCGAGCCGTCGCGATAGAGCTTCTTCAGCGACCCGCGCGCGAAGATCGAGCCGGAGCCGATCGCGTCGAACCGCTCCCGCTCGTAAGGCCCGCCCGCCACGTCGTAGCTGAAGATGCGGCCCTCGTCCCTGTCGGGGTCGTAGGCGGCGAACAACGGCACCACCACCAGCCCCTGCATCGCCATCGCCAGGTTGCCCCTGATCATCGTGGCGAGCCTGTTGGCCTTGCCCTGGACCGACATCGTGCGGCCCTCGAGCTTCTCGTAGTGCTCCAGCTCCACGCGGTAGAGGCGGGCGAACTCAAGACCCGTGCTGGCCGTGCCCGCGATGCCCATGCACGAATAGTCATCGGCGCGGAACACCTTCTGCACGTCACGCTGCGAGATGATGTTGCCGGACGTGGCCCGCCGGTCGCCCGCCATGACCACGCCACCGGCGAAGGTGGCGGCCACGATCGTGGTCGCGTGCGGAACCTGGTCGCCGATCGGGGTGGCCAGCATCTCGTCGCGCCGTGGCAGCAACTCGGGCGCGTACGAGCTGACGAACTCCGTGAACGAGGAACTCCCGGTGTTCTGGAAAAGCTGATTCACCAAGCCGACGGGCAGATCCCTGTGCGATGCCACGCGACTCCCTCCAAACGTTCAGTGTTCCTAGGGCGACCCTACTCATGTTGGGTTGCTGTCTGCACTTCCCACGATCAGCTCACGGCGAACCAGGATCCCCATGCCGCCCGAAAGATTCCGTACGCCCGAAAGGTCGGCAACCGCCCTCCACAACCACTCCCCCAGCCCGCCGTCACACCGACGCCATACTGGCGACATGGGCACCACGCCCCAGAGAGACTGGATCCTGCACCTCGACCTCGACCAGTTCATCGCCGCGGTCGAACTCCTGCGCCACCCCGAACTCCGCGGCAGACCCGTCGTCGTCGGCGGCACCGGCGACCCCACCCAGCCACGCACCGTCGCAGCCACCGCCACCTACGAAGCCCGCGAACACGGCATCCACTCCGGCATGCCCCTCCGCACCGCACTCCGGCGCTGCCCCGACGCCGTCTTCCTGCCCACCGACCCACCCGCCTACGAGGCCGCCTCCCAACGCGTCATGGCCGTCCTGCGCGAACACCCCGTCCGCGTCGAAGTCTGGGGCTGGGACGAAGCCTTCATCGGCGCCACCACGAACGACCCGGAAACCCTCGCCGCCGCCCTCCAGCACGCCGTACGCCGCCGCACCCACCTCGACTGCTCCATCGGCATCGGCGACAACAAACACCAGGCCAAACTCGCCTCCGCCTTCGCCAAACCCGCCGGCATCTACCGCCTCACCAGCGACAACTGGGCCGACGTCATGAACGACCGCCCCACCGACGCCCTCTGGGGCATCGGCGCCAGAACCGCAAGGAAACTCGCCGCCCACGGCCTGCACACCGTCGCCCAGCTCGCCGCCGCCGACCCCCGCGACCTCGCCCGCCACTTCGGACCCACCAACGGCCCCTGGTACCGCTACCTCGCACTCGGCAAAGGCGAAGCGGAAGTCGTCACCACCCCCTGGATCGCCCGCGGCCACAGCCGCGAGACCACCTTCACCCACGACCTCACCGACCCCCACACCGTCGCCGCCCACCTCACCACCCTCGCCACCCAGGTCGCCCACGACGCGCGAGAAGCCGGCCGCGAGATCACCCGCGTCACCGTCAAGATCCGCACAACCCCGTTCCAGACCAGAACCCGCCAGACCACCCTCAAAACCCCCACCACCGACCCCACCACCATCACCGAGGCCGCCCACGCGACCCTCGCCCGCCACGACCTCACCCGCCCCATCCGCCTCATAGGCGTGGCCGTGGAGTACACGACGCCCGACCCACCCACCGCATCAGAACAACCAGAGCCGGGCCCCACTCCCGGCCCCTGACACCACCCCTCACCCCACCCGCGTCACCCGCGCATAGAACTCCGACCGCAACTCCTCCTCGGCCCGCACCAACTCCTCCAGCTCCTCATCCGACACCACCACCTCACCGAAATCCTCGGCCGTCGCCTCCACATAGGAAAGCGCCCGCCACACCACCCCCGGATCATCACGGAACTGCCCGATCCCGGTATTGCACGGCGAACACAACACATGCCGCACCGCACCCGACCGATGACAATGATCCACATGCTCCGGCGGCCGATCCCAGCACACCACGCACAACCCGTACTGAGCCGAGATCATCCGCTCGACGTCCTCGTGCCGCACGCGATAACGCCGCGACAAGTGATACGTCCGCGACGGCGCCACCGGAGAATCACCACGCCCCTCAGGAAGGACCACGAACTCCGGCCAGAGCACCTCCCCTTCCAAATAGAGCGCGGCCAGCTCCAGCAACACCAGGTTGTCGGTGAAATGCCCCAGCCCGTTGTTGCAGTTGAAACAGAGCACGCCACGCACCCGGCCGGTCGCGTGACAGTGATCGATGAACGTCCCGGGAACGGCCTGGCAGATGGCGCAGAGCCCGCCCTGACGGGCGAGCATGCGCTCGAAGTCGTCCTCGGTGATCCCATAGCGGTACTGGAGCAGATAGTTTCGCTCGCTCCCGTATTTCTTGATTTTGTTCTCCCGCGCCACGACGGTGTGGCACGGGCGGCAGTAAGCAGTCAGGCCATCCTTCATCGCCCGGTTACCGCCGAACTCGCTTGTGCTTTTTACCTCCGTGCACCGGGGGCAGTATTTGCACCCTTCGGGCACCTGCACCCGCTCGCGCACGGTTTTCCCCTGCTCTGCCTTGCGTTTGCGATAACTCGCGGTGGAACGCCGCCGGAAGCAGACCTTGCAGTAGCGCGCCCGCCCATCGGGCATGCGCTTGTTGACCCCGAACTCGGCAAGTTCCTTGACTGCCTGACAGTCGGAGCACCACTTGAATCCGTCCGGCGTTTCCACCCAATTTACCCCTTATGTCTGTCCGTTTTGTCCTACTCCCCGCCCTTTTGGACGTAGCTGCGCACGAATTCCTCTGCGTTCTCTTCGAGAACTTCGTCTATTTCGTCCAGAATGGAGTCGACGTCGTCCGTGAGCTTCTCCTGACGCTCCTGGACGTCCGGCGCCGCCGAGGCCTCGGTCTCCTCGACCTCGTTCTCGCGCCGCCCGGTCTGCTTCTGACCACCGGTGTCCTTGGTTGCCATGTCCTACCTCCGGTTGGGGGACTGCCTCTAGGCATATCTTCCCCGAACCGGGCGACATTTCGCGCCGATCGCCCCGCGATCTTGCCGGCTTGACTGGATAGCGAAACTATCCAATACTGAACCCCCGTATCCACAGGAGGTGTGAGATGTCCGAAATATCGTTGACCATGGCCGGTGTGCTCCTCATCACAGTCCCGCTCGTCGCCTACGGCGGCACGACGCTGCTGACGTTCCTCATGCGGAACGTCCCCGGCTACCTGGACAACCCGGTGCGCCGCGGCCTGTGGCGGGCCGGGCACGCGCATGCGGGCGTGCTGGTGCTGTTCGCGCTGGTGGCGATGCTGTACGTGGACCAGGCGGGGCTGCCGGAGCCGGCGCGGATGGCGGCGCGGGTGCTGATCGCGGCGGCGCCGATCCTGATGCCGCTGGGTTTCTTCCTGTCGGTGGTGCGTCCGCGGGACACGAGGCCGAGCCGGTTGATCTGGCTGGCGGTGGCTGGTGGGGTGTCGCTGGCGGCGGGCACGCTGACGCTGGGGGTGGGCCTGCTGTGAGTGCGGGCCGCCCCTGGCGGGTGTCCGCCAGGGGGCCTGGTGTCATTCGCCGCCGGTGAGTGCGGAGACGAGGTCGGCGGCGGTGCGGCAGCGGTCGAAGAGTTCGCCGACGTGGGCTTTGGTGCCGCGGAGGGGCTCCAGGGTGGGGACGCGCTGGAGGGATTCGCGGCCGGGGATGTCGAAGATGACGGAGTCCCAGGAGGCGGCGGCGACGGATTCGCTGTATTGGCTGAGGCAGCGGCCGCGGAAGTAGGCGCGGGTGTCGGTGGGCGGGTGTTCGACGGCGCGCTGGACTTCGTCTTCTGTGACGAGGCGTTGCATGCGTCCGCGGGCGACGAGGCGGTTGTAGAGGCCGCGGTCGGGGCGGATGTCGCTGTATTGGAGGTCGACGAGCTGGAGTCTGGGGTGTGACCAGGCGAGGCCGTCGCGGCTGCGGTAGCCCTCGAGGAGTTCGAGTTTGGCGACCCAGTCGAGTTCGCGGGCGAGTTGCATGGGGTCTTCGGCGAGGCGGGTGAGGACGGATTCCCAGCGGTCGAGGATGTCCTTGTTCATCTCGTCTTGGGCGGTGCCGCGCTCTTCGACGTATTTGCGGGCCTGTTCGAGGTATTCCATCTGGAGCTGGACGGCGGTGAGCTTGCGTCCGTCGCGCATGGGGATCTCGTAGCGGCAGCTGGGGTCGTGGGAGACGGCGCGCAGGGCCTGGACGGGGTTTTCGACGGCGAGGTCGCGGGTGAGGAAGCCCTCTTCGATCATGGCGAGGACGAGCGCGGTGGAGCCGAGTTTCAGGTAGGTGCTGATCTCGGACATGTTGGCGTCGCCGATGATGACGTGGAGGCGCCGGTATTTCTCGGGGTCGGCGTGGGGTTCGTCGCGGGTGTTGATGATGGGGCGTTTGAGGGTGGTCTCGAGTCCTACTTCGACTTCGAAGAAGTCGGCGCGCTGGCTGATCTGGAAGCCTTCGCCGCGGCTGTCCTGGCCGATGCCGACTTTGCCGGCGCCGGTGACGACCTGGCGGGAGACGAAGAAGGGGGTGAGGTGGCGGACGATGTCGGCGAAGGGGGTGGCGCGCCGCATGAGGTAGTTCTCGTGGCAGCCGTAGGAGGCGCCTTTGGCGTCGGTGTTGTTCTTGTAGAGCTGGATGGGGGCGTTGGAGGGGATGGCGGACGCGCGGGTGGCGGCGTCGTACATCACTCTTTCGCCGGCTTTGTCCCAGATGACGGCTGCCCGGGGGTTGGTGCACTCGGGCGAGCTGTACTCGGGGTGGGCGTGGTCGACGTAGAGCCTGGCGCCGTTGGTGAGGATGACGTTGGCCAGCCCGAGGTCCTCGTCGGTGAGCTGGGTCGGATCCGCCACCTCCCTGGCCAGGTCGAATCCGCGCGCGTCGCGCAGCGGGTTCTCCTCCTCGAAGTCCCATCGTGCCCTGCGCGCGCGGGCCGCCGAGGCGGCCAGGTAGGCGTTCACGACCTGTGAGGAGGTCACCATCGCGTTGGCGCCTGGCTGGCCGGGTACGGAGATGCCGTACTCGGTCTCGATGCCCATCACCCGACGCACCGTCATGCAACACCCTCTGTTCGTCCGGGTCTGTCTATCCGCCGTTTATATGCCCGAGCCTATGCCCTTCACAGTGCCCCAGGGTCACAGAGTTATGGCACCGACGCCTTTTCAACCTGTACGACCGGAGCTGATGTGGTTTGCGGTGATCTGCGGGGCTTGAGAAGCCGCTGGATGGGGCGTTCGGCAAAGGAGTAGACGAGATACGACACCACGATGGCGGTCAGGGTCGTGATCGTGACGACCGCCCAGGGCGGAAGATCCCCGACTAGCAAGGGGATGAGGGCCACCGCGATGACGCTATGGAACAGGTAAAGCGGGTATGTCGTGCCGCCGAGCGCGGTGAGCAGCCTGGAGGGCCTGAGCCGGACGAGGCCTAGGGCGACGAGGGCCGTCGCGGCGAAGACCAGGGTGATGGTGACGATGACGCCGACGTCGGTGACCGGCATGTTCTTGAACCCGGCGAGGTCGATCCTGTCGTGCACGCGGCCGAGCGCGGACTCCCAGGACAGGCCGTAGCCGGCGAGCACGTAGAGCCACGGGAGCCAGGCGTTGCCGTGCTTGTGGATGAGGTAGAGGGCCATGCCGGCGACGAAGTAGGGAGCGTACTTCGGCATGACGATCTCGTCGACCACGGGGTTCCCGAGCTCCCTGGCGATGACGACGGCGGCCAGCCAGACGCCGCCGAAGACGAGCACCCGCCGGTACGTGACGCCGACGATCACCAGGATGGCGATGAGGAGGTAGAAGCGCAGTTCGGCCCAGAGCGACCAGTAGACGCCGCTGGCATCTGTGATCTTGAACAGCCGCTGGAACATGGTGGCGTTCACCAGGTAGTCGCCTGGGGAAAGTTTTGGGTTGAGCGGCTTGGCGGCGGTGAGCCCGTAGAGGGCGGCGATGGCGGCCAGGCTGAGCCAGTACGCGGGGTAGAGCCGGACGAGCCTGGACCGGGCGAACGCGCCTAAGCCTCGTCCCCAGACGCTCATGAGGATGACGAACCCGCTGATGATGAAGAACAGCTCGACGCCGAGGATGCCTAAGCCCGCGACGGGGGCCAGCGCGGGGAAGAGTTCGGCGGGCCGGTCTCCCCACACGCTGGCGTAGGCGACCAGGTAGTGGAAGGCGACGACGGCCAGGGCGGCGAGGAAGCGGAGCAGGTCGAGCTCGGCCAACCGGCCGTTCTCCCGTGCGTGTCTGGGCCGGTTCGGAGCGTGCACGCCCTCTTTGACGTACCAGTGATCACTCTGGTTCCACTGGTCCCTCTGTTCCCACTAGCAACACACGCGAGGTGTCGTCGAGGCCGAGGGCGTCGCGGGCGGCGGGGGTGAGGGCGAGCAGGCCGGCGGCTCCCGCGGCGCCGCAGCCCGACAGGGCGATGCCGTGGCCGGCGAGCAGCCGGGCGGCGGCGCCGGCCTGCTCGTCGGTGACGGTGACGTAGAGGTCGGCGAGGTGGCCGAGAAGGCGGTGGGCGAGGAGCGAGGGTTCGCGGCAGTCGAGCCGGCCCAGCGTGGTGTGGCCGCCCGGGACGCGGACGGGGCGGCCCGCGCGGGCGCTCTCGGTCAGGCAGGGCGCGCCCTCGGGTTCGACGACGACGATCCTGGGCCGATCGCCCCACCGGTCGCGCAGGTATCCGGCCGCGGCGGCGGCCAGCCCGCCGACGCCCGCCTGGACGACCACGTGCGTGTACGGCCCGGTCTCGGCGGCCTCGTCGAACAGCACGGTGTAGCCGCGCATGACGTCGAGGGGGACGTCGGTGTAGCCGGGCCACGAACTGTCGGACACGAGGCGCAGGCCGTGCGTTCTGGCGTCGTCCAGGGCGGCCGCCATGCTGGCCTCGTAGTCGGGGCCGCTGCGCCGTACCTCGGCGCCGAGGCCGCGCAGCCGGTCCGCGAACGTCTCGGGCACGCCTTCGCTGAGGTGGACGACGCAGGGGACGCCCGCCTCCGCGGCTCCTGAGGCGACGGAGATGCCGTGGTTGCCGGCGCTGGCGCAGACGAACGGGGCGCCGCCTGGCTCGCGTTCGTGGAGCAGGTGGACGGCGTACGCGCCGCCGAGCGCCTTGAAGCTGCCGAGCCCCATGCGGCCGCTCTCGTCCTTGACGTCGGCGGCCAGGGTGCCGGCCAGCCCCGGGACGGTGCGCAGGGGCGTGGGCCGGTAGCGGGGGTGGCGGGCGAAGCGGGCGCGGGCCCGCCTGGCGTGCCCGGCCCCGATGAGCGCGCGGTCGTCGGCGGTGTACGGGCTGCGGGCGGGGTTGAGGAACTCCATGATCGCCATGCTAGGCGGGGTGGTCGCGGGCGGCGGCGACGGCGGCCTGGCCGAGGCTGAGCCCGCCGTCGCCGGGTGGCACGCGTACGTGCCGCAGGACCCTGAATCCGGCCGCCCGCAGCCGCTGCAGGGTGCGTTCGAGCAGGAGCGCGTTCTGGAAGAGCGCGCCGGTGAGCGCGACGGCGGTGAGACCGGTGGCCTGCCTGAGCGCGGCGCAGGTGCGGGTGACGGCGGCGGCGAGGCCGTTGTGGAAGCGTCCGGCGATGACGGCGGGGTCGGTGCCGGCGGTGAGGTCGTCAGCGGCGGCCCGCACGAGATCGGCCGCCTCCAGGACGAGAAGGCCGTCGACGGGGGCGAGCCCGGCGAAGGCCGGCTCGCCGGGGGCCGGCTCAGCGCGGGCCGGCTCAGCGCGGACCGGCTCAGCGCGGACCGGCTCAGCGCGGACCGGCTCAGCGCGGACCGGCTCAGCGCGGACCGGCTCAGCGGCGGTCAGCCCCACTGCGGTCAGCCCACCGGGGGTCGTTTCAGCGGTGGTCGGCCCGGCCGGGGATGGCCCGGCGGCCATGAGTCCGGAGGTCTGCCTCAGGGCGGCCGGGTAGGCGCCGGTTTCGGCTGGGTCGGTGAGCTGTTCGAGTTCGGCCGCGGATTGCCCCTCGTACGTGATGGTGTCGCGCAGGCCGAGCAGGGCGGCGACGGCGTCGAACAGATGGCCCGCGCTGGAGGTGAGCGGCGTTTCCTGGCCGGTGCCGGCCTGCTGGAGTGCGCCGGCGAGCCGGTCGCGCAGGTAGGCGGCGGCCATGCGCCAGGGGCGGCGGGCGGCGGCGGGCCCGCCCGGCATGGGCACCGGGGCGAGGTGGGCGAGACGCTGGTAGCCGGTGAGGTCGGCGCGCAGGAACTCGCCGCCCCACAGGGTGCCGTCGGGGCCGTGGCCGAGCCCGTCGAGTACGACGCCGATGACGGGGCCGAGGTCGCCGTTGTCGGCCAGGCAGGCGGCCACGTGGGCGTGGTGGTGCTGGACGGCGACGTGGTCGACGCCGGTGAGCTCCAGGGCGTGTCGGGTGGCGAGGTGGCCGGGGTGCGCGTCGTGGGCGACGATCTCGGGGTGGATGCCGAGCAGGGCCTGGTAGTGGTCGATGGTCGCGGTGAAGGTGCGCAGGGTGTCGTGGTCGTCGAGGTCGCCGAGGTACTGGGAGAGGTGGGCGCGGCGGCCCTGCAGCAGGCAGAAGGCGCCGGCGACGGTGGCGCCGCAGGCGAGGACGGGGCGTGGGGCGGGGCGGCGCAGGGTGATGGGTGCGGGGGCGTGGCCGCGGCCGCGGCGCAGCACGGTGATCTCGCCGGCGATGGGGCGCAGGACGGTGTCGTCGGCGCGGCCGTGGATTGCGCGGTCGTGGGTGAGGAAGGCGTCGGCGATGCCGGACAGGCGGGTGAGCGCGTCGGCGTCCTCGTACGCGAGGGGCTCCCCCGCGACGTCGCCGCCGGTGAGCGCGAGGGGCGCGCCGAGTTCGGCGAGCAGGAGGTGGTGCAGCGGCGAGGCGGGAAGGGTGATCCCGAGCGTGCGGCGTCCCGGCGCGCCAGAGGACGCGACCGAAGAGACAGCCGGAGAGGCGACCGAGGGCGCGATGGGGGCGTCTGGGCCGAGGGGTAGCAACACCACGGGGCGGGCGGGGCTGGTGAGGAGGGTGGCGGCGGTGTCGTCGATGGCGCAGTACTGCCGGGCCTGGGCGAGGTCGGCGGCCATGACGGTGAACGGCTCCTCCGCGCGGTGCTTGCGTCCGCGCAGGGTGGCGGCGGCGCGTTCGTCGGTGGCGGCGACGGCGAGGTGGTAGCCGCCGAACCCCTTGACGGCGACGACGCGGCCGGCGCGCAGGAGGGCGGCGGCGCAGGCGATGGGGTCGCCGCACAGTTCGGTGCCGCGCGGGTCGCGCAGCGTCAGGGTGGGGCCGCAGGCGGGGCAGCAGGTGGCGGGGTCGCGGTGGCGGCGGTCGTTGGGGTCGTCGTGTTCGCGGGCGCAGTCGGCGCACATGGTGAAGGGCGCCATGGTGGTGTGGGGCCGGTCGCCGGGCAGGGCGCGGGTGATGCTGAGGCGGGGGCCGCAGTTCGCGCAGCCGGTGAAGGGGTAGCGGTGGCGGCGGTCGTCGGGGTCGGCCAGTTCGCGCAGGCAGTCGTCGCAGGTGGCGGTGTCGGCGAGGGTGGCGGCGGCGCGGGGTCTGGCGGGGTCGGCGGCGGCGATGGTGAAGCCGCGGTGGCCTGCGGGTTGGCCGCTGACGACGGTGACGCGTTCGATCTCGGACAGGGCGGGGGCGTCGCGTTCGAGTGCGGTGAGGAACTCCTCGACGCCTTGGCAGGCGCCCTCGACTTCGATGTGCACGCCGGTGACGTCACCTCGTACCCGGCCGGACAGCCCCAGGCGGTTGGCGAGCGAGTGGACGAACGGGCGGAAGCCCACCCCCTGGACGATGCCTTCGACGTGCACGTCTACCCGTTTGAGCGTGGTCACAGGGCCAGTGTGCGCCTGTCGGGGGTGGCGTGCATGCGTATCGGCTCGTGTCGGCGCGCCGCATGGAGGAACGTTCCCGTCCTTCCTGGACGTACGGGACACGCGAGAGGGATGGGCGCGCGTCCGAAACCCACCGGCAGGTCCGAAACCTACGACGCGTCCGAGGCGCTACGGCCTGTCCGAAATGGGCCGCCGCCCCCACTCAACGAGGGCAGGCGCGCCGAAGGCACCCGGGCCCGCAATGGGCGGGCGGCCACGTCGCGGGCAAAGCACGCCGCGAGCAGGCCGCGCCCCCAGCCAGGCCGCGCCCCCAGCCAGGGCATGACGTGGGCAGGGTGGAAACATGCGGCAGGGCCGCGCGGTGGTGGCCGCGCGGCCCTGCCGTCCGAGAGGTTCTACAGGTATTGGCCGGTGTTGGCGACGGTGTCGATGGACCGGCCGGCTTCTGTGCCCTGCTTGCCGGAGACCAGCGTGCGGATGTAGACGATCCGCTCGCCCTTCTTGCCGGAGATGCGGGCCCAGTCGTCGGGGTTGGTGGTGTTGGGCAGGTCCTCGTTCTCGGAGAACTCGTCCACGCAGGCCGTGAGCAGGTGCTGCACCCGCAGGCCCTTCTGGCCGGTTTCGAGGAACTGCTTGATGGCCATCTTCTTGCCCCGGTCGACGATGTTCTGGATCATCGCGCCGGAGTTGAAGTCCTTGAAGTAGAGGACTTCCTTGTCGCCGTTGGCGTAGGTCACCTCGAGGAAGCGGTTCTCCTCGCTCTCGGTGTACATGCGTTCGACGACGCTCTGGATCATCCCCTGGATGGTGGCCTCGCGGGAGCCGGAGTGCTCCGTCAGGTCGTCGGGGTGCAGAGGCAGGTCGGAGACGAGGTACTTCGAGAAGATGTCCTTGGCCGCCTCGGCGTCGGGCCGCTCGATCTTGATCTTGACGTCCAGGCGGCCGGGCCGCAGGATCGCCGGGTCGATCATGTCCTCGCGGTTGGAGGCGCCGATGACGATGACGTTCTCCAGGCCCTCGACGCCGTCGATCTCCGACAGCAACTGAGGGACGATGGTGTTCTCCACGTCGGAGGACACGCCGGAGCCTCGGGTGCGGAAGATCGAGTCCATCTCGTCGAAGAACACGATCACCGGGGTGCCCTCTGAGGCCTTCTCGCGGGCCCGCTGGAAGACCAGGCGGATGTGCCGCTCGGTCTCGCCGACGTACTTGTTGAGCAGCTCCGGGCCCTTGATGTTGAGGAAGAAGCTCTTGCCGGACTGGCCGGTCTTCTCCGCGACCTGCTTGGCCAGGGAGTTGGCGACGGCCTTGGCGATGAGCGTCTTGCCGCATCCGGGCGGGCCGTAGAGCAGCACGCCCTTCGGGGGACGGAGCTTGTGCTCGCGGAACAGGTCGGAGTGCAGGTAGGGCAGCTCGATGGCGTCCCTGATCTGCTCGATCTGCCGCATGAGGCCGCCGATCTCCTCGTAGGAGATGTCGGGGACCTCTTCGAGCACGAGCTCTTCGACTTCGGACTTGGGTATGCGCTCGTAGACGTAGCCGGAGCGAGGTTCGAGCAGGAGCGAGTCGCCGGCCCTGATGGGCTGGCCGACGAGCGACTCGGCCAGTCGCACGACGCGCTCTTCGTCGGCGTGCGAGATGACCAGGGCCCGCTTGCCCTCGTCGAGCAGTTCTTTGAGCATCACGATCTCGCCGACCTCTTCGTAGCCGAGGGCTTCGACCACGTTGAGCGCCTCGTTGAGCATGACCTCCTGGCCACGCCGCAGCGAGTCGACGTCGACGGACGGGCTGACGTTCACCCGGAGCTTGCGGCCGCCGGTGAACACCTCGATCGTGCCGTCTTCTCTGGCCTCGAGGAAGGTGCCGAAGCCGGATGGCGGCTGCGCCAGCCGGTCGACCTCCTCCTTGAGAGCGACGATCTGGTCCCGGGCCTCCTTGAGTGTGGCGACCAGGCGCTCGTTCTGGCCTGTCACGGCCGCGAGATTCGCCTGTGCCTCGTGGAGACGTTCTTCGAGGACCCTGGCCTGACGGGGTGACTCGGCCAGCTTCCGCCTCAGCGCGGTGATCTCCTCCTGGAGGAAGGAGACCTGTGTTGAAAGATCAGCGACCTCCCGTTCGCGCTGCGCGGCTCGAGCCTCAGCATCATCGCGAGCTGCCACGCCCCGTCACCTCCTTCCCAGTCGAGGGCGACTACTAAGGACCTTACCTATCTCGGGCCCCTCCGTAACCTGGCCGGGCAGTGTTCGTAGAGTGACATTCAGTATTCGGCGAATAATCCCCAATAGTGCGTTTAATACTCCCAGCATAGGAACACGGCGATCTGTTCCCGTGTCACGCACCAACGCGCCCTCGTGGCCAAATTGTCATAGTTCTTCAGTCGTACCCTTCGGTCGGCGGCGGCGCGGCGGCGGGGTCACGCCGTCGGCCATGCGGCGGGCGGAGACGAGGAACCCGGTGTGGCCGATCATGCGGTGATCAGGCCGTACGGCGAGCCCTTCGACATGCCAGTCGCGAACCAGGGTCTCCCACGCATGCGGCTCGGTGAAACACCCGTGATCGCGAATGGCCTCGACCGTCTTGGACATCTGCGTGGTCGTGGCGACGTAGCAGCAGATCACGCCGCCCGGCGTGAGGGCCTTGGCGGCGGCGTCGACGCACTCCCACGGGGCCAGCATGTCGAGGATGACGCGGTCGACGTCGGCCTCGTCGATGGAGGCCACGAGGTCGCCCACGACCAGGCGCCAGTTGTCGTCCATCGGGCCGCCGTAGAACTTCTCGACGTTCTTGCGCGCCACGTCGGCGAACTCCTCGCGGCGCTCGTAGGAGGTGACGTGGCCGTCGGGGCCGACCGCGCGCAGCAGGAAGCAGGTCAGCGCGCCGGAGCCGACGCCGGCCTCGATGACGCGGGCGCCGGGGAAGATGTCGGCCATGCCGACGATCATCGAGGCGTCCTTGGGGTAGATGACCGCCGCGCCGCGCGGCATCGCGAGCGTGTAGTCCTGCAGCAGGTGGCGGAAGGCGAGGTATTGGGTGCCGCCGGACGAGCGCACCACGGAGCCCTCGGGCTGCCCGATCAGGTCGCTGTGGGGGATGGCGCCCTTGTGGGTGTGGAAGACGCCGTCCTCTTTGAGCGTGATCGTGTGGCGCTTGTTCTTGGGGTCGGTGAGCTGCACCTGATCCCCTGCCTGGAAAGGCCCATGCCTGCGGAAACCCATGGCGGCAAGGTTATAGGGCTTTCGGGCGCGTCAGGACGCACGATATCTATGGGGGATGCTCCCTCGCGACGTGATCTCCACCGGCCCGCTCATCCTGCGTCCCCCCGTGGAGGCGGACGCGGCGGCGATCGCCGAGGCGTGCGGCGACGCGGTGACGGGGCGGTTCCTGCCGTGGCTGCCCCGGCCGTACGCGGTGGAGGAGGCGCTGGCGGAGGTCAAGCGGGCGGCGGTGCGGTGGGAGGACGGCGGTGCGGCGTACGCTATCGTCCGCGACGGCCGTTACGCCGGCGGCGTCTGGGCGAGCCCGCCCGACCACTGCGAGACGTCCGGGCTGGGCTGCCTGGTGGCGCCGTGGGCCCGGGGCGGCGGCGTGGCGGCGACGGCGGTGCGTGCGGTGACCGACTGGCTGTTCGACCACGGGGTGCGCAGGGTCGAGGTGCAGGCCGAGGTGGAGAACGTGCCGGCGCTGCGGATGGCCTACCGCGGCGGGTTCGTCGAGGAGGGCCGGCGGCGTGACGCGGTGCGGCTGCGTGACGGGCGATGGGCCGACGTCGTGACGTTCGCCAGGTTGCGGGGCGAGGGGGTGGCGGGCACCGAGCCGTACCTGCCGTTCTTCCCCGGCGACGAGCTGAGCGACGGCGTGGTGCGGCTCGCGCCGATGGGGCCGGGCGACGCGGGCGACTTCCACCGGATGATGGCCGAGCCGAGCGTGTCCGCCTTCTCCGTGGGGCCGCCGACCTCGCTGGAGGACGACGAGCGGCGCTGCCGCTACACCGGCTACTGGTGGCGGTCGGGGCAGCGCATCGAGCTGGCGATCAGGGACGCCGCCTCCGACGCCTTCGCGGGGCATCTGCAGCTCATGCAGGTCGCGCCGGCGCTGGGGCAGGCGATGATCGGCTATTCGCTGGTGCCGGAGTTCCGCGGGCGCGGGTTCATGACGCGGGCCGTACGGCTGCTGGTCGACTGGGCGTTCGCGGCGACGCCGCTGCACCGGATCGTGGCCGGCACCGACGTCACGAACACGGCCTCGCACGCGGTGCTGGAGCGGGCCGGGTTCCAGCGGGAGGGGCTGCACCGGGAGTTGCTGCCGAGGCGGGACGGGACGCGGGCCGACGACGTCTACTGGGCGATCGTCCGCTCCGGGTCCTGAGTGGCGATGAGGCGCGGCCGGCGGGGCCGCCGGGGCCGGCGCCCCCCGCCGATTCGGGGACGGATGGGGCCTCCGTGACGGGACGAGCGTCACGAGTGAGCAAAAATCCCGATTTCCTGTTGGAGGCTGGTCAAGAGCCGCGTCGGGGGCGATAGTCAGGGAACCCGCAGGTGAGTTTCGTGCGAACGGGCTGCGCGAGCTCGCCCCCTCCCGCCTCGAGGGATCACCGCGATGCCATACAACCGTGTCGATGTCGCCGTGCGTGAACTCATCACCGTGTTCTCCGGCGTGGAGCTCACGGACGTGATCGATCGGCTGGCGCGTGCCGCCGCCGCGGTCGCGGGCACCGCGTACGCGGGGTTCGTCCGCGTGGACCCGCTGCGGCAGGACGCGTGCTGCGTCCACGTGCACGGCCCGCCCGGCGACCCGCTGCGCGTGCGGGCGTGGCTGCGCGAGTCGGGGGTGCTGAAGGAGCTGGCCACCTCCCGGCAGGCGCTGCGCCTGGCCAGGGACGAGCCGGTGGGCGAGCCCGGGTTCCTGGCGTCGTCCGTGCCGGTGTCGGCGCGGGATCACGCGTTCGTGTGGGTCGCGGGGCGGGAGTTCTGCGACGCCGACGAGCATCTGCTGAGCCGGTACGCGACGGCGGCGGGCCGGGCGCTGGAGGCGGCGAGCGGGATGGAGGCGGCGGTGCGGCTGCTGCGCGGCGTACGGGCCTTCCGGCCGTCTCCGCTCTGATCCCCGGTCTGATCCCCCGGTCTGATCCCCAGTCTGATCTTCCGGCCTGATCTCCCGGCCTGATCTCCCGGCCTGCTTCGGGACGGGCCGGATCGAGGGGATCGGGACGACCGGTTCCGGGGTGCTTTTCCCCGTGGACGCGGCCGGTAATCGCGTTCCCGGACGGAAAAGATCTTCCTATTGGGCCGGACGGAAAGAGTAATTCGAATTTCCGGGAGTTGCGGATTTCGCCGGTGATTCCGCCGCTCCCCCGCGGGCAGCCGGATCCCCGACCGCGCCGGGGATCCGGCCTTCTCCTGAGGAGGTTGTAGCGTGGCCGCTCATGAGGGTGCTGATCGTGGGTGGCAGCGGGTTCCTGGGCGGCGAGCTGATCCGGCTGTGCGCCGGCCTCGGCCACGTGGTGGGTGCGACCCGCTTCAGCGGCCCGGCGGGCGGCGGGGCCTCGCCGGCCGAGTGGTTCCCTGTCGATGTGCGGTCGCGGGCGGCCGTGGCGGAGGTGGTGGGCGGGTTCCGTCCCGATGTGACGATCAACGCGGCGTACCGGGCGAGTGACTGGGCCACCACGGCGGACGGGGCGGCGCACGTGGCGGCGGCGGTCGCCCGCTCGGGTGGCCGGCTGGTGCACGTCTCCAGCGACGCCGTCTTCTCCGGGGACGCCCACTCCTACGACGAGACGTGCCCGCCCGACCCGGTCAACCCGTACGGGGCGGCCAAGGCGGCGGCGGAGACCGCCGTGCGGGCCCTGGTGCCCGGGGCGGCGATCGTCAGGACGTCCCTGATCGTCGGTGGCGGCTCCACCCATGAGGCGTTCGTGCGCGCCCTGGCGACCGGCTCGGCCTCGGGCGTGCTGTTCACCGACGACGTACGCTGCCCCGTCCACGTCGCGGACCTGGCGGCGGCCCTGCTGGAGCTCGCCGAGCGCGACCTGCCGGGCGTCCACCACGTGGCGGGACCCGAGGCCGTGAGCCGCTACGAGCTGGGCCTGCTCATCGCCCGCAGGGACGGCCTGCCGGAGGAACGCCTGCGCCCCGGCCTCCGCGCCACCGCAGGAGTACGGGGCCCGCTGGCGGTCCGCCTGGACTGCTCGGCCACCCGGCGCCGTCTCCAGGTCCGTCTCCGCGGCGCCTCGGAGTTCCTCAAGCCCACCCGGTCCTGACGGCAGGTCGCCTCGACGGCACGCGGCTCCGCTCACACCCGACGCGAAGCGCCCGCGGCTCAGGAACGAGTCCGGAGGTGCGGGCGCCTTCGCGTTGAGAACGGGGGTCAGCCGCGGTGGGCCTCGAAGCGGAGGGTGCGGGAGACGCCGACGCGGACGGTGGTGCCCGGTGCGATGGTGACGGGTTCGTTGGGCGGGATGTCGTAGAAGTTGGGGTCGCCGGGCGGCTGGATCTGGGTGCCGTTGACGGAGCCCAGGTCGACCAGGTTGACGTCCCAGCCGTCGAGGGCGACGCGCAGGTGGCGCCGGGAGACCGAGCCGTCGGGGCTGGTCACCTTGGCGGGCCTGGCGCTGCCGCCGGCCACTTCGGGGGCGCGCTCGGGGTCGCGGCCGAGCAGGTAGTCGCTCTCGAGGGGCAGCGCGGTGCCGTCGTCGAGGATGAGGACGCCGAGCGAGGGGCGCGGGCCCTTGTAGGGGACGAGGGTGCGCTGGACGAGGGCGATGCCGCAGACCGCGCAGTAGGGCACGCGCGGGTCGTTGAAGTGGTCGTTCTTGCAGTCGACGCCGTAGACCATCGGCCGGTCGCCCGGCTCGGGCTGCTCCTGCTGCGGCGGGCCCGGGTGGTCGAACTGGTCGGGCGGGCCGAGCACGGGCGGCGCGGGCTGGTCGTAGTGGTCGGGCGGGCCCATGTGCTGGGGCACCGGGTGGTCGCCCGAGCCGTTGCCGGAGGGCTGCGGCTCGTCGTAGGTGGGGAACTGCTGCTGCTCGGGCAGCGACGGCTGCTGCTCCTGGGCCGGCGGGTAGGGCGGCTCGGGAGGGGTGAGGTAGGCGGGCGGCTCGTGGTAGCCGGAGTCCTGCTGCTGGTAGGAGGGCTCGGGCTGGTAGGGCGGCGGCTCGGGGGCCGGGTGGACGGGCTGGGGACCAGAGTGGGCGGGCTGGGGGCCCGACGGCGGCCCAGGCGTGAGCGGGGGCTGGTCGGCCAGCGGGTAGGGGGGCCGCTGCTCGGCGGGCTGCTGCACCGGCTCAGGCGGGGCGGGCGGCGGCTGCTGGGCGGGCGGCTGGATGAAATCGGGCTCCATGTGCAGGCCGGTGGCCGGCATCTCGCTGGTCAGCATCCTGGCCGGGGCCGGCGGCTGCGGGGCGGGCTGGTCGGTGAGGTCGCCGATGAGGCCGCCGCCGTGCACGACGCCGCCGTCGAAGCGGACGGCGTGGTGGGGGCTGCCGGCGCCGGGCAGGCTGAGCTCGACGCGGTCGACGGGGCCGGTGACGAGGCGGTCGGCCCAGGTCAGGGAGTCGCTGCCGGCCAGCCGCGTGTCGCCGCCTGGAGTGGTGACGGTGGCGGAGGCGGAGCCGCTGACGAGGACGGCTACGCCGTCGCCGACGGGGCCCGCGACGGCGCAGGTGGCCGGATCGCCCGCCATGTTGGCCGCCAGCACCTGCGCGGCGCGGCGGGCCAGGGCGCGGCCGTCGCCGCCTGATTCGGCCGTCTCGCGCAGCGCGTCGAGCAGCGCGTCGGCGGCGGACTCGGCCGAGTCGCACACCAGCAGCAGGCCGCCGGTGTAGGCGACGAGCCCGTTTCCGGGAAGCGGACGCACCACTCCGAATCCATGGCCGGTCATGCGTCCTCCCTCAAGACGACCGTGCTGCGCTCATCGGTGCCCTCGCTGCGCTCGGTCACTCAACTCTCCTCCCCGGAAGCCGGCGATGTTACGGCACCCCGCACTGCCGTGCTGGCCACCAGCCATACGCATACCCAGACGCGGAGGCCGTGTCGCGGCCCCGTCGTCTCGATTCGATGAACCGGTGGGCCGCAACAAACCTCTTAACTGTGCAAGTTTGGCCAAACAGAACACTATCGGCCAGTCGTCGCATCGCAGAAATCGCATGGGGACCGGCGGCGGCCGACGCGAAACTGCTGGACACGACCCTATCGATGGGCCGCCGCTTAAACGAGTGGGACAAATCAGACGCCGATGAAAACCCTGTTCACATCGGCGGTGGCGAGCACGCCGTAGATCTCGCCGCCGGGCTCGACGAGCAGGTACTCGCTGCCGGGGGCGTCGCGCATGGCCTCGATGAGCGCCTCGCCCGCCAGGTCGGCGCCCAGGATCATGGTGCGCTCGAGCGACTTGGCCAGCGAGCCGACGTTGACCCAGGGGCGGCGGTGCTCGGGGGTGGCCTGGACGGCCGCCTCGTGCACGATGGCCACCGGCCTGCCCTCGTGGTCGACGACGACCATGGCGCCCGCGCGCTGCTCGCCGGCCTGGCGCAGCGCCTCGGAGAGCGGCGTCTCGGCGGTGACGGGGATCGCCCTGCGGGCCAGCGTACGGGCGTTGACCTGCGGGATGCGGGCCCGGATCTTGGCGACGCGCAGCGACTGGCTGGCCCCCATCCAGATGAACGAGGCCAGCACCAGCGGCCACACCAGGTCGGCGAAGTCGAAGTCGCGCTCGCTGGTCAGCGCGGTCACGAGCGGGAAGGCCACGAGCGCCACGGCCAGCACCCGCCCGCCCCAGGCGGCCACGACGGTGCCTGAGCCGGGGTTGCCCGCCAGCTTCCACACGCCGGCGCGCAACATCCTGCCGCCGTCGAGCGGCAGCCCCGGCAGCAGGTTGAAGACACCGACGATGAGGTTGGCGAACCACAGCTGCCAGGTGAGCACCTCGAGGATGCCGCCGTCGTTGATGAGGAAGAGGTCGGCGAGCCCGCCGAGGCCGGCCAGCGCGAGCGACAGCGCGGGCCCCGCGGCGGCGACCATGAACTCCTTGCCCGGGGTGGGCGGCTCCTTCTCGATCTCGGAGACGCCGCCGAGGAGGTAGAGGGTGATGCGGCGGACGGGCAGGCCGTAGGCCTTGGCGAGCACGCTGTGCGCCAGCTCGTGCAGCAGCACGGAGACGTAGAGGAGGACCGCGAAGACGAACGCGACTCCGTAGGCGGCGAACTCGTCCAGGTACGGCAGCATCTGCCGCATCTGTGGCCCGAACATCACGGTGATGAAGCCCGCCACCAGGAACCACGTCCAGGAGACGTACACCGGAATGCCGAAGGGTCTGCCCATGCGTAGTCCGGAGAACTCCTGCCGCGGGCTCTGCTCGCTCACCGCACTCCTCGTCCAATACGTGCTGTTGCTGCCTTGATGCTACGCGCCGGATCACGTGATCCTGGTTCCGCGAAGGTTATTCTGTCGGCGTCTTGACCTAGAGTGCGGTGCATGACGTTGACCGAGCCGGTGATCATCGGAGCTCTCTCCCCGTCCCGGGCGGGCGATTTCATGACCTGTCCCCTGCTCTACCGCTTCCGGGTGATCGACCAGCTCCCCGAGAAGCCGTCGCAGGCGGCGGTGCGCGGCACGGTGGTCCACGCGGTGCTGGAGCGGCTCTATGACCTGCCTGCGCCGCGCCGCTCGGTCCAGGCGGCGCTGGAGCTGCTGGAGCCGCAGTGGGAGCGGCTGCTGGCCGACGACCCCCAATACGCGCGCATGTTCGCCGACGAGGCGGAGCAGGCCGAGTGGCTGGCGCAGGCGCGCGGCATGCTGGAGCGCTACTTCACGCTGGAGGACCCGACGCGGCTGGAGCCGGCCGAGCGCGAGCTCTATGTGGAGGCGGTGCTCGACGGCGGGCTGATGCTGCGCGGCTACGTCGACAGGATCGACGTGGCGCCGACCGGCGAGGTCCGGGTGGTCGACTACAAGACGGGCAGCGCGCCCGGGCCCGACTTCGAGGCCAAGGCGCTGTTCCAGATGAAGTTCTACGCGCTGGTGCTGTGGCGGCTGCGCGGCGAGGTGCCGCGGCTGCTGCAGCTGGTCTATCTGGGCGGGCGGGGCGAGGTGCTGCGGTACGCGCCCGACGAGGCCGACCTGCTGGCCACCGAGCGCAAGGTGATGGCGCTGTGGGCGGCGATCGAGCGGTCGCTGGAGAGCGGCGAGTGGCGGGCGCGGCGCAGCAGATTGTGCGACTGGTGCGACCATCAGGCGCTGTGCCCCGAGTTCGGCGGCACCCCTCCCCCGGTGCCCGACCGGCAGCCGGGCGACACCGTGCGCAGCAGCCGGCGGTCGGCCACCGACGAGCTCTGACCGCCCCCGGTTCGGGGATCAGATGGGTGCTTTTCCTCCCGTGGGAGGAGGTTGCGGGCTCTCACCTGGTCTTACAGTGAAGCGGTGCGCATGGATCGGAGCAGGCTCCACGACACGGTGCTCGCCGGGGTGGTGCTCGCCGGGGTGGTGGCCGTGGCCTCCGTGGCGCTGTTCGTGCTCTACGGGCCCGAGCGGCTGCAGGCCGAAGGGCTGCCGGTGCACGGCATGCGGGCACCGGACGCGCTCGGCGGGCTGCTGGTGGTGCTGGCCTGCGCCCCCATCGTGGTGCGGCGGCGCTGGCCGCTGAGCGCCCTGTGGGCGGGCCTGGTGCCGGAGACGCTGCTCAGCTCGCTCGGCTACGGCACGGGCACGTCGAGTCTGTCGGGGATGGTGCTGCTGTACTCCGTGGCCGCGCACCGGGGGCTGGCGATCTCGCTGGTGGCGCTGGTGGTGTCGCTGGTGGCCTATCTCGCGGGCGCGGCGGCCGGTCCCGTCGGGCCGGTGGCCTGGAACCAGTACGTCATCGTCGCCGTGGTGCTGGTGGCGGTGTGGGGGGCGGGCCGGAGCCTGCGGCTGCGCCGGGCGTACATGGAGGAGCTCAAGGACCGTGCGGCGCGGCTGGAGCGGGCGCACGCGGCCGACACCAGGGCGGCGCGGGCGGAGGAGCGTTCGCGCATCGCCCGCGAGCTGCACGACGTGGTGGCCCACCACGTGAGCGTGATGACGGTGCAGGCGGCGGCCGCGCGGCGGGTGCTGGCCACCGATCCCGAGCTGGCGCGTGAGGCGCTGTCGGCGGTGGAGCACACCGGGCGGCTGGCGATGACGGAGATGCGCAACATCGTGGGCGTGCTGCGCACGGACGCGCAGGCGGAGCTGGGCCCGCAGCCGGCCGTGCGCGACCTGCCCGCGCTGGTGGAACTGATGCGGGAGGCGGGGCTGCCGGTGCGGCTGCAGGTGGAGGGCGCCGAGGTGGCGCTGCCCGCGGGGGTCGACCTGGCGGCGTACCGGACGGTGCAGGAGGCGCTGACCAACAGCCTGCGGCACGCGGGCGCGGGCGCGAAGGCGACGGTGACGGTCCGCTACGAGCCGGGCGAGCTGGACGTGCGGGTGGAGGACGACGGCGCGGGCGGCGTGGGCGGGGGCGCGGGCGGCGGCGCGGGCGGCGGCGCGGGCGCGGCGGCCGGGGAGCCCAGGTCCGAAGGGCACGGCTTGGTCGGCATTCGCGAACGTGTCACGCTCTATGGTGGAATCCTGAACATCGGCCCGCTGCCGGGGGGCGGTTTCGAAGTGCGGGCCAGGTTCCCGTTGAAGGACGGCCAATGACGATCAGAGTGCTGCTGGTGGACGACCAGCCGCTGCTGCGTACCGGTTTCCGCCTGATCCTCGAGGCCGAGCCCGACATCACGGTGGTGGGCCAGGCGGGTGACGGCAAGGACGCGCAGGAGCAGACCCGTGCGCTGCTGCCGGACGTCGTGCTGATGGACATCCGCATGCCGGGGGTCGACGGCATCGAGGCGACCCGCCGCATCGTGCGGGAGGCGGCGCCGGCCGCGCACGTGCCGAAGGTGCTGGTGCTGACCACGTTCGACCTCGACGAGTACATCGTGGAGGCGTTGCGCTCGGGGGCGTCGGGGTTCCTGCTGAAGGACGTGCCGCCCGACGAGCTGGTGCAGGCGATCAGGGTGGTGGCGGCGGGCGACGCGATCGTGGCGCCGAGCGTGACGCGGCGGCTGCTCGACAGGTTCGCGGCAAGGCTGCCGTCGGCGTACGAGCAGGCGGCGCCCGCGCGGCTCGACCGGCTGACCGAGCGGGAGCTCGAGGTGCTGCGGCTCATCGCCAAGGGCATGTCCAACGCGGAGATCGCGGCCAAGCTCGTGGTGAGCGAGACGACGGTCAAGACGCACGTCGGCAACGTGCTGACGAAGCTGGGGCTGCGTGACCGGGTGCAGGCCGTGGTGCTGGCGTACGAGACCGGGTTGATCACGCCGGGCGCCATCTCCTAGAGCAAGGGGGCGCCCGGCGCGCGGAGGTGCGGCTAGCCCGCCTTGGCGGCGGGCGTCTCGGGGGCGTTCTCCGGGAAGTGGCAGGCCACCTGGTGGCCGCCGGCCAGCTCCTCCAGCGGCGGCTCGACCGTCTTGCAGATCTCCTGCGCCTTCCAGCAGCGGGTGTGGAAGCGGCAGGCGGGCGGCGGGTTGAGCGGGCTCGGCACGTCGCCGGTGAGCCGGATGCGCTCGCGTCCCTTGGCGCCCTTGGGGTCGGGCACGGGCACGGCCGACAGCAGCGCGTTGGTGTACGGGTGCATCGGCGAGGTGTAGAGCTGCTTGCGGTCGGCCACCTCGACGATCTTGCCGAGGTACATGACGGCGACGCGGTCGCTGATGTGCCGCACCACCGACAGGTCGTGGGCGATCACGACGTAGGTCAGGTCCAGCTCGCGCTGCAGGTCCTCCAGCAGGTTGACGACCTGGGCCTGGATGGACACGTCGAGCGCGGAGACCGGCTCGTCGGCGATGATCAGCTTGGGCTTGAGCGCGAGCGTACGGGCGATGCCGATGCGCTGGCGCTGCCCGCCGGAGAACTCGTGCGGGTAGCGGTTGTAGTGCTCGGGGTTGAGCCCGACCAGCTCCAGAATGTCCTGGACGGCCTTCTTGACGCCGTTCTCGGTCTGCACGCCCTGGATGCGGAACGGCGCGCCGACGATGGCGCCGACCGTGTGGCGCGGGTTGAGCGACGAGTAGGGGTCCTGGAAGATCATCTGCATGTCGCGCCGGAGCGGCCGCAGCCGGCTCTGGCTCATGTGCGTGATGTCCTGGCCCTCGAAGACCACCTTGCCGGCGGTGGGCTCCAGCAGGCGGGTGACCAGGCGTCCCGTGGTGGACTTGCCGCAGCCGGACTCCCCCACCAGGCCGAGCGTCTCGCCCTTGTACACGTCGAAGCTGATTCCGTCGACCGCCTTGACGGCGCCGACCTGCCTTTTGAGCAGGCCCTTCGTCACGGGGAAGTGCTTCTCCATGTCCTGGACGGAAAGAAGCAGCTCGTTGTCGCTCACTGGGTCTCCAGCACTGGCTTGATCTCGTTAACCCACAGGCTCTGCCGCTCGTCCCTGCTCATGTGGCAGCGCACCAGGTGGCCGCCCTCGGTCTCGGCGAGGGCCGGCACCTCGGTCGTGGCCTTGCCCGCGGTGCGCTCGGAGTACGGGCATCGGGGGTGGAAGGCGCAGCCCGGCGGCACGTTGATGAGGGACGGCGGCGAGCCCTTGATCGGCAGCAGCCGCTCGGTGGGCTCGCGGTCGAGCCGCGGCATGGAGCCCAGCAGGCCCCAGGTGTAGGGGTGCTCGGGGCGGTAGAAGACGTCGTCGGTGGTGCCGTACTCGACGCACTTGCCGGCGTACATGACGAGGATGTCGTCGGACAGCTCGGCGACCACGCCCAGGTCGTGGGTGATGACGATGAGCGCGGAGTTGAACTCGCGCTGCAGGTCGCGCATCAGGTCGAGGATCTGCGCCTGGACGGTCACGTCGAGCGCGGTGGTCGGCTCGTCGGCGATGAGCAGCTCGGGGTCGCACGACAGCGCCATGGCGATCATGGCGCGCTGGCGCATGCCGCCGGAGAACTCGTGCGGGTAGCTGTCGACGCGCCTGGCCGGCTCGGGGATGCCGACGCGGCCGAGCATGTCGACGGCGTGCTTGCGGGCGACCTGCTTGGAGACGTCGTTGTGGATCCGGTACGCCTCGACGATCTGGTGGCCGACCGTGTAGAAGGGGTGCATCGACGACAGCGGATCCTGGAAGATCATCGCCATCTTCTTGCCGCGCAGCTTGCGCACGTGCTCGGCGGAGGCGCCGATGAGCTCCTCGCCGTCGAGCCAGATCTCGCCGGAGAGGCGGGCCCGGCCGCCCTTGTGCAGGCCGAGCACGCCGAGGCTGGTCACGCTCTTGCCGGAGCCCGACTCGCCGACGATGCCGAGGGTCTTGCCCCTCTCGACGCTGAACGACAGCCCGTCGACGGAGCGGACCAGGCCGTCGTCGGTCGGGAAGTGGATCTTCAGGTCCTTGACGTCAAGGAAGCTCACGACAACCTCACCCTCGGGTCGACCACGGCGTACAGCAGGTCGACGACCAGGCTCGCGACCACCACGAATCCGGCGGCGACGAGCACGACACCCATGACCTGCGGCAGGTCCTGGTTCCTGATCGCCAGGATGGCGAACTGGCCGAGCCCGGGCAGAGTATAGGTGGTCTCGGTGAGCACGGCGCCGCCGATGAGCAGGCCGAAGTCGATGCCGAACAGGGTCAGGATCGGGGTGAGCGCGGCGCGCAGGCCGTGCTTGACCACCACCTGGTTCTCCCGCAGGCCCTTGGCTCTGGCGGTGCGGATGTAGTCCTCGCCCATCGTCTCCAGCATGCCCGCCCGGGTGAGCCGGGCGTACGTGGCGGCGAACAGGAACGCCAGCGTGATCCACGGCAGCAGCAGGTTGTACGCCCATTGCAGCGGGTTGACGGTGAAGTCGGTCCAGGCGCCGCCCGGCGGCGTCCAGCCGAGGCCGTAGCTGAAGACGACCAGGGAGATCATGCCGGTGAAGAAGATGGGCAGCGAGACGCCGGCCAGGGCGGTGCCCATGGAGATCCGGTCGAAGAAGCTGCCTCTTCGCAGGGCCGACAGCACGCCGACGGCGACGCCGCCGATCACCCACAGCAGGGCGGCGCCGATGGCCAGCGAGAAAGTGGTCGGCATGCGGTCGAGCAGGTCCGGCCAGACGGGCTGGCCGGAGATGAAGGAGTAGCCGAAGCAGGGCGCGGGGCACTGCTCGACGCCGGCGCCGTAGTCGTACTCGGCTCCGGCGACCAGGCCCTTGACGAACCTGCCGTACTGCACGACGACCGGGTCGTTGAAGCCGAGCCGTTCGGCCACCAGGTGGACGGTCTCCGGTGTGGCCGCCCGGCCCACGTAGCGCGACGCGAGGGCCTCGGGTGTCGCCCCGGCCCACTGCGGCACGACGAAGAAGATGCCGAACGTGACCATGCTGATCAATATGAGCATGGCGATCGCGCCGATCAGACGCCTGATGATGTATGTGACCACCGCTACCGGCCGAGTGGCCCGCCCGCCGGGGCGGGCGGGCCACTCCTGCCTTCACCTGCCTTCGCTAGATCCCCGAACCTCGCCTGGTCACTCGACGCCGAGCAAGATGTAGTCGTACATGCTCTGGCCCTCGTTGTAGGCGAGGTTCGTCACGCCCTGACCGCGCATGAGCAGCGACTTGGCCCACACGACCGGCAGGAGGGACGCGTCCTCCATGACCTTCTTGTCGACCTCGACCCACAGCTTGGCGCGGGCGGTGTCGTCGAGCTCGGCGGAGGCCTGGTCGATCAGCTTGTCGACCTCCGGGCTCTTGACGCTGAGGTTGTAGTTGCCGGCCTTGCGGATGGTGCGGCTGTCGACGATGGCCTGCATGAAGCCGTAGCCGTCGGGCCAGTCGGAGCCCCAGCCGTGCGTGGCAAGGCCGATCTTGTTGCTCTTGACGTAGTCGGTGTTACCCGCATAGTCGGAGAAGTAGCTGGAGGCCGGGAAGCCCTTGAGGTCGAGCTTGATGTTCACCTTGGCGAGGGCCTGCTGCATGGCCTCGGCCAGCGCCTTCTCACGCGGACGGTCCGAGCGGAACGCCATGGTGGTCTCGAAGCCGTTCGGCTGGCCACAGGCGGTGAGAGCCTGCTTGGCCTTCTCGACGTCACCCTTGTTCTCGGGGCTGGCGTACAGGTCGAACTTCTCCTGGCCGACGATGGGCGGCGGCATGACGTTGGTGGCGATGTCGCCACCGGCCAGCGGGCCTCCGTAGGCGGTCTGGTTGGCGACGCGGTCCGCGGCGAACATCACGGCCTTGCGGCAGTCGATGTTGTCGAGCGGCGCGTTGTCCGGGATGACCGAGACGTACCAGAGCCTGGGGATCGTCGGGTTGTCCGTACGGGCCTTGAGCGCCGGGTCCGGCAGCACCTTGCCCAGCGCGGCCGGCTGCAGGCCGGTGCCGGGGATGTCGAGGTGGATGTCGCCGGAGATCAGCTGGTTGTCGAGGTCGTCGGCGTTGACGTTCAGCTGGACCTCGATGCGGTCCGGCAGGGCCGGCCTGTTCGGGTCGGTCGCCGGGTCCCACTGGTCGTTGCGGACCAGGGTGAAGCGCTTGCCGATCTCGTTGGTCTCGAACTTGTACGGGCCGGAGGAGACGACGTGCTCCTTGTACTTGGCGCCCGTGTCCTTGTCCTTCGGCACCGGAGCCGTCATCGGCATCTGGACGATGTAGTCCATCGACGCGAACGGCTTCTTCAGGTGGAAGACGACGGTGCTGTCGTCGGTGGCCTCGACGGCGGACTTGTAGTCGACGTCCGGGCTCTTGTAGACGCCCTTGAAGTCCTTCGGCCAGTCGAGCAGCTCGTTGAGGTAGGAGGGGCCGTGCGCGAAGGTCTCCTTGTCGTAGGAGCGCGCCACCGCGTAGGCCACGTCCTTGGCCGTGATCGGGGTGCCGTCCTCGAACTTCAGGCCGCTCTTCAGCTTGTACGTCCAGGTCTTGCCGCCGTCGCTGGCCTCGCCGAGCCCTTCGGCCAGGTCGGGGATGACGGTGTTGCCCTCGGGGCCGGGACCCGGCTTGTACATCGTCAGCGTCCGCCAGTAGAAGCGGCCGAAGTTGAACGAGTAGCCGTAGTAGGTGTCACCCGGGTCGAGGCTGTCCCAGTCGGAGGAGTGGGCCGCCTTCAGCGTCCCGCCCTTCTTCGTGGACGGGTTGTAGACCGAGGTGAGCGCGGCGTTGAACGCGGGTTGCGCGGCACCGCCTGACGCCGACTGGGCGGGCTGCTGTGAGGTACTCCCACCTCCGCCGCCACAGGCGGAGAGCACCAGGGCGAGGACCGCTGTCGCGGCTCCGGCCAGTGCGTGTTTCCTTCTCATTGACTAACCCCTTGATGAGTGAGATGCGGGGGATGAAGCGTTGGCGGGACTCAGTGCGCCCGTGGGTCGAAGGCGTCGCGCAGTCCGTCGCCGAACAGGTTGAACGCCAGGACCGTGATGAAGATCGCCAGCCCCGGGAAGAGCACGAAGTGGGGCAGTGTGTAGAAGCGGACCGCCTCGGACAGCATGCCACCCCAGGTCGGGGTGGGCGGGCTGACGCCGACGCCGAGGAACGACAGCGCGGCCTCGAAGAGGATGTTGGTCGGGATGAGCAGGGTCGCGTAGACCAGGATCGGCGCCAGCAGGTTCGGCAGGATCTCGCGGAAGAGGATGTAGCCGTGGCGGGCGCCGAGGCTCTTGGCGGCGTCGACGAACTCGCGCTCGCGCAGCGACAGCGTCTGGCCGCGCACGATGCGGCCGATGCTGGGCCAGCTGAAGAAGCCGATGATGAAGATCAGCATGGCGATGCGCAGCCCGTTGCCCTCCAGGCCGAACCCCTCGTCGGGGATGACGCCGGCCAGCGCGATGGCGAAGACCAGCAGCGGGAAGGCGAGGAAGACGTCCATGAGCCGGCCGATGATCTGGTCGACCCAGCCGCCGAAGTAGCCGGCGATGACGCCGAGCGTGGTGCCGATGATCACCGACAGCAGCGTGGCCACGAAGCCGATCAGCAGCGAGATCCACGCGCCGGCGACGATGCGGCTGAAGATGTCGCGGCCGTTGACCGGCTCGACCCCGAGCAGGTATTCGCCGCCCACGCCGCCGAAGGCGCCCTTGGGCAGCAGCGTGTTCGGGTCGATCTCGTCCTGGTGGAACTCCAGGGGCGGGTGGCCGAACACGGAGATGATCGGCGAGGAGAAGATCGCGACGAGGATCAGCAGGATGACGATGATGCCGCCGGTGAGTGCGATCTTGTCGCGGCGCAGCCGCATCCAGGCGATCCTGGTGAGGGATCGGCCTTGGATGGCCTTGCCCGTCCCGGCGAGGACAGCCTCCGGGTTCGCCTCGGCTGCTGAACCGGGAACGTCGAGCGGTGCGGTCATTCCGTAATGCCCCCTGCTGACAAGACGACGCAGTCATTGCGTGCTGACTCTAGACCGCTTGTCGCGACCTCATGGGGCAGAATCTATGGCCTGAGCTGCGCTGACTAGTCCCTCAGGCCGCTATGTGGCCAATCCGTGATTGTTGCGAAACTCATTCGTATTGATCTTGAACGGATTGTCTAGGGCGAGTTCCGGTTGCGTCTCGGAACCGTGACATAGTCGCCCGGCCTGTCCGGTTCAGCTGATGCCGCGCCGCTTGAGGAGCTCCTCGATGTCGGAGAAGTCGTCGTCGCCCTTGCTCGCCGGCTTCTGGCCCACGGCGGGCTTCGGCTTGGCCGCCCCGGCGGATTTCTGGGCCGGCTTCTGGGCGGCCTGCGGGCCCGCCGCTCCGGCGCCTGCTTCCGGCGTCTCGGCGGCCGGCTTCTTCCGCCCCGAGGACAGCCTCCTGCCGCGCATCACCCCGGACGCCACGAACAGCACGACCGACAGCCCGGCCAGCGCCACGCCCGCCCACACCGTCGGTTTGAACACCAGCCCCGTCACGAAGCCCACCACGGTGGTGCCGATCGTCCACAGCGACTGCAGCGCGTCCGTGAGAAGGGCCGCCATCGGCAGCAGCGCCCATGCCGTCACCCGCATGCCGGCCGCCGCGCCCCGGCGCCGGAACGCCAGGAAGGCCAGCACCAGCCCAGCTATGGTCACACCGGCGCACAGTGGCAGCCAGGCGATCGCGTTGAAGGTGTCCATCTCGCCGCCCCCTAGTCCGTGGCTCTTGCTTTACCATCCTGGCACGCGAAGGCCCGTGCGCCTCCTCCGTGAGAACCACTTTTCCCTTAGGGGAACGTGCCTACGGCCCCAGAAGTGCCCTCAGGTCCGCGACCCTGACGTCCCTCAGGGACGTCACCACCAGCCGCCCCGGCGCCTGCTCGACGGGCAGCAGGCTCGGCACCGCCACCACCGCGCAGCCGGCCGCCGTCGCCGCGGCCACCCCGTTCGGGGAGTCCTCCAGTACCACACAGCGCACCGGCTCGGCCCCGAGCCGCCGCGCGGCCGTCAGGTAGGGCTCCGGGTCCGGCTTCGTACGGGTGACGTCGTCGGCCGTCACCACCAGGTCGAACCGCTCCCTGCCGACGCTCTTCAGCACCGCGTCGGCGATCGGCCGCAGCGAGGAGGTGACCAGCGCCACCGGCACCCCCTCGTCGCGCAGCGCGTCGAGCAGCTCGGACGCGCCCGGCATGACGGGCACGCCGTCCTGCAGGCGCGCCACCATGCCGTCGATCATCCACTCCCGCACGGCCTGCGGCGCCACCTCGGCACCCGAGACCGCCAGCATGTAGTCGACCGTGCGCTCCATGGAGCCGCCCACCAGGTGGGCCTGGTGCTCGGGCGTCCACGCGGCGCCGAGCCTGGCCATCACCCCGGTCTCGATCTCCAGCCAGACGCGCTCGCTGTCCACCAGCAGGCCGTCCATGTCGAAGAAGACGGCGTCCATGAAGTGCTCTCCCCGATCGGTCGGCGGTTCTCACCGGGTCACGCTGCCGCCCCTGCGCGCACGGCGAACCGCCCGATGCCGGGCGCGCGGCGGGACCGGGCGGTCAGACGTTGAAGTATTTCGCCTCGGGGTGGTGGGCGACCAGCGCCGAGGTGGCCTGCTCCGGGTGGAGCTGGAACTCCTCCGACAGCGTCACCCCGATGCGCTCGGGGTCGAGCAGCTCGAACAGCTGCTTCTGGTCCTCCAGGTTGGGGCAGGCCGGGTAGCCGAAGGAGTAGCGGCAGCCCTGGACGTTGACCTTGAGCATGTCGTCGAGCGACTCGTCGCCGCCGATGCCCCACTCCGCGCGCACCCGGGCGTGCCAGTATTCGGCCAGCGCCTCGGTGAGCTGCACCGACAGGCCGTGCAGCTCGAGGTAGTCGCGGTAGGCGTCCTTGGCGAACAGCTCGGCCGTGGCCTCGGAGATCTTCGCGCCCATGGTGGCCACCTGGAAGCCGACGACGTCGACCTCCCCGCTGTCCTTCGGGCGGAAGAAGTCGGACAGGCACAGGTGGCGGTCGCGGCGCTGGCGCGGGAACGTGAAGCGGGTGCGCTCATCACCCGCGTCGTCGAGGATGATCAGCGAGTCGCCGTCGGAGACGCACGGGAAGTAGCCGTAGACGACGGCCGCCTCCAGCAGGCCCTCGGTCTGCATGCGCTCGAGCCACATGCGCAGCCGCGGCCGGCCTTCGGTCTCGACCAGCTCCTCGTAGCCGGGGCCATCGCCGCCCCTGGTGGGCTTGAGGCCCCACTGGCCGAGGAACAGCGCACGCTCGTCGAGGAAGGCGGCGTAGTCGGTCAGCGAGATGCCCTTGACCAGGCGGTCGCCGTGGAAGGGCGCGCGCGGCACCGGGTTGTCCGCGGCGACGTCGGAGCGGGCCGGCAGCTCCTCGACGGGCGTGCGGACGAGCGTGGCGCCGGTCTTGACGCGCCGCTCGCGCAGCGGCGGCAGCGTCGCGCCCGCCTCGCCGCGCTTGACCGCCATGAACGCGTCCATCAGCCGCAGCCCCTCGAACGCGTCGCGGGCGTAGCGCACCTCGCCCTCGAACAGCTCGGCGAGGTCCTGCTCGACGTAGGCGCGGGTGAGCGCGGCCCCGCCGAGCAGCACGGGGTAGCGCTGCGACAAGCCCCTGGAGTTCATCTCCTCCAGGTTCTCCTTCATGATGACCGTCGACTTCACCAGCAGGCCCGACATGCCGATGACGTCGGCCTTCTGCTCGTCGGCCGCCTCGATGATGGCCGAGACCGGCTGCTTGATGCCGAGGTTGACGACCTGGTAGCCGTTGTTGGACAGGATGATGTCGACGAGGTTCTTGCCGATGTCGTGGACGTCGCCCTTGACGGTGGCCAGCACGATGCGGCCCTTGGTCTCGCCCTCGACGCGGTCCATGTGGGGCTCGAGGTAGGCGACGGCGGCCTTCATCACCTCGGCCGACTGCAGCACGAACGGCAGCTGCATCTGCCCCGAGCCGAACAGCTCGCCGACCGTCTTCATGCCGTCGAGCAGCACGTCGTTGATGATCTCCAGGGCGGGCCGCTGGTCGAGCGCGGTGTCGAGGTCGGCCTCGAGGCCCTTGCGCTCGCCGTCGATGATGCGCCGCTTGAGCCGCTCCCACAGCGGCAGCGCGGCCAGCTCCTCGGCCTTGCCGGCGCGCATGGCGGCGGCGTCGACCCCTTCGAACAGGTCCATGAAGCGCTGCAGCGGGTCGTAGCCCTCGCGGCGGCGGTCGTAGACCATGTCGAGGGCGACCTGGCGCTGCTCGTCGGGGATCCGCGCCATCGGCAGGATCTTGGAGGCGTGGACGATGGCGGAGTCGAGCCCCGCGTTGACGCACTCGTTGAGGAACACCGAGTTGAGCACCATGCGGGCGGCCGGGTTGAGGCCGAAGCTGATGTTGGACAGGCCCAGCGTGGTCTGCACGCCCGGGTAGCGGCGCTTGAGCTCGCGGATCGCCTCGATGGTCTCCAGGCCGTCGCGCCTGGTCTCCTCCTGGCCGGTGGCGATGGGGAAGGTCAGGCAGTCGACGATGATGTCCTCGACCCGCATGCCCCAGGTGCCGGTGAGGTCTTCGACCAGGCGGGTGGCCACCCGCACCTTGTGGTCGGCGGTGCGGGCCTGGCCCTCCTCGTCGATGGTGAGGGCGACCACGGCGGCGCCGTGCTCGCGGACCAGCCGCATGATCTTCTGGAAGCGGGAGTCGGGGCCGTCGCCGTCCTCGTAGTTGACGGAGTTGACCGCGGCGCGCCCGCCCAGCATCTCGAGACCGGCCTGCAGCACCGCGGGCTCGGTGGAGTCGAGCATGATCGGCAGCGTGGAGGCGGTGGCGAAGCGGAAGGCCAGCTCCTTCATGTCGGTCACGCCGTCGCGGCCGACGTAGTCGACGCACAGGTCGAGCATGTGGGCGCCGTCGCGGGCCTGGTCGCGGGCCATCTCGACGCAGTCGTCCCAGCGGCCGGCCAGCATGGCCTCGCGGAATGCCTTGGAGCCGTTGGTGTTGCAGCGCTCGCCGATGGCGAGGTAGGAGGTGTCCTGGCGGAACGGGACGGTCTGGTAGAGCGAGGAGGCGCCGGGCTCGGGGCGTGGCCGGCGCGTGGCGGGCTGCTTGCCGCGCACCTTCTCGACCACCTGGCGCAGGTGCTCGGGCGTGGTGCCGCAGCAGCCGCCCACCAGCGACAGGCCGTAGTCGCGGGTGAAGGTCTGATGGGCCTCGGCCAGCTCCTGCGCGCTCAGCGGGTAGTAGGCGCCGTCGGCGGTCAGCACCGGCAGGCCGGCGTTGGGCATGCAGGACAGCTTGAGCCTGGAGTGGCGGGCGAGGTAGCGCAGGTGCTCGCTCATCTCGGCGGGGCCGGTCGCGCAGTTGAGCCCGACGATGTCGACGCCGAGCGGCTCGATCGCGGTGAGCGCGGCGCCGATCTCGGAGCCGAGCAGCATGGCGCCGTTGGTCTCGATGGTGACCTGGGCGATGATCGGGATGTCGCGGCCGGCCGCCTCGATGGCCCGCTTCGCGCCGACCACGGCGGCCTTGACCTGGAGCAGGTCCTGGCAGGTCTCGATGATGAGCGCGTCGGCACCGCCGGCGATCAGGCCGGCCGCGTTGTCGCGGTAGGCGTCGCGCAGGCTCGCGTAGGGCAGGTGGCCGAGCGTCGGCAGCTTGGTGCCCGGGCCCATGGAGCCGAGCACGAAGCGCGGCTGGTCGGGGGTGGCCCAGTGGTCGGCGGCCTCGCGGGCGATGCGGGCGCCGGCTTCGGAGTATTCGAAGACGCGGTCGGAGATGTCGTATTCGCCGAGCGCGGCGAGGTTGGCGCCGAAGGTGTTGGTCTCGACGCAGTCGACGCCGACCGCGAAGTAGGCGTCGTGGACGCCGCGCACGATGTCGGGGCGGGTGACGTTGAGCACCTCGTTGCAGCCCTCGTGCCCGTGGAAGTCGTCGAGCGTGGGGTCCTGGGCCTGGAGCATCGTGCCCATCGCCCCGTCGGCCACGATGACGCGCTGGGACAACACTTCTCGGAAGGACGGGGAGATGCTCATGAGGTTCAGCTTATCGGGTGGGCTTCGAACGCCGCTCGCACGCCGCTCGACCGCATGCAGGACAGGGCCTGAGGCCCTGTAGGGACGGCGTCGGCGAGGTGCGGCGGTTCATCCCCGGCGTTTCGTGATCGTTGTCTTGCGGGGCGCGTTCGCGGGTCGCGAACGGGGCAGGGCGGCATTAGGGGGGAGATCGGTGACGGCGATGCCTCCTCACCGCATAGGCTTAGCGGGACGAAGGGAAGTGGAGGCGACACGTGATAGAGCTCGAAGGGCTCCCCGAGCTCGTCGACCCGGTGCTCATCGCCGCGTTCGAGGGGTGGAACGACGCGGGTGAGGCTTCCAGCGGCGTGATCGCCCATCTCGAGTCGGCCTGGAAGGCGGAGCCGCTGGTGGCGCTCGACCCCGACGACTACTACGACTTCCAGGTCACCAGGCCCGTGGTGGAGATGACCGACGGGCTGGCCCAGTCGATCGTGTGGCCGACGACGCGGCTGCTGCGCGCGCGGCCGCCGGGCGTCGAGCGCGACGTGGTGCTGCTGCGCGGCATCGAGCCCAACATGCGCTGGCGCTCGTTCTGCGACGACATCATCTACGTCTGCCGCGAGCTCGGCATCGAGCTGGCGGTCATGCTCGGCGCGCTGCTCAACGACTCGCCGCACACCAGGCCCGTGCCGATTCTCGGCGGCGCCACCACCGAGGGGCTGGCCCGCTCGACGGGGCTGGAGCTGAGCCGCTACGAGGGCCCGACCGGCATCGTGGGCGTGCTGCAGCACGCGTTCGGCAAGGCGGGGCTCGACGCGATCTCGCTGTGGGCGTCGGTGCCCCACTACGTCGCGCAGCCGCCCAACCCCAAGGCGACGCTGGCGCTGCTGCGCCGGCTGGAGGACGTCCTGGAGATCCCGATGCCGCTGGGCGACCTCGACGAGGAGGCCAGGGCGTGGGAGCGCGGCGTCGACGAGCTGGCCTCGCAGGACAGCGAGGTGGCCGAATACGTCAAGGAGCTCGAGGAGCGCAAGGACGCCGCCGAGCTGCCCGAGGCCAGCGGCGACGCGATCGCGGCCGAGTTCGAGCGCTACCTGCGACGTAGAGATCGCGACACGGACAGCTAACTATCAGGTAGTAAATCTGCCCAATTTTTTCGTTTTCAGGTAATAATCGGGGACCACCAGATCCCGACAAGCCGGGACTCCAGATTCAGCCGGCCGAAAACTCCGGCTTCGCACGTGATGCCTACATCCTCCGACCGCGCACGTTAGGCATGCCATGGCGACATCCCATGTTGACCCGCACCAGAGGAGCCAGGACACCCGGCGGCGCATCCTCGAGATGGCCGTCTCGCTCAGGGAGGACCGTGCCGGCGGCTCGGTGGACCACTTCCTCGCGCTGCTCCAGGATCGGCTTCCCCTCTGGTTGAGCATTCTTCATGATTTAGCCCATCGCGCAGGAAAAGGGTCTGTTTCCGACAATCTTCTGCCTGTGGCGCGGGCGGGCATCGACTATTACATCGACGTCCAGAGCGCCGCGCTGCCGGCCTTCACCTCGCCCAACGTCACCGTACGCTTCCGGCAGGCCATCAAGGAGACCGAGCTCGGGCCGCGTACGGAGACCACGCCGCTGGCCGCGTACCTGGCGGCCGAGCAGCGGCTGGGCCGCATCAGGGCCGACGTCGACCCGGAGGCGAGCGCGCGGCTGCTGGTCGCGGGCTGCTTCCACCGGGCCTACATCGAGATGTTCGTCGGCGCCGACGCCGCGCCGTCCAGGGACGCCACCGCTCGCGAGATCGTCCGCGAGCTGCGCCTCGACCCCGTCTGACCTCTTCTCCGTCATGCCGGCGCAGGGTGCGGGGCGTGGCGGCGGAGCGGCGTACAGCCTCGTCCGGCCCTTTTGCGTCATGCGCGGCGCAGGGTGCGGGGCATGGCGGCCGAGCGGCTTACGGCCTGGTCGTAGCGGTGCCAGATCAGCGCCGCCACGTCGAGGTCGGCGCCCAGCGGCTCGCTGACCACCGCCGCGGTACGGCCCGCGGCCACCGAGGTCAGCCGGTTGTGGAAGAAACCCGGCGCGAGCACGTACGAGGCGATCGCCACCCGCGCGGCCGGGGTCGAGGCGAGCCGTTCCATGGCCTCGTCCAGCGACGGCGTGCCCGCCGAGGCGAACGCGGCGGTCACCGGGCGGGCCAGCCGCACGGCGAGCTGGTGCGCGGCGGTGCGCACGTCGGCCAGCGCCGCCGGGTCGGACGAGCCGGCCGCGCCGAGCAGCACCGCGTCTGTGGCGCGCAGGCCCGCGCGGGCCAGTTTGCGCGCCAGCGCCGAGGTGAGCAGCCGGTGCGGGCCGAGCCAGCGGGCCACCACCGCGTCCGGCCGGTGCTCGGCGACGACGCGGGGCAGGTCGACGTGCACGTGGTAGCCGCCGGCCAGCAGCAGCGGCACGACGACCACCGGCCCGCGCACGGCGGGCAGCACCTGCGCCAGCAGCGGCGAGCTGAGCTCCAGGTAGCTGAGCTCCACGCGGGTCCCTGGGCGTGCGGTCCTGGCGGTCTCCGCCAGCGCGGCCAGCGTCCGCTCCCCCGCGGGGTCGCGGGTGCCGTGGGCGGCCAGGACGAGCGTGGGGGTCATCGGCCGGCTCCTGCGGGAACGGGCCACGGCATGCGGAACTCCTCGGTGTGCGGGTCTGCAGAGGTCATCGACGGCCACCCACCGCGGGTGGGCCCGGTGGCGGGCCCGGTGGCGGGCGGTCGGAGGGTTGGAGGCCCGGTCCGAGCGGGACCGGTGGCGGGGGTCGGCGGCCTGGGACGGGCTGGGGCAGGCGGTGCGAGGGTCAAAGGCCGGCCTCGTACAGGCAGGCGAGCCGGTAGCCGCGCTTGACGACGGTCTCGACGATGCCGCCGGGCCCGAGCGCGCGGCGCAGCCGGGTGATGGCCATCTCCACGGCGTGCTCGGCCGAGTCGCGGGCGACGCTGCCCGGCAGCACCGTACGCAGGTCGGCCCGCGACACCACGTGGCCCGGCTTGTCGGCCAGGCGCTTGAGCACCGCCATCGGCGCCGGCGGCAGGGGCCGCAGCTCGCCGTCCACGACCACGGCGTGGCCGCGGATCTCCAGCCGGTGGCCGCCCGCGACGAGCCGGGTGACGCCGTGCTCGGGCAGGTGCCTGGCCAGGGCGCGGGCGAGCGCGCCGAGCCGGGAGCGGTCGGGCTGCAGGGTGGGCACGCCGCGCGAGGCGAGCGGGTCGGCGGTGACGGGGCCGACGCAGGCCGCCACGACCGAGCCGCCGAACGCGGCGAGCAGCGCCTCTTCGAGCCCGTCGGCGCGGGCGGCGTTCAGCATGGCGTGCACGGCGGGCGCGCTGGTGAAGGCCACCGCGTCCACCGAGCCTGAGACGGTCTGGCTGATGAGGCGGCGCAGCGGCGAGATGTCGCGGTACGGCAACCACCGGTAGACCGGGATCTCGATCACTTCGGCCCCGGCGGCGCGCAGGTCGGCGACGAAGTCGCGCAGCGGCTCGCCGTGCTGCTGGACGGCGATACGCCGCCCGCGCAGGTCCTGGGCGAGGAGGTGTTCCTTGACCTCCTGGCAGGACTCGGTCGAGGGGGTCCAGTGGTCGTTGAGCCCGGCCGCGCGCACCGCTCCCCTGGCCTTGGGGCCGCGGGTGAGCAGGCGGGCGCCGGCGAGGTGCTCGCCGAGCTCGGCGGACAGGCCCCAGCCCTCGGCGGCGGCCATCCAGCCGCGGAAGCCGACACCGGTGGTGACGACCACGTCGTCGAGCGGGGCCCGCAGGCTCTGCCGGGTGGCGGCGAGCAGGTCGGCGTCCTCGGCGAGGGGGACGAGGCGGATCGCGGGGGCGCTGACCACGCGGGCGCCGCGGCGCTCCAGCAGGGCGCCGAACTCCTCGCGCCGTCTCGTCGCGGTCACGCCGACGGTGAAGCCCGCCAGCGCGTCGGGCGCCGTCTCCGGTGACGAGCCGCCCTCCAGGGGAAGCGCGCTCATGCGTGCACCTCCAGATAGTCGGGGACGCCTGGCCGGGCCCCGAGCACCCGGCCAGGCATCACAGGTGCGTGTGACGCAAGTGAGATCACCCTCCGATACTGCTTTCGGGTGGTTTCGCCCGGGGGTCTCCTCTGTTACCGCTGTGCTACAAGGCTGCGGTGGCGTGATTGGCCCGGCGCGGGCGGGGGAAACGTTCTCCGTGACGAGGCCGCCTATCGGGGAGTCGCGGGTGACGGTCCTGCCTATTCGCATGTTCGGCGATCCGGTGCTGCGCACGGTCGCCGAGCCGGTCAAGGATTTCGATCGGGAGCTGCGCCGGCTGGTGAAGTCGCTGACGGCGACGCTGCGGGCGGGCGCGGGGCGGGCCGGGCTGGCGGCCCCGCAGCTCGGCGAGCCGGTACGCGTGGTGGTCTACGACTACGACGGCAAGTCGGGCCACCTGGTCAACCCGAGGCTGGAGTTGTCACAGCGGCGGGTGACGGCCGATGAGGCGTGCCTGTCGGCGCCTGGCGTGTGGTGGCCACTGGAACGTTCCTACATGGTCACCGCGCGTGGCCGTGACATGTTCGGCAAGCCCGTCACCGTCAGGGCGCTCGGCACGCTGGCGCGGGTGCTCCAGCACGAGACCGACCACCTCGACGGCGTGCTGTTCAGTGACCACCTCGAAGCGGACGAGCGGGAACGTTTTCTCGCGGCTCTGCCAAGCTGAGCTCGCGCCGCTGCCCGGGGTCGGTGCCGCCCCACACGCCGTACGCCTGCCGGGTGTCCAGGGCGTATGCCAGGCATGGTTCGCGTACGGGGCAGCGGGCGCACACCCGCTTGGCCCGGTCGGCCTGCGACTGGCTCGGCCCCTCCATCGAGATCGGGAAGAACAGCTCGGGGTCGAGGTCCAGGCAGGCTGCTCTGCGTGTCCAGTCGAGCATCATCATCATGCTCCTCGCGCCTACCCATGCCTCAGGGCGTCATACCTCGCTGAGCAGGCGGTCCCAGTCCCGTAGGAAGCGGTCCAGTCCGTAGCGGGCCAGGGCGGCGGCCCTGGCGGCCTTCCCTGCCTGGCTCGCCCGCTCGGGATCCCCGGCGAACTCGGCCAGCGCGTCGGCCAGCACGTGCACCTTGGTCGACAGCACGCCGGCCTCGGGCGGCACCGCCTCGATCGCCTCGGTGGCGGCCAGCGCGACGACCGGCATGCCGAGCGTCATGGCCTCGATGAGGGCGAGGCCGAGCGAGGTCCAGCGGTAGGGGTGCAGGTAGACGCGCCGCTTGGCCAGCTCGGCGTGCATGACGTGCTGGGGCAGGTCCTCGTACGTGCCGTAGGGCAGCCCGTCCACCTTCATGCCGAACACGTCGAGCGGCACCCGCTCGGCGAAGCGCGGCAGCAGGTCGGTGCCGGCGACGCGGGTACGGCGCACCGGCTCGTTGACGACGACGCCGGCCCTGGCCAGCTCGCCGCTGTAGAGGTGTCCCGGGTTGGGGACGCCGTGCTCGATGACGCGGGTGGGGGCGCGGCCGTTGTCCCAGTAGAGCTCGTTGAAGTGGGTGACGTGCACGAGCGTGACGTCGCTCTGGTCCGCCAGCGGGTGGCGGGTGCGGGGCACGTCGCCCGCGGGGGTGTTGTGCTCGACGTAGACGGCGGGCAGGCGGGAGACGCGCGGGCCGAGCCAGTCGCGGGCCAGGTCGATCTCGTACGGGCGCTGGTAGACGACGGCGTCCACCTGCTCGTCGCGCAGCCGGTCCCAGGGCACCTCGCGGGCGCTGTCCGGCCAGTCGTACGTGGCCGCCCGCCCCCGGCCATCGGGACCACGGCCGGGGACGAGCGGGAGCAGGTACTCGTGCGACCCGCGGATGAACGCGCTGGTCCACGAGCCGTGAACGTGCCAGAGGAGGATCTTCACCAGCGGCTCCAGCCCATGGCGCGGGCCCAGGGGGCCGAGACGGCGGGCACCGGGTCCTCAGCACCGCTCAGTACGCGCTCGACGACGTCGCTCAGGTCGCCGGCGACCTCGGGCGCCCGCTCGATCTCCTCCTCCAGGGTCTGCTCGGTGGGCACGAGGATGCCCCTGGCCCCCGCGGCCCTGGCCGCCTCCATGTCGCGGCCGATGTCGCCGACGACCACGCAGTCGCGCGGGCTGACGTCGAGCACCGCGGCGGCCCTGATCACCAGGCCGGGGGCGGGCTTGCGGCAGGTGCAGCCGTCGGCGTCGTCGTGCACGCAGATCGCCCACGCGTCGAACGGGCCGAGCAGCTCCTCCACCTTGGCGTTCACCTGGTCCATCTCGTCCGGCGACAGCAGGCCCTTGGCGACGCCCGACTGGTTGGTGACCACGGCCACCGGCACGTCGGCCTGTCTCAGCCGCCCCAGCGCCTCCACCGCGCCCGGCATGGGTTCGACCAGGCCGGGGTCGCCGTTGTAGGGCACGTCCCTGATCAAGGTTCCGTCCCGGTCGAAGAGCACGGCCCCGGGACGCCGCTTTTCGAACACCGTTCACCTCCGTCGCGTGCCCGGCAGCTACCCGGGGCCCGGCCAGGCAAACAACTACTCACCGTGAGCAACCCCAGGCGGCCACGCCCGTTTTAGCCGCTTCCGAGCCTGTTCGGGGTGGCGTCAGGTTTGAGGGCCGCTTCTCTCGGTAGCGGTTCTCGACATCCTCAGGGGGAGGAAGCATGAGATTTCTCGGCATCAACGCGATCTTCCACGACCCGGCCGCCGCGCTCGTGGCCGACGGGAGGATCGTGGCCGCGGCCGAAGAGGAACGCTTCAGCCGCCGCAAGCACGGCAAGAGACCGCTCGCCTTCTCCGCCTGGGAGCTGCCCGAGCTGGCCGCCGCCTGGTGCCTGAGCGAGGCGGGCCTGTCGCCCGAGGACATCGACGCCGTCGCCTACTCCTACGACCCTTCGCTGGTGGTCCAGCGGCCGGAGGGCGACTGGGAGGACCTGCGCACCCGGTACGCCGTCCGGGCACCCGCCTTCCTCGCCACAGCGCTGCCGGGCCTGGACCCCGGGCAGGTCAGCTACGTGCCGCACCACGTCGCGCACGCGGCCTCGGCGGGCCTCGCCTCGCCGTGGCGCGACTGCGCGGTGCTGGTGTGCGACGGGCGCGGCGAGAACGTCTCCCACCTCGCCGGCCGCTACCGGGGCGGCGAGCTCGAGATCCTCGCCACCCAGGAGCTGCCGCACTCGCTCGGCCTGATGTACGAGGACGTCACCCAGCACCTCGGCTTCCTGCGCTCCAGCGACGAGTACAAGGTGATGGCGATGGCCTCCTACGGCCGCCCCCGCCACCTGGAGGCGCTGCGCGAGGTGATCTACACGACCGGCGACGGCGGGTTCCGCGTCGAGCCGGTCGACTGGAACGTCTACGCCAAGGCGCTGAAGAAGGGCACTCCCTGGACCTCCGACCACGCCGACCTGGCCGCCAGCGTGCAGGCCCGGCTGGAGGAGGTGCTGCTGGAGCTGGTGCGCTGGCTGCACGAGCGGACCGGGGAGCGGCGGCTGGCGCTGGCCGGCGGGGTGGCGCTCAACTGCGTGGCCAACACGCGGCTGCTGGACGAGGGACCGTTCGACGAGGTGTGGGTGCAGCCGGCCGCCGGCGACTCGGGCACCGCGCTGGGCGGGGCGCTGCACCTGGCGCAGGTCTACGGCGAACCGGCCGCGCCCATGAGCTGCCCCGCCCTGGGGCGCGGCTTCACCGACGAGGAGCTGGGGGCGTGGCTGGACGTGGCGCGGGTGCCGTACACGCGGCCGGCCGACCTGGGCGCGGCGGTGGCGGCCGAGCTGGCCGCCGACCGGATCGTGGCCTGGTTCCAGGGCCGCTCCGAGTACGGGCCGCGGGCCCTCGGGCACCGATCCTTGCTGGCGCATCCGGGCGATCCGCGCAACACCGAGCGGCTCAACGACGTCAAGGGGCGCGAGCAGTTCCGTCCCGTCGCGCCGATGGTGCTGGAGTCGCGGGCGCGGGAGATCTTCGGGCGGGGGCCTGTGCCGTCGCCGTACATGCTGTTCGTGCACGACGTGCACCCGGACTGGGCGGCGCGCATCCCCGCGGTCGTGCACGTGGACGGGACCGCCCGCATCCAGACCGTCTCGCCCGAGCGGCAGCCGCTGATGGCACGGGTGCTGAGCGAGTTCGAGGCGCGGACGGGGCTGCCCGTGGTGGTCAACACGAGCCTCAACACCGCCGGTCGGCCGATGGTGGACGACCCGCGCGACGCGCTGGAGTGCTTCGGGTCCGCGCCCGTGGACGTGCTGGCGCTCGGGCCCTACCTGGTGCGGCGCGGGGAGGTGTTCGGCTGATGTTCACCGTGGTGATCCCCACCGTCGGGCGGGCCACGCTGCGCGAGACGCTCGCCGCCGTGGGCTCCGACGTGCCGGTGGTCGTGGTGGACGATCGTCGCGGCGATCCCGGGGCGCTGCACGTTCCGGCGCACGTACGGGTGGTGCGCTCGGGCGGGCGCGGGCCCGCGGCGGCGCGCAACGCGGGCTGGCGGGCCGCCGACACGCCGTGGGTGGTCTTCCTGGACGACGACGTGATCCCCGCCTCCGGGTGGGCGCAGGCGGTCTGGAAGGACCTGGTGGACCTGCCGCCCGAGGTGGCGGGCAGCCAGGGCAGGATCCGGGTGCCGCGGCCCGTGCGGCGCAGGCCGACCGACGCCGAGCGGCACACCGCCGGGCTGTCGGGCGCGCTGTGGGTGACGGCCGACATGGCGTACCGGCGCGAGGTGCTGCAGGCCATGGGCGGTTTCGACGAGCGGTTCCCGCGCGCCTACCGGGAGGACGCCGATCTCGCGCTGCGGGTGTCGCGGGCCGGGCACCGGCTGGTCAAGGGCGACCGGGTGACCAGGCATCCCGTCCGTGACGACGGGTTCTGGGCGAGCGTGCGCTTCCAGCGGGGCAACGCCGACGACGCGCTCATGCGGCGGCTGCACGGGCCCGGCTGGCGGGCGGCGATCGGCGGCGCGCCCGGACGGCTGCGCCTGCACGCCGCCACGACCGCCGCCGGCCTCACAGCCGCCGTGCTGGGCATCGCGACCGCCGCCACCGGCGCCGGCCGGGCGCGTGCCGCCGGCGCGGTCAGGAGCGGCGGCGCCCGCCGCAGAGGCGTGGGCGTGGGCTCGGGCGTAGGAATCGCGGCGCTCGCAGCCGGTGCGGTGTGGGCCGCGCTGACCGCCGAGTTCGCCTGGCGGCGGATCGCGCCGGGCCCGCGTACGCCGGGTGAGGTGCTGCGGATGGCCGTCACCAGCGTGCTGATCCCGCCGGTCGCCTGCGCGCACCGGTTGCGGGGGGAATGGAGAGTGCGGCGATGACAGGTCCCGCAGACCGCGGACCAGACCCAGGACCCGATCGGGGGCGGGTGCTGGTGGCGCGGCTTGACGATGCCGGTGACGTGCTGCTGGCCGGGCCCGCCGTGCGCGCCGTGCGTACGCGAGCCGCCGAGGTGGTCTTCCTGGCCGGCCCGAACGGCAGGGCGGCGGCCGAGCTGCTGCCCGGCGTGGACCGGGTGGAGACCTGGCACGCCCCGTGGATCGACCACACGCCGCCGCCCGTCACCAGGGACCAGATCGAGGACCTGATCGGCCGCGTCGGGGACGTGGACGAGGCGGTGCTGCTCACCTCGTTCCACCAGTCGGCGCTGCCGCTGGCGCTGCTGCTCAGGCTGGCCGGGGTGGCCAGGATCACCGCGATCAGCAACGACTACCCCGGCGCGCTGCTGGACGTGCGGCACGTCGTGGACGAGAGCGTGGACGTCCCGGAGGCCGAACGCATGCTCGCGGTCGCCCGGGCGGCCGGATTCACGCTGCCACCAGACGATGACGGCGTTCTCGCAGTTCGGCGGCCATTGCCGGATATCCGCCCGGAAACAGGGCACTTGCTAGGCGCCGCCGCCGATGCCGGTGAAGGCGCGTATGTCGTGGTGCACCCGGGGACCTCGGCGCCCGCCCGTACCTGGCCCGCGGAACGGCACCGTCAGACGGTGCGGGAGCTGGCCGAGGACGGGCACCGGGTCGTCGTGACCGGCACAGAACGTGACCTCACCGCCTACGTGGCCGACGACGTCGCGGCCGACCTGGGCGGAGTGACCACCTTCGCGGAACTGGCCGCCGTCATCGAGCGCGCCGGCGTGCTCGTGGCCGGGAACACCGGTCCCGCGCACCTGGCCGCGGCGGTCGGTACGCCGGTCGTGAGCCTGTTCGCCCCCGTGGTCCCGCTGGTGCGGTGGGCCCCGTACGGCGTGCCCTCCGTCGTGCTGGGCGACCAGCACGCGCCCTGCCGCGGAAGCAGGGCGCGCGTCTGCCCGGTGCCGGGGCACCCGTGCCTGTCCCAGGTGACGAGTGAGCAGGTGGTCAAGGCAGTGAGGGAGCTGACGCAGTGAAGGTCGATCTCATCTCGGAGCACGCGGACCCGCTGGCGGTGGTCGGCGGCGTCGACTCCGGCGGCCAGAACGTCTACGTCGCCGCGCTGGCCGTCGCCCTCGCCGAGCGCGGGCACACGGTCACCGTGCACACCCGGCGCTCCTCCGAGGAGCAACCCGGCTCCGTGCGCCTGGCGCCCGGCGTCACGGTCGAGTACGTCACCGCCGGCCCGGCGGCCCCCGTGCCGAAGGACGAGCTGCCCCCGTACATGCCGGAGTTCACCGAACGCCTGGCCGAGCGGTGGGCGGCGCGCCCGCCGGACGTCGTGCACGCGCACTTCTGGATGAGCGGCCAGGCGGCGCTGCAGGCGGCCGGCGGGCTGCCGGTGGTGCAGACGTTCCACGCGCTCGGCACCGTCAAGCGGCGCTGGCAGGGCGAGGCGGACACCAGCCCCGCGCACCGGATCGACACCGAGCGCGAGATCGGCAAGCGGGCCGACGCGGTGCTCGCCACCTGCAGCGACGAGGTGAGCGAGCTGTGCGCGATGGGCATCCCGGAGCAGCGCGTCTCGGTCGTCCCGTGCGGGGTCGACCTGGAGGCGTTCCGCCCTGACGGGCCCGTGGCGCCGCGCACGGACGGGCCGATGGTGCTGAGCATCGGCCGCATGGTGGCGCGCAAGGGCGTGGACACGCTGATCAGGGCGATGCGCCAGCTCCCCGACGCCGAGCTGGTGATCGCCGGCGGCGGGCCGGGCGACGAGGAGGCGGCCAGGCTCAGGGACCTGGCCGACGGCTACGGCATGGGCCACCGCGTGCACGTCATCGGCAGCGTGCCCAGGCGGCACGTGCCCGCGCTGATGCGCGCGGCCGACGTCGTGGTCACCGTGCCCTGGTACGAGCCGTTCGGCATGGTGCCCGTCGAGGCGATGGCGTGCGGGGTGCCCGTCGTGGCCTCGGCGGTCGGCGGCCACCTCGACACGGTGGCGGGCTGCGGCGTGCTGGTGCCGCCGCGCAGGCCCCGTGCCCTGGCAAGGGCGCTCAAGGACGTGCTCGGCGACCCGCGGCGGCGCGCGGAGCTCGGCGCGGCCGGCGCCCGCCGGGCCCGCGAGCGCTACGGCTGGCCGCGCGTGGCCGAGCTCACGGAGGCCGTGTACACGCAGGTCATCGACGGCAAGGTCGGCCGGCTGGCCGTCCTAGGGGGTTGATCATGGATGCGCATCTGGAAAAGCTCTGGAACGCCCTGGAGAAGGTCGATGACCAGGCGGCCGCCGTACGGGGCTGGGGCGGCCGGCTGGCCGGCGTACTGTCGGCCGGGGGCCGGCTGCTCGCCTGCGGCAACGGCGGCTCGGCCGCGGAGGCCCAGCACCTGACGGCCGAGCTGGTCGGCAGGTTCAGGGAGGACCGGCGCCCGTACGCGGCGATCCCGCTGCACGCCGACGGCTCCTCGCTGACGGCCATCGCGAACGACTTCGGCGCCGACCAGGTCTACGCCCGCCAGGTGCGCGCGCACGGCCGTCCAGGCGACGTGCTGGTGTGCCTGTCGACCAGCGGCGGCAGCCCCAACGTGCTGGCCGCCGCCGCGGCGGCGCGCGAGTGCGGCGTGACGGCCTGGGCCATGACGGGGCCGGGGCCGAACGCGCTGGCCGACCTCTGCGACGAGGCCGTCGCCGTGCCCGGTGAGACGGCCACCGTCCAGGAGGTGCATCTCGCGATGATCCACCTGCTGTGCGACGCCGTGGAGGAGGCGCTGTGAAGCCAGGCCCGCTGGTCGTCATCGGTGACACGCTGCTCGACGTGGACGTCGAGGGCGACGCCGACCGTCTCTGCCCCGACGCCCCCGTGCCCGTGGTGGACGTCTCGTCCGAGCGGGCCAGGCCCGGCGGGGCGGGGCTGGCGGCGCTGCTGACCGCCCGCGACGGCGCCGACGTGGTGCTGATCACGGCGGTCGGCGACGACCAGGACGGGCACCGCCTGTGCGGGCTGCTGTCGGAGGAGCTCGACCTGGTACGCCTGCCGCTGCACGGCGCCACCGTGCGCAAGACGCGGATCAGGTCGCGCGGCCAGACGCTCGTCAGGCTGGACACCGGCGACGGCACCGCGCGCTTCTCCCCCACCGAGGAGGCGGCGCAGGCGATCCTGCGGGCCGGCGCGGTGCTGGTGTCCGACTACGGCAGGGGCGTCGCCAGGATGGCCCGCGAGCTGCTGCGCGATGTCTCCGTACCGGTGATCTGGGACCCGCATCCGCGCGGCGAGCAGCCGATGCCCGGCTGCGCGCTGCTGACGCCCAGCGAGGCGGAGGCGAAGATGTTGTGCCCGTCCGGCTACCAGGGCCCCGACCAGGCGGCCCGCCGTCTGGTGCGGGCGCTGCGGGCCAGGGCGGTGGCCGTCACCACCGGCGAGCGCGGAGCCGCGCTGGCCGTGGCGGGCGGCCCGCTGACCACGGTGCCGCCGCCGGTGCGCGCGGGCGGCCAGGACGCGTGCGGCGCGGGCGACCGGCTCGCCGGTGCCGCCGCGCTGGCCATGCGTGACGGCGCGGACGCCGCGCAGGCGGTGGCCGCCGGCGTCGGCGAGGCGTCCCGCTTCGTCGAACGCGGCGGCGCCGCCTCGGTGAAGGTGCAGGAGCAGCGGCTCGGCGACCGTCCGCGCACCGCGCTGGAGGTGGCCGGGCTCACCCGTGCCCAGGGGGGCCGGCTGATCGCCACAGGCGGCTGCTTCGACCTGCTGCACGCGGGGCACGTGAGCCTCCTGCGGCGGGCCAGGGCGCTCGGCGACGCGCTCGTCGTCTGCGTCAACTCCGACGACTCGGTACGCCGGCTGAAGGGCCCCGCCAGGCCCATCGTGGACGTGCGCGACCGGGTGGAGGTGCTGCGGGCGCTGGGCTGCGTGGACGCCGTGCTGGTGTTCGACGAGGACACCCCGGCGGCGGCCATCGAGCGGCTGCGGCCCGACGTGTGGGTGAAGGGCGGCGACTACGAGGGGGAGACGCTGCCCGAATCCGAGGTACTCGGCAGGCTCGGCGCGGAGATCGTCGTGCTGAGCACGCTGCCGGGGCGATCGACAACCAACCTGATCAGGGAGATCCAGTGAACATTTTGATCACCGGGGGCGCGTCCGGGCTCGGCCTGGCCACCGCCGAGGCGGTGGAGAAAGAGGGCTGGAAGGCGCTCGTCGTCGACGTACGCGCGCCGGACCAGCGCTTCGAGCACGTGACGGCGGATCTCGCCGACCGGGGCGAGGCCGAGCGCGCGGTACGCGAGCTGGCCGAGCGGGCCGGCGGCCTCGACGGCGTCGTCACCGCCGCGGGCATCGACGCCTGCGGCCGGCTGGAGGACGTGCCGGCCGACGACTGGGAGCGGGTCATCAAGGTCAACCTGCTGGGCACGGCCTCCGTCGTCCGGGCGGCGCTGCCGTACCTCAAGCACACCCGCGGCAAGGTCGTCACCTGCGCGTCCACGCTGGGGCTGCGTCCGCTGAGCGACGCGTCGGCGTACTCGGCGTCGAAGTTCGGCGTCGTCGGCTTCACCCGGGGGCTCGCGATCGAGCTGCGCGGGGAGGTGGGGGTGACCCTGCTGATCCCGGGCGGCATGCGGACAGGCTTCTTCGACGGCCGTCCCGAGCAGTACAAGCCGGGGCCCGAGGCCGGGCTGAACGACCCGGCCGACGTGGCCCAGGCCGTCGTGTTCGCGCTGCGGCAGCCGGCCGGATGCGAGGTGAGAGAGCTGGTCGTCTGCCCGTCCACGGAGACGTCATGGCCCTAGAGCTGCTGGCCCTGCGCGGGCTCGGCCTGGGCGACCTGCTCACGGCCGTGCCCGCGCTGCGGGCGCTGCGCCAGGCCTTTCCCGGGCATCGCGTCACGCTGGCGGCCCCGCGGGCGCTGGAGGCGCTGCTGCCGCTGATCGGCGCCGTGGACGACCAGGTGGACGTCGCGGGGCCGGGGCCCGTGCCGTTCGAGCGGCCCGACGTCGCGGTCAATCTGCACGGCAAGGGGCCGCAGAGCATCGAGGCGCTGCGGCGCACCGAGCCGGGGCGGCTGATCAGCTTCGGCACCGGGCCCGCCTGGCAGGACGGCGTGCACGAGGTGCGGCGCTGGTGCGGGCTGCTGGAGTGGCACGGCATCCCGGCCGATCCGGCTGACCTGACGCTCGGCATCTCCGACCGTACGGGTCCCGCGATCGTGCACCCGGGCGCCGCCTACCCGGCGCGGCGCTGGCCGCCCGAGCGGTTCGCCGAGGTGGCGGCCGCGCTGGACGACGTGGTGGTCACGGGCAACGCGGCCGAGGTGCCGATCGCGGCCCGGGTCGCCGAGCTGGCGGGGCTGCCGCCCGAGCGGATGCTGGCCGGGCGGACCCGCCTGGCCGATCTGATCGACCTGGTCAGCCGGTCGCGGCTGGTGGTGTGCGGGGACACGGGGGTGGCGCACCTCGCGACGGCGTTCTGCGTGCCGTCGGTGGTGCTGTTCGGGCCGGTCTCGCCGATGTTGTGGGGCCCGCCGCCCGGCTGGCGGCACGTCGCCCTGTGGACGGGGCACCACGGCGACCCGCACGGCGAGCGGCCGGACCCCGGCCTGCTCGAAATCGAGGTGTCGGAAGTCGTGGAGGCTGCCATGGAGGTCACATCATGAGGGCGCTGGTCACGGGGGGCGCGGGTTTTCTGGGCTCGTACCTGTGCGAGCGGCTGCTGGACGAGGGCGCGGACGTCATCTGCATGGACAGTTTCCTGACCGGCGGGCCGCGCAACGTCGAGCATCTGCTGGAACGGCCGGAGTTCCGGCTCATCGAGTGCGACCTGACCGGATACGTGCACGTGCCCGACCGGCTGGACCTCGTCCTGCACTTCGCCTCGGCCGCCTCGCCGGCCGACTACCTGCGCTACCCCATCGAGACCCTGCGGGTCGGTAGCGTCGGCACGCTGCACGCGCTGGGCCTGGCCAGGGAGAAGGGATCCAGGTTCGTGCTCGCCTCCACCAGCGAGGTGTACGGCGACCCGCTGGAGCATCCGCAGAAGGAGACGTACTGGGGGAACGTGAACCCGGTGGGGCCGCGCAGCGTGTACGACGAGGCCAAGCGCTTCGCCGAGTCGCTGACCACCGCCTACCGCCAGTCGCGCGGCACGAACACCGGCATCGTGCGCATCTTCAACACCTACGGGCCCCGTATGCGGCCGTTCGACGGGCGGGCGATCCCGACGTTCATCCGGCAGGCGCTGACCGGCGAGCCCATCACGATCACCGGTGACGGCACGCAGACCCGCTCCATCTGCTACGTGGACGACACCGTGTCGGGCATCCTCGCCATGGCGGCCGGTGACGTCGCCGGGCCGGTCAACATCGGCAACCCCGACGAGCTGACCATGCTGGAGCTGGCCACCCTGGTCAAGAAGCTGACCGGGTCGTCGTCGGAGATCCGCTTCATCGACAAGCCGGCCGACGACCCGAAGGTCAGGCGGCCCGACACGACGCTGGCGGCCGAGCTGCTGGGGTGGCGGGCGCGGGTGCCGGCCGAGGAGGGTCTGCGCAGGACGATCGAGTGGTTCGCGGCGGAGCTGGCCGCGATCGAGCAGCTCGAAGGCGCCCAGGTGTGACGCACACCGCCCGGCCGCTCACGGGGAACGGCCGGGCGGGGAGTCAGGTGCTGCGGGGCGGGATCAGAGTGCGACGCCGAGCAGGGCGTCGGTGAGGTCCTTGACCAGGGCGGGGGCGGCGGGGTCGGAACCGGGGGCGGCCAGGGCGGCGTCGGCCCAGGCGTCGATCGCGGCCAGCGCGCCGGGCGCGTCGAGGTCGTCGGCCAGCCGCTCGCGCACCGTGGCCAGCAGGTCGCCGGCGGGCGGCCCTGAGGGCAGCGCGACCGCCGAGCGCCAGCGGGCCAGCCGCGCCTCGGCCGCCTCGAGCCGGTCCGGGGTGTACTCCCAGTCGGAGCGGTAGTGGTGGGCCAGCAGCACGAGCCTGATCGCCATCGGGTCGTGCCGCTCGCGCAGCTTGGAGACGAAGACGAGGTTGCCCTTCGACTTCGACATCTTCTCGCCGTCGAGCCCCACCATCCCGGCATGGGTGTAGAACTTGGCGAACGGCCACTCACCGGTCGCCGCGTGCCCCTCGGAGGCGCCGCACTCGTGGTGCGGGAAGATCAGGTCGGACCCGCCGCCGGCGACGTCGTAGCCGGCTCCCAGGTTGTCGAGGGCGATCGCGGTGCACTCGATGTGCCAGCCGGGCCTGCCGCGGCCGAGCGGGGTGTCCCAGGCGGGCTCGCCCGGCCGCTCGGCCCGCCACATCAGCCAGTCGAGCGGGTGGCGCTTGCCGGCCCGGTCGGGGTCGCCGCCGCGCTCGGCGAACAGGGCCAGCATCTCCTGCTCGTCGTAGCCGGACACCTGGCCGAACTTGGGGGCGTCGGCCACGCTGAAGTAGACGTCGCCGTCGAGGTCGTAGGTGACGCCCTTGGCCGCCAGCCGGGTGATGAGGCCGGCGACCCGGCCGACGACCTCGGTGACGCCGACGTACTCGCGGGGCGGCATGATGCGCAGCGCCTCCATGTCGCCGCGGAACAGCTCGATCTCCCGCTCGGCCAGCTCCTGCCAGGCGACGCCGGTCTGCTCGGCCCGCTCCAGCAGCGGATCGTCCACGTCGGTGGCGTTCTGGGTGTAGTGGACCTCGTGGCCCGCGTCGCGCCACAGGCGGCCGACGAGGTCGAAGGCGAGGTAGGTGTTGGCGTGGCCGAGGTGGGTGGCGTCGTAGGGGGTGATGCCGCAGACGTACATCCTGGCCGTCGGCCCGGGATCGGTCTGCCGCACCTGCTTGGCCGACGTGTCGTAGAGACTCAGCGGAATGCTCTCACCTGGGAGCTTTGGAACGTTCTGGGCAGACCACGATCTCATGCCTTTGAGCCTATCTGTCCTGATCGGCGGTCAGGTCGGTGAAGTCGTACGTCACGCTCTCCCGCGCGATGAAGACCCGCATCACCGACAGGGAGGCGAAGACGCGGCCGTCGGGCAGCTCGTGCCTGATGATGAGCGCGCCGCGGTCGCCGGACGGCTCCTCCGCGGCCAGCTCGCTCCAGTCGCCCGCGGCGCGGAAGCGCGGCAGGTAGGCGGCCACCCGCTCGCTCTCGGGGTCGAGGCCGGAGTTGACGACCATGCTGGTGCCCGCGGGCAGCGGGGAGGTGGTGAGCCGCTCGCCGTTCCAGCTGAACAGCAGGACCCGGTCGAGGCCGGCCAGCACGAGGTGGAAGGGGTCGTAGCGGCCGAGGTCGCCGGTGGGCGGCTCGCCGGTGTACGCCGCCCGCAGCGCCAGGTCGCCCCGCGAGACCTTCGTGGTCTCGCCGGCGGCCTTGCCGTGCCCGTTGAGCAGGGCGGCGGCGCGGCGGGCCGCCGGGTGGACGGCCAGCCAGGTGCCGCCGGCCTTGAGGTCGCGCCCGCCGATCACGCCGGGGTAGTCGGGCCAGTGCTCGCCGGGCCCTTCCCACGGCCGGTCGGCGAACTCGTCCCTCACGCCCATGAGCGTCAGCTCCCGGCCGGTCCTCACGATCAGCGTGCACATGGGGCAAAGGCTAGTAAACCCGCCCCGATCTCCCTAGATCGGGGGCCAGGGAATGGCCGGCCAGCCCTCCGACGGGTAGGGGTGCACGCCGGTGTCGAGCAGCCGCCGCACCCGCTGCCAGGTGGCCTCGACCTCGGCCAGCGTCAGCAGCTCGCGCAGCTTGCGGCCGAGGTCGCCGGACTCGATGTCGCGCTCCAGCTTGGCCAGCACCGCCACCGCCTCGCGGGCCAGCGGCTTGCCCCGCCACTGCCACAGGACCGTGCGGAGTTTGTCCTCGACGGAGAAGCACACCCCGTGGTCGACCCCGTAGACGTGGCCGGTGGGCAGCGGCAGCAGGTGGCCGCCCTTGCGGTCGGCGTTGTTGACCACCGCGTCGAAGACCGCCATCCGGCGCACGACCGGGTTGCGGCTCTTGACCAGGCGCATGAGGTCGATCTCGCGCTCGGTGTCGATCCACAGCTGGCACATGCCGGGGCCGAAGGGCCCGTCGCGGTAGACCGTGGGCGGCACGACGCGCCAGCCGGTGGCCTGGGAGACCTCGAAGGCGGCGACCTCGCGGGCGGCGAGGGTGCCGTCGGGGAAGTCCCACAGGGGGCGCTCGCCGCGTACGGGCTTGTAGACGCAGGCCGCCGAGCGCGAGCCCAGCTTGACCGAGCAATAGAGCGTCATGTTGGTCGCCTCGACCAGCCGCCCCGCGACCTCCAGGGTGCCGTCGCGCAGCAGCGTGAGGGCCTCCTCGTCATGCACGGGCGGCGGTGGGGCGGGCTTGACGGCCGGTTCGCTCTCGGGAGCGGTCATGAAGCCGCCTCACCCCCGCGGTAGCCGTTGAGACGGACGCAGACGTGCCCCGTGGCGTCGAGCGGCTGGCCGCACAGCGGGCACGGGGGCCGGCCCGCCGCGACGATCTGGAGCGCCCGCTGGGTGAAGGCCCGCGCGGCCCCCGCGCTGATGCGCACGCGCAGCACCGCGGGGTCGGGACCGTCGAGATCGTCTTCGTCGATGACCTCCTGCGCTTCTATCACCACCTGTGACTTCTCCGCATCCCAGGTCAGCGCCATGGTGCCGACGCGGAAGTCCTCCGCGACCGGCGTGTCGAGAGGAGCGTCGTCGGCCAGGTCGGCGGGAGCCAGCGCGGGCACCTGGGCGGTGCCGCCGCTGAGTCTCAGCACCTCGTCGAGCAGCTCGTCGAGCCTGCCCGCGAGCGCCGCCACCTGCAGTTTCTCCAGCGCCACCGTGGTCAGTCTGCCCTCGGCCCTGGCCTGCAGGAAGAAGACCCGCGCGCCCGGCCGCCCCAGGGCACCGGCGACGAACCTCTCCGGTGGGTCGTAGTCGAAGACCGGCATAGCCTGACCTTACGTGGTTCCGGGTCCGCCGCCGACGGCGGCATCGCTCCCGGTGATGTTTTCTCCCCCGTCTTTCTCTCCCGAATCCTCGGGAAGCTTCAATTCCCCCATATCGTTAATCCTGTGGACAAAGGGACGCAAGGGGGCATAGCGAATGACTGTGAGAGCGGCCGGATCAGCCGTTATCCGCTGAAAATGATCGAGATGGAGCCCCAGAGCGTCGGCCACGATCGCCTTGATCACATCGCCGTGGCTGCACGCGAGGTAGACAGCCTTCTCCCCCAGGCGCCGATTCCACTCCCTGACCGCCGCAACCGCGCGATGCTGCATCTCCGCCAGCGACTCACCGCCGGGGAACGTCACCGCGCTCGGATGCGCCTGCACGACCGGCCACAGCGGCTCCTTGGCCAGCTCCTTCAACGGCCTGCCGGTCCAGTCGCCGTAGCCGCACTCGATGAAGCGCTCGTCGGTGATCACCTCCAGCTCGCGTCCTTCGGCGACCGCTTGTGCCGTTTCCCGGCAACGTTCGAGCGGGCTGGAGACAATGGCGTCGAGCCTGACGCCCGCGACGCGCCCGGCGAGCGCGGTGGCCTGCGCCCTGCCCGCCTCGCTCAGATGCACCCCAGGAGTACGGCCGGCCAGCACCGGCCCGGTGAGGTCCGTCAGCCCGTGCCGGACCAGAAGCAACGTGGTCATCCCGCAAGTGTCGCAGGCGTCGATCACGACGTTTCATCGGCCTGAACGGTAACCTGGCGGGATCATGGAGCAGCGCTATGTCGGCCACAGCGGCCTGTCGGTGTCCCGGCTGGGGCTCGGCACGATGACCTGGGGGCGTGACACCGACGCGGACGAGGCCGCGGCCCAGCTCCGCACGTTCCTCGACGCGGGCGGCAACCTGGTCGACACCGCCGACGTCTACACGGGCGGCGACGCCGAGCGGCTGCTCGGCCGCATGCTGCGCGACTCCGTGCCGCGCTCGGAGCTGGTCATCTCCACCAAGGCCGTGGTCACGCCCGCGGGCCGCCGCCCGCGCGACGCCTCCAGGCGCCACCTCATCGCCGCCGTCGACGACTCGCTCAACCGCCTCGGGCTCGACTACGTCGACCTGTGGCAGCTGCACACCTATGACGAGGAGGTGCCGCTGGAGGAGACCCTCGCCGCGCTCGACGCGATCGTCTCCTCCGGCCGCGCCGTCTACGCCGGCGTCTGCGACTACACCGGCTGGCAGCTCGCCGCCGCCGCCGTCACCCAGAAGATGGTCCCCGGCCGCATCCCGATCACCGCGGCCCAGACCGAGTACTCGCTGCTGGCCCGTGAGCCGGAGCGCGAGCTGCTGCCCGCCGCCGCCCACCTCGGCGTCGGCGTGCTGGCCTGGTCACCGCTCGGGCGCGGAGTGCTGACCGGCAAGTACCGCACCGGCATCCCCGCCGACTCGCGGGCCGCGACGCCCCACTTCGCTGACTTCGTCCGCCCCTATCTGGACGAGCGCAGCCGCCGGGTCGTCGAGTCCGTCATGACCGCGGCCGACGGCCTCGGCGTGTCGCCGCTGGCCGTGGCCCTGTCATGGGTGCGCGACCAGCCGGGCGTCGCCTCCGCCATCGTCGGCGCCCGTACGCACGCGCAGCTCAAAGGCGTCCTGCCCGCCGAGGACGTCGTGCTGCCGATAGAGATCCGAGAGGCCCTCGATGACGTGTCGTCGCTCGACTGAGGCGGCCGCCCGCCACCGCCGCACTGAACGAGAGGTGCCCTCGCGTATCACTAGTCGATACCGAATCGCAACTTCAGCCACGAAAAGCCTGCGTCTTCCGGCCGATGTCCAGCAAGATTTCTTCCGGAAGCGACGCAGGAGGGGACGGATGGGGACCAGAACCGCGATCTCGGTCGGAGTACTCGCGGTGGCGCTGGTGGCCGTCCCGGTGGGGGCTCCCGCCGCATCGGCCACCGCCCAGGACTGCACGCGCGACGGGGGTCTGCTCTCGGGGGTGACCAACACCCTGTGCGACGTCGTCCAGGCCGTCACCGGCACGGTCGACACGCTGACCGGCGGCACCACCAGCAAGGTGACCGAGGGGCTCGACAGGACCACCGACGAGGTGCTCGGGCGGGTCGGCGAGGTGCTGCCGACCGAACGCGCCAAGTCCGCCCCCGACGAGGCGGACGAGCGGCCCGCCACCACGCCCAGGCCGACCACCCGGGAGCCCGAGCGCGACGAGGAGTGCCCGTCCGTGCTGTCGTGCACCGACCAGAGCACCGTCGACCGGCTCACGCCCAAGCCCTCCGCCTCGCCGTCGGCCACCCGCACCGGGCGGCCCAGCGAGGGCCTCATCTCCGCCACCGCCACCTCGCTCCCCCAGCCGGTGCCCGCCAGGCCGCGGACGACCCGGCCGGAGCGGCAGGAGAGCGGCGTCCATCGGGCGGCGCCGAAGAAGAAGACCGCGCACGCCGAGGAGCCGCGGGTCGACCTGCTGTGGCCCAACCCGTTCCAGCACGAGCTGGCCGTGCCGATGCAGGACCAGCGCGTCGTACGGCCCAGCCCGCCGGCCTCCGACGTGATCGGCACGGTGCTGACCATCGCGCTGCTCGGCTCCGCGGTGCTGGCGACCCGGATCGTCCAGCAGCGGCGGCACGGCAACGAGCCGGCCGAGTCGATCCCCTTCGAGCCCGCCCGCGCCGGCAACGGCCGCCACCGCCTGGCCTGAGCCCCTTTCGAGCAGGGCCCGGACAGGGCCTGAGAGCCGCCCGGACAGCAGAAGACCCCCGGCTCAGGAGCCGGGGGTCTTCCGATGGAAAGGGTCAGCCGCCGATGGCGTGGACGCCGCCGTCGACGTGGACGATCTCGCCCGTCGTCGCGGGGAACCAGTCGGACAGCAGCGCCACGCACGCGCGGGCGGTGGGCAGCGTGTCGGCGAGGTCCCAGCCCAGCGGCGCCTTCGCGGGCCAGCTGTCCTCGAACTCCTGGAAGCCGGGGATCGACCTGGCCGCCATCGTCCGCAGCGGACCGGCCGCGACCAGGTTGACGCGGATGGCGTGCTTGCCGAGGTCGCGGGCGAGGTAGCGGTTGCAGGACTCGAGCCCGGCCTTGGCGACGCCCATCCAGTCGTAGACCGGCCACGCCTTGGAGGCGTCGAAGTCGAGGCCGACCACTGCGCCGCCCTCCTTCATCAGCGGCAGGCAGGCCACCGCGAGCGACTTGTACGAGTACGTCGAGACCTGCAGCGCGGTCGCGACGTCCTCCCACGGGGTGTTGAGGAAGTTGCCGCCGAGTGCGCTCTGCGGCGCGAAGCCGATGGAGTGGACCACGCCGTCGAGGCCGTCGACGTGCTCGCCCACGCGGTCGGCGAGGGTGGCGAGGTGTTCGGTGTTCTGGACGTCGAGCTCCAGCACCGGCGCCGGCTCGGGCAGCCGCTTGGCGATGCGCTCAACGAGGCTGAGCCGGCCGAAGCCGGTCAGCACGACCGTGGCGCCCTCTTCCTGGGCCAGCTTGGCCACCGCGTAGCCGATGGAGGAGTCGGTCAGCACCCCGCTGACGAGGATCCGCTTGCCGTCGAGAATGCCCATGTCAGTGCCCCATTCCGAGTCCGCCGTCGACGGGGATCACGGCCCCGGTGATGTAGGAGGCGTCGTCGCTGGTCAGGAAGCGCACGACGCGCGCGATCTCCTCGGGCGCGGCCTGCCGCCCGAGCGGGATGTTGGAGACGATGGCCTCGTGGTCGAGCTCGGCGGTCATGTCGGTGTTGACGAAGCCCGGCGAGACGACGTTGACGGTGATGTTGCGCGAGCCGTATTCGCGGGCCAGCGAGCGGGCGAACCCGACCAGGCCCGCCTTGGACGCTGCGTAGTTGGCCTGGCCCGCCTGGCCGCTGAGGCCGACGACGGAGGAGATGAGGACGATGCGGCCGCGCTTGAGCCGCATCATGGGCCTGATGGCCCGCTTGGCCACGCGGTAGGCGCCGGTGAGGTTGGCGTCGATGACCTCGGTGAAGGTCTCCTCCTTCATCATCGCCAGCAGCGTGTCCTTGGTGATGCCGGCGTTGGAGACCAGCACCTCGACCGGGCCGTGCTCGGCCTCGACCTTGTCGAAGGCGGCCTCGACGTCGGCGGTGCTGGTGACGTCGCAGCGCACGCCGAACAGGCCCTCGGGCGGCTCACCCGATCGATAGGTGACCGCGACGGCGTCGCCTGCCGCGGCGAGTTCACGGGCGATCGCGAGGCCTATGCCGCGATTGCCCCCGGTGACGAGTACAGAGCGTGCCATGACACCTGACGCTATCCCCTACCGGCGGGTATCCGCTTGTCCGGGTGGCACAAGATCACAGGGTTAGGATCGTGGACATGCGCCAGATCGATCCCGATTTCCTGGAGTTGCCGTTGCGGCAGCTCGCGGACGCCGCTCTGCAACGCGCTCGCGACCTCGGCGCCGAGCACGCCGACTTCCGGCTCGAACGCGTCAGGGCCGAGTCGCTCAACCTTTACGACGCTCGGCTCGAAGGGGCCATGGACGCCGACGACCTGGGCTACGCGGTGCGCGTGGTCAAGGGCGGCACCTGGGGCTTCGCCTCCGGCATCCAGCTGACGCCCGAGGCCGCCGCCGTGGTGGCCGAGCAGGCGGTGCGCGTGGCGGAGGTGAGCGCACCGATCAACAGGGAGCCCATCGAGCCGGTGCACTCCGGCGCGGTGTGGGTGTCCGACTACGAGATCGACCCGTTCGAGGTGGCCGCGTCCGACAAGGTGAGCCTGCTGGCCGACTGGTCGGCCGGGCTGCTCAAGGGCGCCGACCACGTCTCGGCGCGGCTGCTGCAGGTCAAGGAGCAGAAGTTCTACGCCGACACCGCCGGCACCTCGACCACCCAGCAGCGGGTGCGGATCTATCCCCGGTTCAACGCCATGAAGGCGGCGGACGGCGGCTTCGACGACATGTCCACGATCGCGCCGCCGGTCGGCCGCGGCTACGAATACCTGACCGGCTCCCATTGGGACTGGCAGGGCGAGCTGGCCAGGCTGCCCGAGCTGCTGGCCGGGAAGCTGGCCGCGCCGTCCGTCGAGGCCGGCGAGTACGACCTGGTCATCGACCCGTCCAACCTGTGGCTGACGATCCACGAGTCGATCGGCCACGCCACCGAGCTCGACCGGGCGCTCGGCTACGAGGCCGCCTACGCCGGCACCAGCTTCGCCACGTTCGACCAGCTCGGCGAGCTGGTCTACGGCTCGCCCGTGATGAACGTGACCGGCGACCGCACCGTCGCCCACGGCCTGTCCACGGTCGGCTACGACGACGAGGGTGTGCAGGCGCAGAGCTTCGACATCATCAAGGACGGCGTCCTGGTCGGCTACCAGCTCGACCGGCGGATGGCGCTGATGAAGGGGCTCGGGCGCTCCAACGGCTGCGCGTTCGCCGACTCGCCCGGCCACATGCCGATCCAGCGCATGGCCAACGTCTCGCTCGCGCCCGCTCCGGGCGGGCCTTCGACCGACGAGCTGATCGCGGGCGTCGAGCGGGGCATCTACCTCGTCGGCGACAAGAGCTGGTCGATCGACATGCAGCGCTACAACTTCCAGTTCACCGCCCAGCGGGCTTACCGCATCACCGGCGGGCGGCTCGACGGGCAGGTCAGGGACTTCGCCTACCAGGCCACGACCACCGACTTCTGGCAGTCGATGGAGGCGGTCGGCGGGCCGGAGACCTACGTGCTCGGCGGCGCATTCAACTGCGGCAAGGGCCAGCCGGGGCAGGTCGCGCCGGTCAGCCACGGGTGCCCGTCGGCGCTGTTCCGCGGCGTACGAATCCTCAACACGGTGCAGGAGGGCGGGAAGTGACGCCTCAGGAGATGGTGGACAGGGCGCTGGAGCTCTCCCGTAACGACGACTGCGTGGTGCTGGTCGACGAGGGCTCCACCGCCAACCTGCGCTTCGCGGGCAACACGCTGACCACCAACGGCGTCGCCCGATCGTCCCGGCTGACCGTCATCTCGATCTCCGGCCGGCAGGTCGGCGTGGTGTCGCGGGCGGCCGTACGCGACGAGCAGCTGCCCGACGTGGTGGCGGCGGCCGACGCGGCGGCGCGCGAGGCGCAGCCGGCCGAGGACGCCAGGCCGCTCGTCGATGCCGGCCCCGCCTCGCCGCACTGGGGTGAGGAGGTGCGGCCGACCGACATCGAGGTGTTCGGGCGGTTCACCCCCGCGCTCGGTGAGGCGTTCGCGTCGGCGGAGGCGGGCGGCAGGCGGCTGTACGGGTTCGCCGAGCACAAGATGACCTCCACGTTCCTCGGCACGTCCGCCGGAGTGCGGCTGCGCCATGATCAGCCGACCGGGCGGCTGGAGGTCAACGCCAAGTCCGCCGATCTCAAGCGGTCGGCGTGGACGGGCGTGTCCACCGAGGACTTCACCGACGTCGACGTCTCGGCGCTCGGCGCGTCGCTTGCGCAGCGGCTCGAATGGGCGAAGAACCGCGTCGACCTGCCCGCGGGCCGTTACGAGACGCTGCTGCCGCCGAGCGCGGTGGCCGACCTGATGATCTACATGTTCTGGTCGTCGGGGGCGCGTGACGCGCTCGACGGGCGCACGGTGTTCTCCAAGCCGGGCGGCGGCACCCGCGTCGGCGAGCAGCTCGCCAGGCTGCCCGTCACGCTGACGAGCGACCCCGCGGCGGCGGGCATCGCGTGCGCGCCGTTCGTGACGGCCCACCGGTCCAGCCGGGAGAGCTCGGTGTTCGACAACGGGCTGCCGCTGTCGCGTACCGACTGGATCAAGGACGGGCGGCTGGAGGCGCTGCTGCAGACCCGCCACTCGGCCGAGCTGAGCGGGCTGCCTGTGACGCCCTCCATCGACAACCTCATCATGGCGGGCCCCGGCGAGGCCTCCATCGACGACATGATCGCCTCGACCCGGCGGGGGCTCCTGGTCACCTGCCTGTGGTACATCCGCGAGGTCGATCCCCAGACGCTGCTGCTGACCGGGCTGACCCGCGACGGGGTCTACCTGGTCGAGCACGGGGAGGTCGTGGGCGAGGTCAACAACTTCCGCTTCAACGAGAGCCCCGTCGACCTGCTCGGCCGGATGACCGAGGTGGGTGCCGGACAGCGGACGCTGCCCCGGGAGTGGAACGACTACTTCCAGCGGACGGTCATGCCGGCGGTACGCGTGCCCGACTTCAACATGTCCACGGTCAGCCAGGCGAGCTGACCCTACGGCGGCCCGGGTCCTCCTCTCACCGAAGGGGACCTGGGCCGCCTTGTTCTCCTTCTCATGCGGCCTGCTGGGCCGCTGTGCGGGCGTTTCGGAGCCCTTCCGCGGCCCGGACGGTCTTCAGGGGGCCTGCGCGGCCTCGTGCGGGCTCAGGCGTCTTCGAGGCGGAAGCCGACCTTCATGCCGACCTGGAAGTGGGCGACCTCCCCCGCGTCGAGGTGCCCTCTGATCTCCGTCACCTCGAACCAGTCGAGGTGCCGCAGTGTCTCGGAGGCCCGCCTGAGGCCGTTGCGGATGGCCTGGTCGACGCTCTCCCCCGAGGTGCCGACGATCTCGGTCACGCGGTACGTGCGATCCGTCATCTCCACATCCTCCTTACTAGAAGGCCATGGTCGCATGACCCCCGCTCCCCGCCGGGGCGCGGTAGTGAGCTCGGCATGGCGGGACTACCGTGGAAGGTATGAAGGGGTGGCGCAGGAAACCGGAAGTCCACCAGGTCACCGACGCCCAGCCGTCGCTGTCGGCCGACATACACAAGCGCGAGATCAGCTACCTGATCAAGATGGGGATCCGCACGATCTGCCTGATCCTGGCGGTCGTGGTGCCGGTGCCGTGGCCGTACCGGCTGCTGTTCATCGCCGGCGCGGTCTTTTTGCCATACATAGCGGTAATCGGGGCCAATGAGAGGGGGAACCCTGGTCCGCCGCCTACCTTTCAGTCCCCGGAGGCTAACCAAACCGAGATACCGCTGCATCGACGCGAGATCGGGTCGTGACTAAGTCTTGACGCATCCCACGGGTTGTAGGTGTACGCTTTAGCCAAGCGCTCCGGTCCCCCGTCGGAGTGCTGGTGCCGGCGTTCCGGGCCCCCGTCGGAACGCCGATGAAGCGACGCCGGGTGGTTTGCCCCCGTAACCACCCGGCGTCGCCCTTTTCCCGGCCAGTGTTGGATCAACGCTCGCCATCGCCCCGAGTTCGATAGGGCGGCTTTCCCGAAATCGTTTACACTCGCCCCCTCCCCGTTATTCACAGGAAATCTTCAGGGAAGGGACGAGCTTGACTTCAAGAGTTCGTTCGAGTGTCAGTCGTCGGTCAGAGTCTCCTCGGTAGCGCGGCTCCAGTTCTTCGCCAATGTGGCCAATCTGGCCACAGCGTCCTCAGGAGCCGTGCCGGCGCCCTGGGCGAGCCCCAGCAGGTACGCCGTGAGCGGCGCGGCGGGCCTCGCCACCCCGTGAGCGACCTCCTTGGTGAGGTCGAGGATCTGGTCGCGGTCCACGCGGGCCGGGTCGACGCCGAGCTCCTTGCAGGCCAGGATGGTCCATTCGTGCAGCACGTTCATGCGAGCCTCCTCCAGGTCGTCCATTGTGTCGCAGTCGAACCAGGGGCGCCCCGGCAAGGTGAGCCGGACGCGTACGAGGGGGGCGAGCAGGCCCCTGAGTGAGCGGCCGTCGTAGGCGGCGAGCCCGGCCTTCAGCTCGTCCGCCGGCCACGCGCCGGCCAGCCACTGCTCCCGCCCGCCGTCGTCCAGGAGCACGGCGCCGCCGCCCGCCTCGCGGGCGGCCCGAAGGAGCGCGGCGACGTGGCCCGCCCCCATGAACGGCAGGTCGCCCGCCAGCAGCACCACCCAGCCGGAGGTCACGTGCGGCAGCGCGGCGGCGAGCGCGGGCACGGGCCCGCTCCCCGGCGGCTCCTCACGGACGTAGACCACACCGGTCATGGGCCGCCGCTCAGGGCCCGCGACGACGATGGCGCCGGCGCCGGAGACGGCCGCGACGACGTGCTCGACGAGCGGCCTGCCGCCCACGGTGAGCGCCGGTTTGTCCGCTCCGCCCAGCCGCCTGGCCCGCCCACCGGCCAGGATCACCGCGTCGAACCCCGCGCCGGACGCCCCGCCGGACGCCCCGCCGAGCCCCTTGCCGAGCCCCTTGCCAGGGAGCGACGGGGCGGGGTCGTCAGCCACCGATGGCGGACATGGGGCGGGATGGCTGGAGGAAGGAGGGGTCGTCGATGCCGTGGCCGGCGCGCTTGCGCGCCACGGCGGCCAGCCAGCGCTCGGCCAGCTCGTCGTCGGAGGCCCCCGCGCGCATCGCGGTCTTCAGGTCGGACTCCTCGGTGGCGAACAGGCAGTTGCGCACCTGGCCGTCGGCGGTGAGCCTGACCCGGTCGCAGGCGCCGCAGAACGGCCGCGTCACCGAGCCGATCACGCCGACCCTGTCGGGGCCGCCGTCCACGAGGAACCGCTCGGCCGGAGCGCTGCCGCGCTCTTCGAGGTCGTCGGGGGTGAGGTCGAACCCGTCGGACAGCAGCCGCAGGATCTCGTCGGCGGTCACCATGTCGGCGCGGCTCCAGCCGTGCTGGGCGTCGAGCGGCATCTGCTCGATGAAGCGCAGCTCGTAGCCCTGGTCGAGGGCCCAGCGCAGCAGCGGCACCGCCTCGTGGTCGTTGATGCCGCGCATCAGCACGGCGTTGATCTTGACGGGGCGCAGCCCGGCGGCGTCGGCGGCGGCCAGTCCCGCGATGACGTCGGCGTGGCGGTCGCGGTGGGCGAGCCGCTTGAACGTGCCGGGGTCGAGGGTGTCGAGCGAGACGTTGACCCGGTCGAGCCCGGCGGCGGCCAGCGGCTCGGCCAGGCGGGCCAGGCCGATGCCGTTGCTGGTCAGCGAGACCTGCGGGCGGGGGCTGAGCGCGGTGGTGCGGGCGACGATGTCGACGAGTTCGCGGCGCAGGAGGGGCTCGCCGCCGGTGTAGCGGACCTCGGTGATGCCGAGGTGTTCGACACCGATGGTGACCAGGCGGACGATCTCGTCGGCGGTGAGGAGCTCGGGCTTCGGGAGCCAGTCGAGGCCCTCGGGCGGCATGCAGTATGTGCAGCGCAGGTTGCATTTGTCGGTGAGGGACACCCTCAGATCCGTCGCCACCCGTCCGAACGAGTCTCGCAACACGGGGCGTCACCTCCTGTTCGTGTGCCCGGATCGCCAGCCTACGTCGGCCGTACGCCGGGCCGGAAATCCCCTGGTTCGTGCCTCGATAACACATTGTTCCCTAGATCGATTCCAAGCTCACGTCCAAGGTCGCGGAGGTTCGTCCGGGAATGACGAACGCCCGGCCGGTGCGGCCGGGCGTTCGCCGAGAGGTGACTAGCGGTGGTGGTGGCGGCCGATGACCTTCACCCAGTCCTTGCCCTCGGACGGAGCCAGGTGCCTGCTGCCCTCGAACACCGCGCGCCAGGTGCCCGAAGAACGGGCCGGGACCTTGAGCGCGAAGTGGCCGTTGCCGCGCGTGCGCACGGTGTCGACGTGCTCCCAGCGGCCGCTGCCGGCCGGCTGGAAGAGGATGACGACCCGCTTCCAGGCCAGGCGGTGCCAGGTCTCCTGCTTCTTGCAACGGTCGGAGTGGATCACCGACACGAAGCCCTTGATGTAGTCCTCCTCGCACTGGACCGAGAGCTTGCCCCCGATGTGCAGGGGGCGGCCCCGGAACGCGGGCTCGGGGTTCACGTCGAGCTGGAGGCTGGTGTGGCCGCCCGCGACATCCGGGTCGAGGCCCGGGTCCGCGAGCGCGGGCGTGGCGGCGGAGGTCGCCACCACCGTCGCGCCCATGGCAGCAGCCGCCAGGCCGGCGGCTAGACGTCGCATCTTCAAGACAACATTCCTTCCCCGTTTGCGAGACGCCCCCGAAGCGGGGCACATCACCGCCAATAGACGCGCATGGGGAAGGAAAAGTTGCAGTAAATCCGATCACGAATCGGCAACAACGCGTTTGCGCACGTCCATTACCGGAACGGGCTACTGTGCGATTTGGTGCACTTTTGAATTGTCTGGTGCGTAATGTCCAGTTCCGGAGTAGCGGACGCGCCAATAACCACCGGTATGTCCCTGCACCGTCTGGACGAACGCGCCGGACGCGTCCGTCGTCGCCTGGCCCGCCTTCTCCCAGGCCGAGGTGGTGTCGGGACGCCAGAGGATCTCCAGGCGCTGCTTGGCGAACGGGCCGTAGTCGGTCAGGCCGCGCGGATCGACCCTGGTGAGCGAGCCGCGCAGGCGCACGCCGTCGCCGCGGGCCGACTTCTCCGCCCGTACGGACGACAGCCTGCTCTCCCGCCTGAGCTCGAACGAGGCGTACTGGACGGCCGTCTTCCCGTCCTTGCCCCTGGCCGTGGCGGTGATCGTCCAGGTGCCGGCCGGGTAGTAGCGGTTCAGGCGCTTGTCCGGCAGGAATCGCCACGTCTCCCAGCCGTCGGCCATCCGGGCGGGCGGCACCGGGATGCGGCGCCACACCAGCCGGGGCGGGAACACCTCGCCGGCCTGGGGCTGGACGCCGACTTTGGGCGCCGTCACCCCGACCTGGACCGGCTGCGGGTTCATGACGTGCTGCTGGGACGCGGCCTGCTGGGCGGGCTGCTGCACGCCGGCCTGCGCGGTCACCGGCGTCTGGGCGGCGCGGGCCGGGGTGATCGCGGGCTGCTGGGCGGGCTGCCGGCCGGGCGCGAGGGCGGGAGGAGCCTTCACCGGGACCTGGGCGTTGGCCTGGGCGTTGGCCTGGGCGTTGGCCTGGGCGCCGGACTGAGTGCCGGACTGAGTGCCGGTTTGAGCGCCGGTTTTAGTACCGGACTGCGCGTCGGACTGCGCGGGGCTCTGGGCGTCGGTCTGTGCGGGGCTTTGGGCGTCGGACTGGGTTGTGCCCTCAGCCGTTTCCTGGGTCTCCTCCTGCGCCTCCTGCTGAGGCGGCCGCTGGACCGTCTCCTCGGGTGCGTCCTGGTCCGGGGCCTGGGTGTCGCCGGGTGTGACCGGGGTGCCGGTCTGGGCGGGAGGCGGCGGGTTCTGGGGTCCGGTGACGGGTGGGGTGGCGGGACGTGGCTGCGGGGCGCCGGCCGGTGGGGCGCCGGGTTCGACCTTGACGGTGACGCCGTCCTTACCCCGCACCCCTCTGGCGATCACGTCGATCACCAGCCGGACGGAGCCGTGCGCTCCGACCACCGGTTGCGCGGGTCGTACGGTGATGGCACGGATGGCGGGCTCGGTCGCGGCAGAGGCAGCCGGTGCGGGCACCGTGAGCGACCCCGCCGCGAGCGAGACGAGAAGAAGGCTTCGGCTTGTGGTCATGATCGAGACGGTAGGAACCGGCCGGTAATGGGCACAGCCACAACACACGCCCCGATTGGCAAAGCCGGGATCAGGCTGAATAGAGCCCTTCGATGATGTCGGCGTACTTCGAGTGGATGATCCGCCTCTTCAGTTTGAGGCTCGGGGTGAGCTCCTCGGTCTCGGCCGTCCATTCCACGCCGAGCAGCGCCCATTTCTTCACCTGCTGCACGCGGGCCAGTTTCTCGTTGGCCGCGCGTACCGCCTCCTCCACCTCTTTGAGCACCTCGGGGTGCTCGGCCAGCTCGGCGAGCGAGCCGAAGGTGATGCCGCGCGACTGCGCCCAGCCTGGCGCGGTCTCGGCGTCGAGCGTGAGGATGGCGACGGTGTGCGGGCGGCGGTCGCCGTAGGCGAGCGCCTGGCCGATGAGGAGGTGCTGCTTGAGGTGGTTCTCGATCTCGGCGGGTGAGATGTTCTCGCCGCCGGCGGTGATGATCAGCTCTTTCTTGCGGTCGACGACGCGGTAGAAGCCGTCCTCGTCCACGGCGCCGATGTCGCCGGTGTGCAGCCAGCCGTCGGCGTCGATGAACCCGGCGGTGTCCTCGGGCCTGTTGAGGTAGCCGGCGGTGTTGAGCGGGCTGCGGGTGAGGATCTCACCGTCCTCGGCGATGCGGACCTCGACGCCCGGCTCGGCCATGCCGACGCTGCCGAGGCGGTAGCAGGCGGGGCTGTTGCCGGTGAAGGCGCCGGTGGTCTCGGTCATGCCGTACACGTCGATGACCTTGAGGCCGAGACCGGCGTAGAAGTGGCGTACCTCGTCGGCTAAGGGGGCGGCGCCGGTGGCGGTCCACTCGGCGCGGTCGAAGCCGATGAGGCCGCGGATGACGGACAGCAGGGACGCGTCGGCCTTCTCGTACGCGGCCTGGATCTCGGGCGTCATCGTGCGGCCGTACTGGCCGGCCTCGACGTAGGCGGCCCCGGCGGCCATGGCGGCGCGTACGGCGGCCTGCTGCTCCTCGGGCTGGGTGGCGAGCACGGCCTGCAGCCTGGCCGTCATCTTCTCCCACACGCGCGGCACGCCGAAGAACATCATCGGCCTGACCTGCCCGAGTGTGGTGCCGAGGTTGGCGAGGTCGGTGCAGAAGTGCACGTGGGAGACCTTCACCAGCGGCAGGTAGAGGCTGAGGATGCGCTCGGCGATGTGGGCGTAGGTGAGGTAGGAGATCTGGGTGCCGCGCTCGGGCAGCGAGGTCATCCGGTCGGTGGCCGCGACCTCGTAGAAGATGTTGGTGTGGGTGAGCGGCACGCCCTTGGGAGTGCCGGTGGTGCCCGATGTGTAGAGCACGGTGGCGACGTCCTCGGGGGTGACCGCACGCCAGCGGGCCTCGACCGCGCCGGGGTCGGCGGCCAGGCGTTCGCGGCCGAGGTCGAGGAAGGCGTCCCAGGCCATGAAGCGGTCGCCGGCGGGGGCGCCGTCCAGCATGATGATCGTGCGCAGGCCGTCGAGTCGGTCGAGCACGGGCTCCCAGCGGGCCAGCTCGGCGGGGCCGCCGAGCACGGCGTAGCGGGCGCCGACGTCGCCGGCCACGAACGCGATCTGGTCGGGCGCGAACGTCGAGTAGATCGTGCAGCCCACCCCGCCGGCGTGCACGGCGCCGAGGTCGGCCAGCACGTGCTCGCTGCGGTTGACCATCATGAGCGCCACCGACTCCCCCGGCCGCAGGCCGAGCGCGGCGAAGCCGGCGGCGATCTCCAGCACCCGCGTGCGGGCCGCGGCGTAGGTGAGCGTGCGCCAGCCGTCTCCCTCTGGGTCCGAGTAGGCGGGCGCGTCGTCATGCTGCTCGGCAGCCTTCGCGAGCTGCTCGCAGACGGTACGGCCGGCGATCTCTCGCAGGATCTCGGCCCGGACGTCAAGGACTTCGGCCATGGCACCCGCCTCCTGTCAGTAATCACTTATGCGAGTGGCATGCATCGCACCACAGCACGCGGGTACCGGCAAGAGCTTGCGGAGAAAGATCCGCGTCGTTCACGTACAGTGATCGAAAGAATGCGCATGGTGTCTGGGGGCGCGCGTGAGTAACGGTGGCGGCAGGACGTTCTTCGGGCATCCGTGGGGGCTGGCCACGCTGTTCTGCACCGAGATGTGGGAGCGCTTCTCCTGGTACGGCCTGCGCGCGATCCTGGCCACGTTCATGGCCGCATCGCCCGCCCACCAGGGGCTCGGGCTGTCGCAGGAGACGGCGCAGGCGGTCGTCGGCGTCTACGGCGCGCTCATCTACCTGGTGGCGCTGCCCGGCGGCTGGGTCGCCGACCGCATCCTGGGGGCGCGCAGATCGGTGTTCTGGGGCGGGTTCGTCATCATGCTGGGGCACATCAGCATGGCGATCCCGGTGACGACGCCGTTCTTCGTCTGGCTGGGCCTGCTGCTCATCATCACGGGCACCGGCCTGCTCAAGCCGAACATCTCGGTCATGGTGGGCCGGCTCTATCCCGAGGGCGACGACGGGCGCAGGGACTCCGGCTTCTCGCTGTTCTACCTCGGCATCAACCTGGGCGCGTTCTTCGCCCCGATCGTCGTGGGCTGGCTGGCCGCGGGCGACCGCTGGCATCTCGGGTTCGGCGCGGCGGCGGTCGGCATGGCGCTGGGCCTGGTGCAGTACGTGTGGGGCGGCAAGAGCCTGCGCGGCGTCGGCGAGCGGCCCGGCCTGCGGCTGACCCGGCGCGAGCGGCGCCGCTTCACCGGCATCGCGCTCGCCGCCGTGGCGCTCGTCGCGGTCGCGCTGGGCGTGTGGGCGGCGACGGGAACGCTGACGGTCGACCGGCTCACGGTGGTGATCACCGTGCTCATCCTGATCGTGCCGATCGTCTACTTCGCCTACATCCTCCTCGGCAGCCACAACCTGACCGAGGACGAGCGGACCAGGATGAAGGCCTACATCTGGCTGTTCGTGGCCGCCGCGGTGTTCTGGATGATCTACGACCTGGCGCCCAGCAAGCTGCTGTTCTTCGCCGCCGACCACACCGACCTGTCGCTGTTCGGGCTGCCGATCCAGGCGGCCACCACGCAGTCGTTCAACCCGCTCTTCATCATGATCTTCGTGCCGGTGTTCGCGGCGCTGTGGCTGAAGCTGGGCACGCGGGTGAGCACGCCGCAGAAGTTCGCGTTCGCGCTGGTCATGGTGGGGCTGAGCTTCGTGGTGATGGCCCTGGCCGCCGCGCTGGCGGGCACCGGCAGGGTGTCGGTGTGGTGGCTGGTGCTGGTCTACCTGGTGCAGGTGTTCGGCGAGCTGTCGCTGAGCCCGGTCGGGCTGTCGGTGACGACGAAGCTGGCGCCCGAGGCGTTCAAGGGGCAGATGCTGGGCGTGTGGTTCATCGCGACGTCGGTGGGCGATGCGGTCGGCGGGCAGACCGGGCGCCTCGGCAGGGTGCTGTCGGATCCGGCCTATTACCTGGCGCTGGCGGCGATGGCGATCGTGGCGGGGGCGGCGCTGTTCATGTTCACGAAGAAGCTGCGGATGATGATGGCCGAGCACCACGATCCGGGCATGCGGTAGACATTCCCAACGTGTCCGAACTTCTCGACCTGGCCGGAATCTTCGTCATCGCGCTGTCGGGCGCGCTCATGGGCGTGCGCAAACGTCTCGACGTCGTCGGCATGGCGGTGCTGGCGGAGATCACCGCGCTGGGCGGCGGCCTCGTCCGCGACCTCATCCTGAACGTCCGTCCCGCCGCCTTCCAGAGCCTCGGCTACGTGCTGGTGCCGCTGGCCGCCACGGTCATCGTCTTCTTCTGGCATCCGCACGTCGCCAGGGTGATGCCGGCCATCCTGGTGCTGGACGCGGCCGGGCTCGGGCTGTTCTGCGCGGTCGGCACGGCCAAGGCCATGGAGTACGGCCTCAGCCCGCTGCACGCCTCGCTGCTCGGCGTCACCTCGGCGGTCGGCGGCGGCATGCTGCGCGACGTGCTGGCCGGGGAGATCCCGACCCTGCTGTACGACCGCCAGCTCTACGCCGTGCCGGCCCTGGTGGGCTCCGCGGCGATGGCCGGGCTGGCGTCGTACGGGCTGCACGGCTGGCCGGCCACGCTGGCGGCGGCGGTGCTGGCGTTCGGGCTGCGGATCGCCGCGATGCGGCGCAACTGGCGGGCGCCGCTGGCCAGGGGCGTCGGCGAGTGAGCCTCAGACCATCCCGATGAGCGAGTCACCCGGCCTGGGGGCGGCCAGCGGGCCGTGGTCGAGCGCGGCGCGCAGCCGGACGACGGCGTCCTCCAGCACCTGGGCCGGCTGGGTGAACGGCAGCCGCAGGTAGTTCTCCAGCGTGCCGTCCAGGCCGAACCACGGCCCAGGGGCCAGGCGCAGCCCGTGGTAGGCGGCGGCCTCGGCGAGCGCGGCCGAGCCGGTGCCTTGCGCGAGGCGTACCCAGAGAGTGCCACCGCCCCTGGGCGGCTCGAACGTCCACTCGGGCAGGTGCTCGCGCAACCCCGCGATCAGCGCCGCCCGGGAGGTGCGCAGCGCGCGGCGGCGCTCGGCGCGCGTCTCCTCCAGCCGGTCGAACAGCCGCGCCACGACGAGCTGCTCCAGCACGGGGCTGGCCAGGTCGACCGACGCGCGGAAGGTGGCCAGCCGGCGGATCAGCGCGGCACCCGCGCGCACCCAGCCGATGCGCAGCCCGCCCCACCACAGCTTGGACGCCGACCCGACGCTGATCACCCGGCCGTCGGTGTCGAAGGCGGCCATCGGTGCGGTGTGCGGCACCTCGTCCAGCGCCAGCTCGGCCCAGGTCTCGTCCACCAGCAGCGTGGTGCCGGCCCGGCGGGCGGCGCCGGTGATCGCGGCGCGCACGGGATCCTCCATGAGCGCGCCCGTCGGGTTCTGGAAGTCCGGCATCAGGTACGCCAGCCGCGCCGCCGACTGGCACATCGCCCCCGCCACCAGGTCCTGCTCCCAGCCCTCGTGCGAGACGCCGACCGGGACGATGCGGGCCCCGCGCCGCCTGGCGGTGTCGATGGCGTGCGGATAGGTGGGCGACTCCACCAGCACCGGGTCGCCAGGCCCGGCCAGCAGGCCGAAGACGAGCTGCAGCGCGTGCTGGGAGCCGGTGGTGACGAGGATCTGCTCGGGCCTGGTGGCCACGCCCCGCGCGGTGTAGCGGGCGGCGATGCGCTCCCTGAGCGCGGGCAGTCCCATGGGGTCGTAGCCGTTGCCCATGCCGTAGCGGGGCAGGTCGGCGACCGCCTCCGTCATGGCCTCGGTGAGCGCGCAGGGGGCGGGCGGCGCGGCGGCGTGCAGCTGCACGAGGCCGTCGCCGTCGGTGCTGAGCCACGGGTTGTCGGCGGTGGTGGCCGGGTCGGGCAGCGCGGTCCAGCTGCCCGAGCCCTGCCGGCTCTCCAGGTAGCCGCGCTCGCGCAGCAGGTCGTACGCGGCGGTGACGGTGGTCCTGCTGACCTTGAGCGTCCCGGCCAGGTGGCGCTCGGCGGGCATGCGGACGCGGATGGGGATCTGGCCGTCGAGGATGAGGGCGCGTACGCGGTCGGCGAGCGCACGGTAGTAGGGGCGGGCACCGGGATCGAGACCGGTGAGGCGGGCCACTTGCGTGGCGGACAGGTGCCGCATAAGGCCACTTTCCGCCATTGGCCCTGTTATGTGCAAGGGGGCGCCTGCCACTGTGGAGCCACTATGAGTGAAACCACCGTCCCACGGCCGCGCTCCTTCCCGGTGCGCCTGCTCCGCCTCTACGGCGGGCTCGCGATGTACGGCCTCGGCCTCGCCCTGCAGGTCGAGTCGGGTCTCGGCAACGGCCCTTGGGACGTCTTCCACCAGGGCGTCGCCCTGAAGCTCGGCCTGACCATCGGCACCGTCATCATCCTGGCCGGCGCGCTGGTCATGCTCCTGTGGATCCCGCTGAAGCAGAAGCCCGGCCTGGGGACGATCAGCAACGTGGTGTTCGTCGGCCTGTTCGCCGACGCCGCACTCTATCTGCTGCCCACGCCCGACCTCCTCGCCGTCCAGATCGTCTACGTGGGTCTCGCCGTCACCACCGTGGCCTTCGCCACCCTGTTCTACATCGGCGCCGGCATGGGCGCGGGTCCCCGCGACGGCCTCATGACCGGCCTGGTCCGCCTCGGGCTGTCCGTACGCGTCGCCCGGCTCATCATCGAGGTCACCATGCTGGCCGGAGGCGCGCTGCTCGGCGGCACCGTGGGCCTGGGCACCCTGGTGTTCGCGCTGGCCATCGGCCCGCTGGTCCAGCTGTTCACCCGCTGGTTCCCCCTGACGTGATCCCGGGCGCCCGGGCCGGACATGACGCGACGTGATCGGCCCGGGCCCGGGATCACCCCGCGCCGAGTACCGTCTAGGCATGCGGATCGAGGATTACGCCCTGATCGGAGACATGCAGTCCGCCGCGCTCGTCGCGCGCGACGGTTCGATCGACTGGCTCTGCCTGCCCAGGTTCGACTCGCCCTCGTGCTTCGCGGCGCTGCTCGGCAGCGAGCGCAACGGGCACTGGTGGCTCGGGCCGACCGGGCGCAGACCGGCCACCCGGCGCCGCTACCGCCCCGACACGCTCATCCTGGAGAGCGAGTGGGACACCCCCACGGGCACCGTCCGGGTGATCGATTTCATGCCGCCGCGCGACCGCAACCCCGACGTCGTCCGCATCGTCGAGGGCGTCTCCGGCAGCGTCGAGATGTCCACCCAGCTGCGCGTGCGCTTCGACTACGGCCGCATCGTGCCCTGGGTGCGCCGCACCGACGGCCACCTCCAGGCCATCGGCGGCCCCGACTCCGTGTGGCTGCACTCCCCCGTGCCGCTCAAGGGCGGCGACTACGCCCACCGGGCCACGTTCACCGTCAACGAGGGCGAACGGCTGCCGTTCGTGTTCACCTGGCACCCCTCCCACGAGCCGATGCCGCCGCAGATCGAGTGCGAGAACCAGCTCGGCGAGACCGAGGCGTTCTGGGCCGAGTGGGTGGCGAAGTGCACCTACGAGGGCCCGTACCGCGAGGCCGTGGTCCGGTCGCTGATCACGCTGAAGGGGCTGACGTACGCGCCGACCGGCGGCATCGTCGCCGCGCCCACCACGTCGCTGCCCGAGGACCTCGGCGGCGTGCGCAACTGGGACTACCGCTTCTGCTGGCTGCGCGACGCGACGCTGACGCTCGACGCGCTCATCAGCTCCGGCTACCTCGAAGAGGCCGCCGACTGGCGCGGCTGGCTGCTGCGCGCCATCGCCGGCCGCCCCCAGGACCTCCAGATCATGTACGGCGTCGCCGGCGAGCGCCGCCTGCCCGAGCTGATGCTCGACTGGCTCGACGGCTACGAGGGCTCCCGCCCCGTCCGCATCGGCAACGAGGCGGTCAAGCAGCTCCAGCTCGATGTGTACGGCGAGGTGATGAACTGCCTGTTCACCGCCCGCACCCGCGGCCTGTGGCCGGACGACCGGGCCTGGACGATCCAGCGCCAGCTCCTCGACTACGTGGAGGACCACTGGGACGAGCCCGACGAGGGCCTGTGGGAGGTGCGCGGCCCGCGCCGCCACTTCGTGCACTCCAAGATCATGTGCTGGGCGGCGCTCGACCGGGCCGTCAAGTACGTCGAGCGGTTCGACCGCGTCGGCCCGGTCGAGAAGTGGCGCACGCTGCGCGACGCCATCCACGCCGAGGTGTGCGACAAGGGCTTCGACGCCGAGCGCAACACCTTCACCCAGTCGTACGGCTCGTCCGAGCTCGACGCCGCGCTGCTGATGATCCCCATGGTGGGCTTCCTGCCCGTCGACGACCCCAGGGTGGCGGGCACGGTCGCGGCCATCGAGAAGGAGCTGATGGCCGACGGCTTCGTGCTGCGCTACCCGCTGGCCGCCGACAACGACGTGGACGGCCTGCCCGGCGGCGAGGGCGCGTTCCTCGCGTGCAGCTTCTGGCTGGTCGAGGTGATGGCCATGCAGGGGCGCAAGGAGGAGGCGAAGGAGCTGTTCGAGCGGCTGCTGACGCTGCGCAACGACGTCGGGCTGCTCGCAGAAGAGTACGACCCCCGCTACGGGCGGCTGGTCGGCAACTTCCCGCAGGCCTTCAGCCACGTGCCCCTGGTGCACGCGGCCCGCGCGCTGTCCTGATCCGTCACCGGCCGGTGCGGCGGCCTTCGCTCACGGGCCGGTGCGGCGGCCTTCGCTCACCGGTCCGTGAGGCGGCGTTCGCTCACGGACCGGTGAGGCGGCGTTCGCCCTCCGTCGTGAGGACGAAGACCTGCCAGGCGTAATAGGCGTAGTAGGCGCGCGGGTCGCGCTTGATCTGGCGGGCGTGCAGCAGGATCGCGTTCACGTACGCCTGCGACGGGTTGTAGGCGTGCAGGGCCCTGCGGTAGTCGCGCGGCGCGCCGGTGGCCTTGAGGTAGTTGGCGGCGCCCATGACGGCGTCGCGCGGATCCTGCACGTCGCCGCCCAGCCCGTACGCCTTCCAGGTGGCCGGCATGAACTGCATCGGCCCCTGCGCCCCCGCGTGGCTGTCCGACCGCACCCGGCCGAACTTCGTCTCCGAGAACATGACCGCCGCCAGCACCTCCCACTCGACCCCGAAGCGGCGCTCGGCCTTCTTGAAGTAGCCGAGCAGCTCGCCGGCCGGGCGGGCGTCGCGGGTCTTGAACACCGCGGACGGCTTGATCGGCCGGGTCAGGGCGAGCAGTTCGCGCAGCGCCGAGGTGTTGTCCTCGGCCTGCTCCTTGAGTTTCTTGGGCAGACGGGCGAAGGCCTTGGAGGCGACCTCAGGGTGGCGGGCGGCCCACCGGTAGAGGCGCTGGTGGTAGAGGGCGAGTAGTTCGACGTCCTCGGGCAGCTCGGGCTCGCCGCTCTTCGTCCACCCGTCGATGGCCTCGTTGAGCTTCTCCGTGGTCTCGCTGATCGCGGTGGCCAGGTCCGCCGCGGTCTTCGGGAGCTTCTTCCCCGGTTCGGGGAGCCGGTCGACTTCTGGCTCCTGCGTGGTGGGGGTGGCCACGGCCGAAGACGGGGCCGGGGACGGCTCGCCGCCCGCGCTCCGGGCCGGGGCGCCGCAGGCCGCCGTGAGCAGGAGCGCGGCGGCGGTGACGAGCGCGGGTGCCCGGCGGGGCCGGCGGCGTGCCTTCATGACTCCGGAACCTACCCGGTGTCCGGGGCGGGTGTGGGCGCTTGTGTTGTGGGAGCGCTCCCAAGAGATCGGCGGTGATGGGTCTTGTTCGCGGTACTGCTCTCCGTAATGTTGCCAAAACGTTGTCCGGCGAACGCGCTGGTCAGCCTGGCCGCCAGGGGCGTTTTCCGCTTGCCGGGCGGTGGAGGTGGCTGTTCCACTGGACCGCGGCGCGCCTGTCTCCCTACCCTGGAAGTCGTTGGGAGCGTTCCCACGGAGGTTCTCGTAGCGGGCGTTCGGTCCGGTCTCAGCGTTGAGGCCGCCATGCCTGTCCGTACGAAGGATGGCGCGATGCGCGAAATGCCGCAGGGGGAGACCCCGATCCGGCACAGGAACGACGGCGGGGCGAACGGCGCCGCCTCACCGCTGTCCGAAAGGCCCGGGAGGGCCGGGATGGTGGTGCTGTTCGAGGAGTGGGCGGCCAAGGCTCCGGAGCGGGCGGCGGTGGTGGACGGCGAGGGCACCGTCTCGTACGGCGAGCTCAACGCCGCCGCCGACCGCCTCGCCCGCCTCATCGAGGCCGGCCCTGGCAATGCCGCCGGCCAAGGCGGTGGCACAGGCCAAGGCGATGCCGCTGGTTCGGGCGGTGGCACAAGTCCGAGCGGTGCCGCTGGTTCGGGCGGTGCTGGTTCGGGCGGTGCTGGTTCGGGCGGTGGTGGTTCGGCGGACGGTGGCACGGGGGGCGGCCCCGTCGGGGCGGGCGGGGGGGTCAAGGACGGGGAGGTGGTCGCGATCGTCGCGGGGCGGACGGCCGGGACCATGGCGGGGATGCTCGCCGCGATGAAGACCGGCGCCGCCTATCTGCCGCTTGATCCGGATTATCCGGCGGCCAGGATCGAGGTGGTCCTGCGTGATTCGGGGGCCAGGACCATACTCGTTCCCGGCGGGTTGCGGGAGCGGCTGCCCGCTTTCGACGGCACCGTGCTGGAGCTGCCGGCGTTCGGGGAGGGTGCGGCGGCGGACGGCTCCCCCATCAACGGCCCTGTGAACGGCCCTGTGAACGGCCCCTTGAACGACGCTGAGAACGGCCCCTTGAACGGCCCCGTCACCGGCCCGTCAACGACGCTGCGAATGCTGCTGTGAACGGCTCGGCCGATCGCGAGACCTGGGTAGTGCGAGCGGCTTCGGTCCGGCGCTGATCGGGGGCTCTCGGCGTATCGGGCCGTCCTGCGGGCGTGGCGGGCGGCGAGGCATGCGTGTGGAACCGGCGGGGGCGGGCTTATCGTATGGATCACAGCGATAGGTCCGTGAAAGGAGCGGGATGCCGGACATGCGCCCGCTCCGCCCCGCCGATCCCGTACGCATCGGCGACCACCGGCTCGTCGGCGTGCTCGGCTCCGGCGGGCAGGGCACCGTCTATCGCGGCGTCGACGGCGCGGGCCGCGAGGTCGCCATCAAACTGCTGCACAGTCACCTCGCCCAGGACGGCGACGTCATGCGGGGGTTCCTGCGCGAGGTGGAGGCGGCGCGGCGGGTCGCCGCGTTCTGCACGGCGGCGGTGCTCGATGTCGGGATGCTGGACGATCGGCCGTACATCGTCAGCGAGTACGTCCCCGGCGACACGCTGCTCGCGGTCGTCCGCGCCTCGGGGCCGCGCACCGGCGGGGCGTTACACCGGCTGGCGACCTCCACCCTGACCGCGCTGACCGCCATCCACCAGGCGGGGATCGTGCACCGGGACTTCAAGCCGGGCAACGTCCTCATGGGGCCGGACGGGCCGGTCGTCATCGACTTCGGCATCGCCAGGGCACTCGACGCGACCACGGCGACGTCGGGCGCGGTGGGGACGCCGGCGTACATGTCGCCCGAGCAGTTCCGCGGGGAGCGGGTGGGGCCCGCGTCGGACGTGTTCAGCTGGGCGGGCACGATGGTCTTCGCCGCCACCGGCCGCCCGCCGTTCGGTGGCGACGCGATGGCCGTGATCATGAACCGCATCCTGACCGGCGACCCCGACCTGACGGGGGTGCCCACGTCCTTACGCGACCTGATCGCCTCCTGCCTGGCCAAAGACCCCGCCGCCCGCCCCTCCCCCGGCGACCTCCTCACCGCCCTGATCCGCCCCACCACCCCATCCCCTGGCAACACCCAAGCCGCTCCGCCACCGCCCGCGCTCGACACCGCGGACCTGCAGGGGCGGGATGGCAAGGTCGGCCGGCGGGTGCTCATCGGCGGGGTCGTGGCGGCGGCGCTCGGCGGGTCGGCGTTCCTGCTGCTACGGCCGGACGACACGCCTGCGGGGCGGGCGGACGGCGGGCTGTCGCCGAGTCCGGCGCCGGAGGGGCGTGCCAGCGGAACGCCGGACGCCCGCACCTCCGCGGCCCCGACGCCGTCCGCGAGTCCGACGCCGTCCGCGACTCCGGCGGCGGTGGAGCCGTTCGGAACGGAACTCGGTGAGCCGGTGGAGGTGCCGCGCGGCGGCGCCGGGAAGCTGACCGCGCTGGCCGCGGCGGGGAGCATGGTGGTGGGCGGCACGGAGAACGGGGTCATCTTCGGCTGGGAGCCGGGCGAACCGATCGCCCGGCTGGGTGACGGCGGCGACCGGGTGGCGTCGGTCGCGGTGGGCACCGTGGACGGCCGGACGGTCGCGATGTCAGGGCATTCCAACGGCCGACTGAACTTGTGGGACCTGTCCGGGCGGCGGCTCGCCACTCACCGGGTCAAGGACGGGGTTCGCGCCGTCACGGTGACGGGCGGCCGGGCGGTGGCGGTGTCGGAGAAATACGATCAGATACGGGACCTGCACAGCGTGGTCCGCCTGTGGGACGTCACCACGGGCAAGCAGATCGGCCCCGCCATCACCGACCACTTCCAGGGCATCAGGGGCCTGTCGTTCAGCCGCGTGGACGGCGAGGACATCATGGTGACGGGCGACGGCGCCAACCGGGTGCGCTTGTGGCGGCTGTCCTCGGGCACGCTGCTGCGCTCGTTCACGACGGAGAAGGTCGGCGGCATCGAGCTGGTGGCGTGCGGGGAGCTCAAGGGCGAGCCGGTGCTGGTCTCCACGCATCTGGACGCCACCCTGCGCGTGTACGACCTGGCGACCGGCGAACGCAGGAAGAAGTGGGCCTTCAGCTCCCGGAGCCCGGACGACCGGGGCGTGACGGCACTGACCGCGGGCCTGTGGGGAGACACGCCGATCGCGGTGGCGGCGCACGCGCCCGGCGGCAAGGTGACCGTCCGGGTCTGGAACCTGGACGACGGCGAGGTCATCGGCGTCCTCGGTCTCCGTGACGAGAGGGCGATCCACCACGTGGCGATCGCCGAGCTGGACGGCCGGCCCGTCGTCGCCGGGTCGGACGAGCGGGGCGCTCTCCACGTCTGGAGTTTGGGCCCGTCCTGAGCAGGGGCGGGGTCACCGGTCGGAGGTGGCGGCGCGGTCGTCTCTGATGGCGTCCACGTGGCGCATGATCGGCGTGGCCGTGATGCCGTGCAGGACCACCGAGACGACGACGGTGAAGCCGGTCACCGCCCACAGTTCCTCCGCCGGTACGCCGAAGTCCGCCTCGCCCAGCGCGTACGCCAGGTAGAACAGCGACCCGATCCCCCGGATGCCGAAGAACGAGATGGCCAGCCGTTCCCGGGGCCCTGCGCGGCCGCCCCACTGGCTCAGCCAGCCCGCCAGCGGGCGGATCACCAGCAGGAGCAGCAGGCCGACGGCGGCGCCGCGCCAGGTGAGCGCCGCGAGGCCGCCGGTGGCGACGAAGCCGCCGAGCAGGAGCAGCAGCCAGGCGGTGAACAGCCGCTCGAGCTGCTCGACGAACCCGTGCAGCACGTTGTTGTAGCCGTGCCCGTGCTCGGCGCTCCTGATGGCGCAGGCGGTGACGAACACGGCGATGAAGCCGTACCCGTGGATGAGCTCCGTCACCCCGTACGCCAGGAAGGTGGCCGCGAGGGCGACGAACCCGTCGCGGCGCTCCGACAGGGGCGGCCCGCCCGCCGCGCCGCGGAAGAACAGCCGGCCGAGCAGGTACCCGATCAGCAGGCCCGCCACCAGTCCCGCGGCGGTGCGGTAGAGGACGTCGACCAGCGCCCACTCCCCCAGCCGGCCCGCGCCGGCCGACACGGCGACGGCGATCGCCGCGTACACGATGGGGAAGGCAAGCCCGTCGTTCAGCCCCGCCTCCGAGGTGAGGGCGAAGCGGACCTCGTCGTCGGCGTTCTCGGCGTCCACGGGCTCGCCGACGCTCACGTCGGAGGCGAGCACCGGGTCGGTGGGCGCGAGCACGGCCCCGAGCAGCAGCGCCGCCGCGAGCGGCCAGCCGGGCAGCGCGACGGCGGCCGCGGCCACCATGACCACGGTGATCGGCATGGCCAGGCCGAGCAGCCGCCAGGTCGTGGACCAGCCGCGCGGGCCGGTCCGCCGGTTGATGGCCAGGCCCGCGCCCATGAGGGAGACGACCACGCACAGCTCGGTGATGTGCTCAAGCGCCGTTCGGTGGGTGATCGGGTCGGGCTCGGGCAGCCCGATGGGCAGCGCGAACAGCAGTACGCCCGCCACCAGGTAGACCAGCGGCAGCGACACCGGGCGGCGTGCCAGCACGTCGGGGAGGATGGCGGCCAGCAGCGCGGCGGCACCGCCGAGCGCCAGCATGAGGTCGAGGGTGGACATCACCCCGGTCACTGCCCGGAAGATCACTATTTATCACCACTTGCCCACCCTTCTTCCTCCTGATGGACGTGGGGTGGGCCTGGGCGGGGGTTGCGGAGATGCGGTGGTATGTGATGTGGTGCCGCCCGATTCCAGCATCCGATTTCGGGAGGCCGTGCGGTGCCGTTCATGGTGGATCTGAGCAGCGGGAACGTCGAAAGGGAAGATCGGACGGCGGAGAAGGGGCACTACGGCGGGACCGTGCTCGGGTTGCGGTTGCTCAGTGAGCGGACGGCGCCTGGGCTTGATCCGTACGATCCGCGCGCGCTGCTGTACGTCGCGGCCGGGATGCTCGGTGGGACGCACGCGCCCGGGCTGGCCAAGGCGGTGTTCCTGGCCAAGTCGCCGCTGACCGGGGTGGCGGGGGAGGCGCACGCGCTGGGGCCGTTCGCGGCCGGGATGCGGGCCGCCGGGGCCAGGGCTCTCGCGGTGACGGGGCGGGCCGAGCGGTTGTCGTACCTGCTGATCCAGGACGGCGAGGTGAGCGTGCGTGAGTGCGGTGAGCTGAGCGGGCTGGGGGTGGCGGCCGCCACCGACGCGCTGCGGGAGCGGCACGGCGAGGATGCGCACGTGGCCGCGATCGGGCCGGCGGGTGAGAATCTCGTCCGGTACGCCAGTGTCGTCACCGACCACGCCTTCGCCGCCGGGCGTCACGGGCTGGGTGCGGTGTTCGGGGCCAAGAATCTGAAGGCCGTCGTCTGCGTGGGGTCGGGTGCGCCGGCCGAGGTGGCCGATCCTGGGACCGTCGCGGCGCTCGGTGCCCACTACCGGGGGGCGCTCGCCACCAATCCGCTCGCCGCGCTGCAGGCCGGGGTGCCGGGGTTCGCCGGGTGGGTCGGGAACACGCTCGCCCCCGGGTACGCCTCCGTCCGCAACTTCTCCGCGCCCGGGCCGCCTGGGCTGCGGGTCCCGGTCGAGGGGGACTATGACGGGCGGGCGGTGGCCACGACCGGCGCCTGTCCCGGCTGCCCTAACGACTGCCTCAAGGTGTACGGCGGGCGGACCGGTGGGCTGGGGCAGGAGGCGTTCCTGTCGCTGGGGTGGAATCTCGGCATCGACGACCTCGGCGCCGTGCTCGCCGCCAACGCCCGCTGCAACGACCTCGGCCTCGACCAGGTCTCGCTCGGCGGCACGCTGGCCTTCGCGATGGAGTGCGCGGGGCACGGGCTGCTGCCTGGCGGGCCGGCGTTCGGGGACGCGGCGGCGCTGCCGGAGCTCATCGAGGACGTCGCCGGCCGGTCGGGGCCCCTCGGCGACCTGCTGGCGGAGGGGTCGGCCAGGGCGGCGCGGCGGCTGGGGTCCGAGGCGCGGACGTACGCGATGACGGCCAAGGGCGCCGAGCTGCCGTGCTTCGATCCGCGCCCGCAGCCCGGCATCGGCCTCGGGTACGCCCTCGCGCCCGGCGGCCCCCGCTACGACGCCCTGGAGCACGATCTCGACTTCGACCCGGTCGCCGGGCTCGGCTACAGCTTCCCCGAGGCCGCCAGGGTCGGCGCCGCCCCCGCGCCGGCCGGTGAGCTGAACGAGGAGCGCGGCCGGCGCAGCGCCCGCCTGCTGCGCCTGTGGAGCGGCCTGGACGCGCTCAACCTGTGCGTCTTCGCCTCCACCCCGACCCGCCCGCTCACCATCGACCGCCTGACCACGCTGGTGACGGCCGTGCTCGGGGAGCCGTTCACGCTGGACGACCTGCTGGCCGCCGGTCAGGCCCGCCTGGACGGGATGCGCGCCTACGCCCTGCGCGAGGCCGCGGCATCCGACGACTTCCCCGACCTGCTGAGCGAGGAGCTGCCGGCCCGCCTGCACGACGAGCCGATCACGACCGGCCCCCACGAGGGAGCGGTGCTGGACAGGGAGGCGTTCGCACGGGCACGCCGGGCCTTCCACGAGGAGCTGGGCTGGGCGGACGCCTCCTGACCGCTGCGCCTGCCGCCCGCGCGGTTCGTTTCACATGTCTGATCAATCGGGGAAATATCCCGATAAAAACGATTGAACTGCCCCTTGTTCCGTTTGCTGGCTCCTTGTTAGGGTCTGGTCAAACGTTTGACTCGGCAGAGGGAGACGGATGCCTGTCACCATCGACCTGACCGGCCGTACCGCGCTCGTCACCGGCGGCGCGGGCGGTCTCGGGTTCGCCTGCGCCCGTGCCCTGGCCGACGCGGGAGCCGACGTCGTGCTCTCCGACCTCGAAAGCCCGCGCCTGAGCGCGGCGGCGGCGGAGCTGGGCGCGGCGGCGCGGCCGGCCGACCTCACCGACCGCGCCCAGGCCACGGCCCTGGTGGAGGGGTTCGACCGGATCGACGTGCTGGTGAACTGCGCCGGCATCATGCGCACCACGCCGCTGCTCGACATCGACCCCGGCGAGTGGCTGCGCATCGTGGACGTCAACCTCAACGCCACGTTCTGGCTGACGCAGGCGGCCGGGCGGCGGATGGCCGGGCAGGGCGCCGGCTCGATCGTGACGCTGGCCTCGGTGGCCGCCCGATCGGGCCGGCCGAACGCGGCCCACTACTCGGCGAGCAAGACGGCGCTGCTGTCGCTGACCAGGTCGGCGGCCGAGGCCCTCGCCCCCGTACGGGTGAACGCGGTCTGCCCCGGCGTCTTCCTCACCCCGATGTGGGAGGAGATCATCAGCGACCGCGACCGCCGCTTCGGCCCAGGGGCCGGGGAGGGCTACCTGAAGGAGGTCGGCGAGCGCTCGCCGCTCAAGCGGGTGGGGCGGCCAGAGGAGGTGGCGGCGGCGGTGTTGTTCCTGGCCAGCGACCTGGCGTCGTTCGTGACCGGCCAGGCGCTCAACGTCGACGGCGGACTGGAGATGAACTGACTTTGACCCCCCGGAGGACCCCGCAGGCGGCTCCCCAGACGACCCCTCAGACGACCTCCCAAACGATCTCCCAAACGACACGGCAGACGACACGGCAGACGACGCGGCAGACGTTCAAGCTGCTGCCCGAGCTGTTCGGCGACCCCGCGATGGCCGAGATCCTCTCCGCCGAGCGCACGGTACTGGCCTGGCTGCGCACGGAGGCGGCGCTGGCCACGGCGCAGGCGGAGACCGGCGTGATCACGCGCCAGGACGCGGCGGCCATCGCCGCGGCCTGCGTGCCCGCCACCGTGGACCTGCCGCGCCTGTGGTCGGAGGCGGTGAACGTGGGCTACCCGATCCTCCCCCTCGTCAGGATGATCGCGGCGGCGCTGCCCGAAGGCCCGGACGGGCGTGTGCACTACGGCGCGACCACCCAGGACATCATGGACACCGGCCTGGCCCTGCAGCTCGGCGAGGCGCTCGACCGGCTGGCCGAGCTGCTGCGCGGGTTCGGCGACGCGGTGGCGCGGCTGGTGGACGAGCACGCGGGCACGGTCATCGCGGCCCGTACGCACGCGCAGCAGGCGGTGCCGACGACGTTCGGGGCGAAGATGGCGGTGCTGCTGGCGGAGGTGACGCGGCAGCGCGAGCGGGTGGCCGCGACCGGGCGGCAGGTGCGGGTGGTGTCGCTGTTCGGCGCGGGCGGCACCTCGGCGGCCATGGGCGAGCGCTCGTCGGACGTCCGCGCGGTCATGGCGCGCGAGCTGGGCCTGCGGACGACCGAGGTGCCGTGGCACGTGGCGAGGGACGGCGTGGCGGAGTTCGGCGTGACGTGCGCGTCGCTGGCGGCGACGGCGGCCCGCTTCGCCCGGGAGGTCGTGGACCTGTCGAGGACCGAGGTGGGCGAGGTGCGCGAGGCGGGCGGCCACCACAGGGGCGCCTCCTCGACGATGCCGCAGAAGGCGAACCCGATCGGCTGCGAGGCCGTGATCGGCATGTCCGGCACGGCGGGCGCGCTCAGCTCCGGCCTGTTCCGCGCGATGGAGGCGGGGCACGAGCGGGCGGCCGGCGAGTGGCAGGTGGAGTGGTACGTGGTGCCGCTGCTGGCCGAGCTGGCCGCGGGCGCGCTGGCCACGGCCGCCGACGTGGCGGCGGGCCTGCGGGTCTATCCGGAGGCGATGCGCGCCAACCTGGACGCGGAGGGCGGCCTGATCATGGCGGAGGCGTACATGATGCGCCTGGCGCCGGCGCTGGGCAGGGAGCGCGCGCACGACCTGGTCTACCGGGCGGCGCAGGAGGCGCGCGAGCAGGGCCTGGCGCTGGCCGACGCGCTGCGCGGGACGGCGGGGCCCGGCGACCTGGAGAGCCTGGGCCCGCTGCCCATCCCGCCCGAGTCCTACGTCGGCGACGCCGGGGCGATCTGCGCCGCGGCGCTCAAGACCTGGAGGAGCGGGCATGAGTGAGCGGCGGCTGGCGGATCTGCTGGCCATGTGGCGGATCCGCGCGTTCGAGGAGAAGGTGCGCGACCTGCGGGTGCAGGGCCCGATCGTCGGGTCGGTGCACCTGTGCGTCGGGCAGGAGGCGATCCCGGTCGGGGCGTGCGGCGAGCTGGAGGAGCAGGACGCGCTGTTCGCGACCTACCGGGGGCACGGCTGGGCGCTGGCGCGCGGGGTCCCGGCGGAGCCGCTGTTCGCGGAGCTGATGGGCCGGGCGAGCGGGGTCAACGGGGGGCGCGGCGGTTCGGCGTACTTCACGGCCGCCGAGTACGGCTTCCACGGCGAGAACTCGATCGTCGGCGCGGGCGCGCCGCTGGCCTGCGGGGCGGCGCTGGCGGGCCGGCACGACGGCTCCGGCCGGGCCGCGGTGAGCGTGTTCGGCGACGGCGCGATGAACCAGGGCGCGGTGCACGAGGCGATGAACTTCGCCGCGGCCTTCAAGCTGCCGGTGGTGTTCGTGTGCGAGAACAACCGCTACTCGGAGCTGACGCCGATCGCCGGCATGGTGGGCAACGCGCGGCTGGCCGACCGCGCCGCCGCGTACGGGATGCCGGGCCACCGCGTGGACGGCAACGACGCGGAGGCGGTGCGCTTCCACGTGCGCGACGCGCTGGAGGTGGCCCGCGAGGGCGGCGGGCCGACGCTGCTGGAGTGCATGACCGAGCGGCTGGTGGGCCACTACATCGGCGACGCCGAGACCTACCGGCAGCCGGGCGAGCTGGACCGGATCAGGCGCAGGGAGCCGATCGCGCGGCTGCGCGCGGGCCTGCTGGCCGACGGCGTGCCTGAGCGGGAGATCGACGCGGTGGAGCGGCGGGCCCGCGAGGAGACGGAGGCCGCGGCGGCGGCCGCGCTGGCGGCGCCGCCCGCCGACCCGGCGACGGCGAGGGAGCACCTTTATGCGTGAGCTGACCTACGGCGAGGCCGTGAACGCGGCCCTGCACCGGGTGATGGAGGAGCTGCCGCAGACGCTGGTCTACGGCGAGGACGTGGCCGTGCCGGGCGGCGTGTTCGGGGTGACGCGGGGGCTGCGCGGGAAGTACGGCGAGCGGGTCTTCGACACCCCGATCAGCGAGTCGGCGATCCTCGGCAGCGCGGTGGGGGCGGCGATGTTCGGCCGCCGCCCGATCGTGGAGATCATGTGGGCCGACTTCTCGCTGGTCGCGCTGGACCAGATCGTCAACCAGGCGGCCAACGTGCGGTACGTCTCGGGCGGCCGGCTGACGGCGCCGCTGACGATCCGCACCCAGCAGGGCAACGCGCCCGGCGCGTGCGCGCAGCACTCGCAGTCGCTGGAGGCGCTGTTCCTGCACGTGCCGGGGCTGCGGGTATGCCTGCCCAGCACGCCGCAGGACGCGTACGACCTGCTGGTGACGGCGGTGCACGGCGACGACCCGGTCCTGGTGATCGAGAACCGCACGCTGTACTCCGGCGCCAAGCAGCCGGTCGAGACCGACGGCCCGGTCAAGCCGATGGGCGGGGCGCGCACCCGCCGCGACGGCTCGGACGTGACGATCGTGACCTGGGGGGCGATGACGCACCGGGTGCTGGAGGCGGCCGAGCGGCTGGCCGGCGAGGGTGTCGAGGCGCAGGTGCTGGAGACGCCGTGGCTCAACCCGTTCGACGTCGGCGCGGTGCTCGGCGGCGTCCGGCGGACGGGCCGGCTCGCGGTCGTCCACGAGGCGAACGTCACCGGCGGCTTCGGCGCCGAGGTCGTCGCCCGGGTCACGGAGGCGGGGGCGCCGCTGCTCGCGCCGCCGATCAGGATCGGCACGCCGGACGTGCGCATGCCGGCCGCGCCGGTGCTGGCCGAGTCGCTGGTGCCGGACGCCGCGCGGATCGCCGCGAGCGTACGGGAGCTGGTGAAGGGATGAGAGGCGTCTGGCATTTCTCGTTCACGGTGGCCGATCTCGACAGGTCCGTGGCCTTCTACCGCGACCTGCTCGGCTTCACGCTGGTGCACGCGCAGGAGCAGGACAACGCCTACACCCGGCGGCTGGTCGGCCATCCCGACGCGGTGCTGCGGGTGGCCCAGCTCGCCGTGCCGGGGCAGCCGCGCGGCGTCTCCACGCACGACCTGGAGCTGGTCGAGTACGTACGCCCGCGCGGTGCAGCCCGCGACCCGGCCCGCCACCTGCCCGGCGCCGCCCACCTGGCGCTCGCCGTCGAGGACGCGCGGGCCGAGCACGCCCGGCTGTCGGCGGCCGGGGTCCGCTTCGTCAACCCGCCCGCCGAGATCACCGCAGGGGTCAACAAGGGCGGTTACGCCTGTTACTTCCTGGACCCGGACGAGATCACCCTGGAGCTCGTCCAACCTCCTGCTACCTTGTGACGCTCAAACGATTGATCACGGGAAGGGGAGCTGGATGACCGTCATCGACGCCCACCAGCACTTCTGGAACCTGGAGACGGGTTCGTACCCCTGGCTGACGCCGGAGTCGGGGCCGATCTTCCGTACGTTCGAGCCGCCCGAGCTGCTGCCCCAGCTCGCCGAGGCGGGCGTCGACCGCACGGTGCTGGTGCAGGCGATGGACTCCTACGCCGACACCGACGCGATGCTGGCGCAGGCGGACGCGTACGACGTGATCGGCGCGGTCGTCGGCTGGGTGCCGCTGGCCCGGCCCGATGAGGCGGCCGAGGCGTTGGAGCGGTACCGGCGGCATGCGAAGTTCGCCGGGATCAGGCACCTCATCCACGACGAGCCCGACCCCGACTGGGTGCTCCAGGAGCCCGTGATCGAGGGGCTGCGGCTGCTGGCGGCGGCCGGGCTGCCGTTCGACGTGGTGGCGGTGCTGCCCCGGCATCTGGAGCACGTGCCGGTGCTGGCCGAGCGGGTGCCGGGGCTGCGCATGGTGATCGACCATCTGGCCAAGCCGCCGATCAAGGACAAGGGGTGGGAGCCGTGGGCGTCGCTGCTGGCGCGGGCCGCGCAGTGCCCTGACGTGTACGCGAAGGTGTCGGGGCTGAACACCGCGGCCGACGCCGGGACGTGGACCGGCGAGGACCTGCGGCCGTACGTCGAGCACGCGATCGAGCTGTTCGGCCCCGAGCGGCTGATGTTCGGCAGCGACTGGCCGGTGGCCACGCTGGCCGGCGACTACGCCAAGGTGTGGCGGGAGACGCTGGTCGCGCTGTCTGGCCTGGACGAGGCCGGCCGCGCGCAGCTGCTCGGCGGCACCGCCGCCCGCTGCTACGGGATGGAGGAGCGGTGATCGACGTGTTCGCGCCCATCGCGGCCGCCGCCGACCTCGCGATCCCGGCCGAGCACCGCCGGCCGGTCGCGATCGTGGGCGCCGGGGCCATCGTGGACGTGGCCCACCTGCCCGCCTACCGGCAGGCCGGGCTGGAGGTGGCCGGTCTGTTCGACCTCGACGCGGGCCGCGCCGCCGAGGTGGCCGCCCGGCACGGCGTGCCGCGCGTGTACGGGACGCTGGAGGAGCTGCTGGCCGACGGGCGGGCCGAGGTCGTGGACATCGCGGTCGCGCCGGGCGCGCAACCGGGCATCGCACGGCAGGCACTGGCGGCCGGGAAACACCTGCTCTGCCAGAAGCCGTTCGCGCCGGACGTGGCCGCCGGCCAGGAGCTGGTGGACCTCGCCGCGGCGGCCGGCCGCAAGATCGCGGTCAACCAGCAGCTCCGCTTCGACGAGGGCATCGCGGCCGCCCGCGCGATGGTGCGGCAGGGCTGGATCGGCGAGCCGACGGCGATGACCTTCACCGTCGACATCTTCACCGACTGGAGCGCGTGGGACTGGCTGGTCACCACCGACCGGCTGGAGATCGTCTACCACTCGATCCACTACCTCGACGCGATCAGGTCCGTCCTGGGCGACCCCGAGCTGGTCTTCTGCACCGGCAGCCGGACGCCGGGCCAGGTCGCCAAGGGCGAGACGCGCACGATGAGCACGCTGGTCTACCCCGGCGAGGTGCGGGCGCTGGTGCACGCCACCCACGAGAACCGCACCGGCGACGGCGAGGCGGCCTTCCGCATCGACGGCACCGAGGGCGCCATCAGGGGCACGCTCGGCCTGCTGTACGACTATCCGCACGGCCGCCCCGACACCCTGGAGGTGAGCAGCCGGGCGCTGCCGACGGACGGGTGGCTGCCGTACCCGGTGACCCGCCGCTGGCTGCCCGACGCGGTGGCCGGGCCGATGGGGTCGCTGCTGCGGGCGGTCGCCGAGGGCGGCGAGCCGGAGACGTCCGGCGCCGACAACCTCGGCACGCTGCGCCTGCTCGACGCGCTCTACCGGTCGATGGACAGCGGCCGGAGCGTACGCCCTGGATCACCGGCATGAAGCGCGCCCGCGTGACGCTCGCCGACGTCGCCGCGATGGCGCGGGTCGACAGGGCCGTCGTCTCGCGCGTCGTCAACAAGGACCCGACGCTCAACATCCGGCAGGAGACGCGCGAGCGGGTGCTGGCCGCGATCGAGGAGCTGGGCTACCGGCCGAACGTGGCGGCGCGCAGCCTGCGCACGTCGCGGGCGCACATGTTCGGGCTGTTCATCCCCGACTTCGCCAACCCCGTCTACGCCGAGATCATCAAGGGCGCCGAGTCGGAGGCCGCCGCGCAGGGCTACGTGCTGGTCACCGGCAGCGCCATGGGGGCCGGCCTCGGCGAGTACATGGACCGCATCGGGCAGGGCCGCATCGACGGGCTGCTGCTGGCCGGCACGGGGGAGGACGCGGACCTGGCCGCGCAGCTCGACCAGGCGGCGATCCCGTGGCTGATGCTCAACAACCGCGGCCAGGGGGTCAGGCGCTACGTCATCCTCGACGACCAGCGGGCCGCCGCGCTAGCCGTCGAGCACCTGGTACGCCTGGGCCACCGCCGCATCGCGCACCTCGCGGGACCGTCGCGCGCCGACACGGCCGCGCGCAGGTCGGCCGGCTACTCGGCGGCGATGCGCGACGCCGGCCTGACCGAGGGGCCGATCACGGCGGCCGACTACACGCCGGCGGGCGGGGCCGCGGCGATGGCCAGGCTGCTGGCCGAGGCGCCCGAGGGCGAGCGGCCGACGGCGGTGTTCGTGGCGAACGTGGCCTCCGCCATCGGAGCGATGGAGGGCGTGCGGGCGGCCGGGCTGGAGATCCCGCGCGACGTCTCCATCGTCGCGGTGCACGACCTCGACCTGGCCAGCTATCTCAACCCGGCGCTCACCACCGTGCGGATGCCGCTGGCCGAGCTGGGCCGGCGCGGGGTGACGCTGCTGGGCGGCCTGGACCCGGACGCGACGGTCGCCGAAGTGCTGACCGGCCCCATCGAGCTCATCCACCGGCGCTCCACCGCTCCCCCGACCGGCTGACTCCCCTGCCCTCGGGACCCGCGCCCTGCCTCCCACACTGCGCGGAAAGCGCGGAAGCGCGGGCTTGTGCCGGTCATGGCGGTGGCCGGCCGGACGCGAACGTCCGGCCGGTCGGTGTGACGCGGCGCGGCTTCCGGCGGCGCTGATGCCAGAGCTTTTGTTAGCGCTAACATCACGGGTCGAAAGTGGCCTGAACCTATGGACGTCAAGACGCTCCGTCAAGCCACAAGCTCGGCATGTCCGGAATCTTGGCAGGTCACCTGGCACCCGCCGATATATCCGGCGTGTAACTTTCACGCCGGACAACCGCAGGGTTGACGGTGGCGGAAAAGCGCGCCTACATTGCCTGCGACGCACCCGGCGCGGCGTCCGGCGGAGCGAAGCGGTCACCTTTCCCGATCGAAGGAGGACCCTTGCGCCGCCTGTTCCGTCCCGTCGCCGCCATCGCGGCGGCACTCACGCTCATGGGAGCCGCGTTCGCCTATCCCGGCCCCGGCCGGGTGACCGGCGACGTGGTCGTGCACGACCCCACGATGATCCGCACCTCGTCCAACTACGTGCTCTACTCCACCCATGGCTATCTGGAGGCCCGCACCTCCACCGACCGCGTCCACTTCACCAGGTCCGGCTCCGCCTTCCGCACGCCGCCGTCGTGGTGGCGGACGTACTCATCGGGCAACGATCCGTGGGCGCCCGACATCTCCCAGCAGGGCGGGAGATACCTGATGTACTACGCGGTCTCCAGCTTCGGCTCGAACAACTCGGCGATCGGCCTGGCCACCAGCTCGACCGGCCAGCCCGGCTCGTGGAGCGACCAGGGCATCGTCTACTCCACGACGACGAGCTCCGACCACAACGCCATCGACCCCAACCTGCTCGTGGACGCCTCGGGCCGGTGGTGGCTGAGCTTCGGGTCGTACTGGACGGGCATCAAGATGATCAGGCTCGAACCCTCGACCGGCAAGCGCCACTCCTCCGACCGCACGCTCCACCACCTGGCGACCCGGCCGGACGCGCCGTACGCGGTGGAGGCGCCCGACATCGTCAGGCACGGCAACCACTACTACCTGTTCGCCTCCTACGACCGGTGCTGCGCGGGCCTGAACAGCACGTACAAGATCAAGGTGGGCCGCTCCACCAGCCCCACGGGCCCGTACGTGGACCGCTCAGGCCGCTCGATGCTGAGCGGCGGCGGCACGATGGTGCTGGAGACCCATGACCAGGTCGTCGGCCCCGGCGGGCAGAGCGTCATGTCGGACGTGGACGGCGACCTGCTCGTCTACCACTACTACGACCGCAACGACAACGGGACGCCGAAACTGGGCGTGAACCTCATCGGCTGGGACTCGGCCGGCTGGCCGTACGTGTACTGAACGGGTACTGACCTGCGGCGGCGGGCGTCTCAAGGCACCCGCCGCCCCGGTGACTTTCGGGCGCCCGCAATCCTGCCCATTGACAACGCCGCAAATCGGACTTTAGGTTTGCGAAACGTTTCGACTTCTCACATCGACCGTTGGAGCGCCATGACCTCGTTGCGCGACGTGGCAGCACGCGCGCAGGTGGCCGTCAGCACCGTCTCGGCCGCGCTCAACGGCACCCGCCCCGTGGCGGCGGCCACGAAGCTGCGCATCGAGCAGGCCGCCCGCGAGCTCGGCTACCGGCCGAACCTGCTGGCCAGGGGCCTGCAGAGCAAACGCACCCGGATCCTCGCGCTGCTGTTCCCCGCGCCGATCGGCGGCTTCGGGCCGACGGAGATGCGCTTCGCCACCGGCGCCGCCGAGGCGGCCAAGGAGCTGGGCTACCACGTGCTGCTCTCGCCGGAGAGCGCGGGACCCATCGAGGAGCTGCGCCACCTGACCGGGCTCGGCCTGGTGGACGGCGTGCTGCTGATGGAGGTGCGGCTCGACGACGAGCGGCCGGCGTTCCTGACGCGGGCGGGGGTGCCGTTCGCGATGATCGGGCGGACCCGCGAGCCCGGCGGCATCGACTACGCCGACATCGACTTCGCCGCGACCGCGCGGCAGGCCGTGGCGCACGTGGCCGGGCTCGGCCACCGGGCGCTGGCCTTCGTCAACCTGCCCGCCGCCGCGTTCGCGGCCGGGTACGGCCCCGCCGTCCGCGCCTCGGACGCGCTCGCCGCCGCCGCCCGCGAGGCGGGGCTGGCGTACGTGGACGGCGGCCACGCAGGCTCGCCGGAGGAGGGCGCGCGGGCGCTGGAAGCCCTGCTCGACGCCCGCCCCGGCGTGACCGCGCTGGCCGTGATGGACGACCGCGCGGCGGCCGGGGTGCTGGCCGCCGCGGCGCGGCGCGGCCTGCGCGTCCCCGACGACCTGACCCTGCTGCTCGTGCTGTCGTCCGCGCGGGTCGCGGAGATGTTCCACCCCAGGCTGACCACGCTCGAACCGCCCAGCGCGGAGCTGGGCAGGCTGGGTGCCCGCATGCTCATCGACCGGTTGGGCGGCGGCGGGCCGCCCCGGCAGCGGCTGGTGCCCTGCCGGCTGGTGACCGGCGACAGTTCAGCACCACCACGTACGGGAGCCGCTTCGTGAAGCTCGGAATGCACACCCTCACGCAGAAGAGGGGACTGCTGTTCGGCGGGGACTACAACCCCGAGCAGTGGCCCGAGGAGGTGTGGGAACAGGACGCCGCGCTGATGCGTGCGGCCGGGGTCAACCTGGTCACGGTCGGCGTGTTCAGCTGGGCGCGGCTGGAGCCGGAGCCGGGCAAGCACGACTTCGGCTGGCTGGACCGGCTGCTCGACCTGATGGCCGGGCACGACATCGCCGTGGACCTGGCGACGCCGACGGCCTCGCCGCCCCCCTGGCTGGGCCACCGCTGGCCGGAGACGCTGCCGGTGGACGAGTCGGGCACGACGCTCTGGTACGGCGCGCGGAACCAGTTCTGTCCTTCTTCGTCCGTTTATTGGGAGCGCTCCCTCGACATCGTGACCGCCCTCGCCGACCGCTACGCCGGCCATCCGGCGCTGGCGATGTGGCACGTGGGCAACGAGTACGGCCAGTTCTGCCACTGTGACGAGTCGGCCGCCGCGTTCCGCCGCTGGCTGCGCGAGCGGCACGGCGACCTGGAGACGCTCAACGAGGCGTGGGGCACGACGTTCTGGAGCCAGGGCTACGGCGACTGGGAGGAGATCCTGCCGCCGCGCACCGCCCCGTACATCATCAATCCGGGCCAGCGGCTCGACTGGCGGCGCTTCTGCAACGACCAGATGCTCGCGCACTTCCGCGCCCAGCGGGACCTGCTGCGCGCCCGCACCCCCGAGGTGCCGGTCACCACGAACTTCATGGGCTTCTTCAAGCCGGTCGACGCCTGGGCGTGGGCCGCGGAGGAGGACGTGGTCGCCAACGACTGCTACCCCGAGCCGGGCGACCCGCTCACCCCGGCGCGCACGGCGCTCACCCACGACCTGATGCGCGGTCTGGCCGAGGGCCGGCCGTGGCTGCTGATGGAGCAGGCCACCAACGCCGTCAACTGGCGGCCGCACAACCTGCCCAAGCCGCCGGGGCAGTTCCGCCTGGAGTCGCTGCAGGCGCTCGCGCGCGGCGCGGACGGGCTGTGCTACTTCCAGTGGCGGGCCTCGCGCTTCGGCGCCGAGCGCTTCCACGCGGCGATGGTGCCGCACGCCGGTCCTGAGACGCGGCTGCACGCCGCCGTGCGCGCGCACGGTCAGGAGCTGCGCGGGCTCTCCCGGGTGGCCGGCACCGAGGTGCCGGCGCGGGTGGCGATGGTGTTCGGCTGGGACAGCTGGTGGGCGCTGGAGGATCGCGGGCGGCCCAGCGACCGGCTCAACGCCGACGAGCAGCTCCTGAACTACTACGTGCCGTTCTTCGAGCGCGGCGTCGCCGTGGACGTGGTGCCGCCGGGGGCGGACCTGGACGGCTACGCGCTGGTCGTGGTGCCGAACCTGTTCCTCGTCAGCGACGAGCAGGCGGCCTGGCTGGACGCGTACGCGCGCAGCGGCGGGGTGCTCGTGGTGGGGCCGTTCTCGGGGATCGTGGACCCGCGCTCGCACATCCGCACGGGGCGCTTCCCCGCGCCGCTGCGCGAGGTGCTGGGCGTCTCCGGCGAGGAGTGGCTGCCCGTGGGCGGGCCCGTACGGTGCCGGTGGGGCGGCGGCGAGGACGGGTTCGCCGCCGACACCTGGACCGAGCTGCTGACCGCCGAGGGCGCCGAGGTGGTGGCCGAGTTCGCCGACGGCGACCTGGCCGGGCACCCCGCGATCACCCGGCACCGGCACGGCGACGGCCTGGCCTGGTACGTCGGCACGATGCCCGAGCCGGCCGCCCTGGGCGCGCTGGCCGAGCGCGTGCTGGCCGACGCGGGCGTGGCGGGCGAACTGCCCGGCCTGCCGCCCGGCGTGGAGGCGGTGCGCCGCGGCGAGGTGCTGTTCGTGCTCAACCACGGGACGCGGGACGTACGGGTGGAGCTGCCCGGCCGCGCCGACGACCTGCTGACCGGCGCGCCCGCCGAGGGCGCGATCACGCTGGCGCCGCGCGAGGTCGCCGCCCTGGTTACTGCCTGACCTTCACCCTGAATTCGCCATTAATCACCTCAAGGAGTGACATGTCCGTCTTTCCCGACAACTTTGTGTGGGGCACCGCCACCGCCGCCTACCAGGTCGAAGGAGCCTGGAACGAGGACGGCCGCGGCCCGTCCATCTGGGACACCTTCTCCCACACGCCCGGCCTGGTGGCGGGCGGCGACACCGGAGACGTGGCCTGCGACCACTACCACCGCCTGGAGGAGGACCTCGACCTGCTGGCCGCGCTGCGCGTCGGCGCCTACCGCTTCTCCATCTCCTGGCCGCGCGTGCAGCCCGGCGGGACCGGCCCGGTCAACGCCGCCGGGCTCGACTTCTACCAGCGGCTCGTGGACGGCCTGCTGAGCAGGGGCATCGCACCGGTCGCCACCCTCTACCACTGGGACCTGCCGCAGGAGCTGGAGGACGCGGGCGGCTGGCCGCACCGCGACACCGCGGAGCGCTTCGGCGAGTACGCCAGGCTCATGGGCGAGGCGCTCGGCGACCGCGTGCACACGTGGATCACGCTGAACGAGCCGTGGTGCTCGGCCTACCTCGGCTACGCCTCCGGCGTGCACGCCCCCGCGCGTACCGAGCCGGCCGCCGCGCTGGCCGCCGTGCACCACCTCAACCTGGGCCACGGCCTGGCCGTGCAGGCGCTGCGCTCGACCGCGGCCAAGGACGCGCAGATGTCGGTGACGCTCAACCTGCACCACGTCCGCGGCGTGTCGGAGGCCGACGCCGACGCGGTGCGCCGTGCGGACGCGCTGGCCAACCGGGCCTTCCTCGGCCCGATGCTGGAGGGCGCCTACCCGGCCGACCTGCTCGCCGACACCGCCGGGGTGACCGACTGGTCGTTCGTGCGCGACGGCGACGAGGCCACCGCCTGCCAGCCGCTCGACGTGCTCGGCGTCAACTACTACAACCCCACGCTGGTACGCCACTGGGACGGCAGCGGCCCGAAGGAGACCGCCGACGGCCACCAGGACGGCGCCGCCTCGCCGTGGATCGCCTGCGAGAGCGTGGAGTTCGTCCGGCAGCCGGGCCCGTACACGGAGATGGGCTGGAACATCGACGAGACCGGCCTGACCGAGCTGCTGCTGCGCCTGCACCGCGACTACCCGGACCTGCCCACCATGATCACGGAGAACGGCGCGGCCTTCCCCGACCCGGTCTCCCCCGACGGGCGCGTCCGTGACCAGGACCGCGTCGACTACCTGCACCGCCACCTGACGGCGGTCAGCGAGGCCATCGCGCAGGGCGCGGACGTACGCGGCTACTTCGTGTGGTCGCTCATGGACAACTTCGAGTGGGCGCACGGCTACGCCAAGCGGTTCGGCATCGTCCGGGTGGACCGCGAGACGATGGAGCGCACCTGGAAGGACAGCGCCCACTGGTACCGCGACGTGGTCACCTCCGGCAAGCTGCCGGTCGGCTGACGTCCAAGGGGTGTCAGGGTTTGCGTGCCACGCCGCCGACGAAGGTGTGGTACGTGATCCCCGGCGCCGCCTGGTGGTCGCCGGTCTCCGGGCGCCACTCGGGCAGCGGCACCAGGCCGGGCTCCAGCAGCTCCAGCCCGTCGAAGTAGGCGAGGATCTCCTCCCTGGTGCGCCAGCGGCCGGTGCCGAGGTTGTCGTTGAAGATCTTCTCGGCGCTCCTCGCCTGCTCCGACACCTCGGGCAGCGCCGCGCCCGGGTTGTGGAAGTGGGAGATCACCACGTGGCTGCCGGGGGCGAGCCTGCTGATGTAGCGGGCGGCGACGTCTCCGGGGTTCTCCTCGTCGTTGAGGTGGTGGAGGATGCCGAAGAGCAGCAGCCCGACCGGCTCGGAGAAGTCGATGAGGGCCTGCGTCCTCGGGTCGTCCATCACCTTCTCCGGCTCGCGGGCGTCGGCGTCCACGATCGTGGTGGTCTCGTCCACGGCCAGCAGGGCGCGGCCGTGGGCGAGCACGATGGGGTCGTGGTCGACGTACACGACGTGGGCCCCCGGCGTCACCGACTGGGCCACCTCGTGCACGTTGCCCTGGGTGGGCAGGCCGGAGCCGATGTCCAGGAACTGGCGGAGACCGGCCTCGGCGGCGAGGTGGCGCACGGTGCGCCGCAGGAACTCCCGGTTGGCCATCGCCGCCTGCGGCGCGTCGGGCGCGACCTTCAGCGCGGCTGCGGCCACCTGGCGGTCGATCTCGTAGTTGTCCTTGCCGCCGAGAAAGTAGTCGTAGACGCGGGCGACGCTGGGCTTGCTCGTGTCGATCCCGCTGGACGCGCTTTCCCGCTCGCTCTCGGGCACTGTCGGCTCCTCGTGGATGATCGTCAAGGGGGTATGGCGATGATCCTAAGGTGGAGCACCCGGCAAGGACCGGCAATACGGGAAATATCGGGTTTGCGGTGAATGGTCACCATTGGTCGATGTGCAGCACCTCGTCGAGCGGCTGCCGCTTCGCCCGCCCGAACGTCTCACCCGTGTAGTACGCGGTCGGGATGAGCACGCCCTGGCGCACGTCGCCCGGGATGCCGAGCAGCTCGGCGATCTCGGCCTCGTACGCCAGGTGCAGCGACGTCCACGCGGTGCCCAGGCCACGGGCGCGGGCGGCCAGCATGTAGCTCCAGGCCGCGGGCAGCAGCGAGCCCCACAGCCCCGCCTGGTTGCCCTGCGGCAGGGCCGGCACCGTCAGGCAGCCCAGCACCAGCACCGGCACCTCGCCCATGTGCTCGGCCAGGTAGGCCGCGCTGGCCGAGACCCGCTGCTGGGTGGCCGCCCTGGCCGGGTCGTCCTCGTACAGCCGACCGGCCGAGGCGCTCGACTCGTAGTAGCGGCGGAACGAGCGCCCGTAGTAGTCGCCGATGGTCTTGCGCTTGTCCTCATCGGTGACCACCACCCAGTGCCAGCCCTGCGCGTTGCTCCCGGTGGGCGCCTGGAGCGCGATGTCCAGGCACTCCTTGACCAGCTCGATCGGGACCTCGCGGGTGAGGTCGAGGCGCTTGCGGACGCTGCGGGTCGTGGTGAGCAGCTCGTCTGCTGAGATCGTCATGCGCTTCATCATGCCCATCCCGGGCACCGCGGACCCCGCCCGGCCCCGCCCGGCCCCGCCCGGCCCCGCCCGGCCCCGTGCGGCCCCGTGCGGTCAGCCGCGGCCGAGCACCGTCAAAGCCGGGAGCGCGCGGCCCGCGTAGTCGAACAGCGCCTGGTTCTCCCAGCCGTTGCCGGACGACGGGTCGGCCGGGTCCCAGCCGTTGCCGCGCACGCCGGTCCAGGTGGCCTCCCAGGTGTAGAGGCCGAGCCCGCGGCCGTTCGGGACGTTCCGCACGATCTCGGCGACCTTGGCCAGCATCGCCGACTGGCCCTGCGGCGTGGCGCGGTAGCCGGGGTACGGCTCGGCGGCCGTGATGATGTTGGGCCAGCCGTCGGCGTCGGCCGTCGTGAACGGGTAGGCGGTCTCGACGACCAGCACCGGCTTGGCGTACCGGGTGGCGACGTCGTTGATGTTGGCCCGGAAGGCGTCCAGCGTGCCGTGCCAGTAGGCGTAGTACGACAGCCCGATCACGTCGTAGCGGATGCCGTGCGCGTTGGCGTTGTCGAACCACCAGCGGTAGAGGCCGTTGTCGCCGCCGTCGGCCAGGTGCAGCACGACCTTCGTGCTCCCCGAGACGGCCTTGACGGCGTCGTAGCCGGCGTTCAGCAGGGCGGCGGTGTTCGGCCAGGTGGAGTTGGAGCCGTCGGGCCACAGCAGGCCGCCGTTGATCTCGTTGCCGACCTGCACCAGGTCGGCCGTGGTGCCCTGGCGGCGCAGGGCGTCGAGCACGTCGTAGGTGTGGGCGTACACCGCCTGCTTGAGCTGCTCGAACGAGAGCGACTGCCAGGCGGCGGGCTTGACCTGCTTGCCGGGGTCCGCCCAGCCGTCGGAGTAATGGAAGTCGACGAGCAGGCTCATGCCGAGCGCCTTGGCGCGCCTGGCCACGGCGAGCACCTGCGTCTTGGTGTTGTAGCCGTCGGCCGGGTTCACCCAGACCTTGAGCCGGATGGAGTTGAGCCCGCCCCGCGCGAGGATGCGCAGCGCGTCGCCGGCCCGCCCGCCCGCGTCGCGGTAGACCCCGCCGAGCGCCTCCGACTTGGCCAGGCTGGAGACGTCCGCGCCCCTGATCGCCGGTCGTCCCGGACCCTTCGCGGCGTGGGCGGGCTGGGCGACGACGAGGGCGCCGAGTAACAGCAGTGCGGTGAGGATGCGTCTCATGACGGTCTCCCTAGGGGTGGGGGGTTTCCCTGTTTTCCAGGGCTTCCTGGGTTTCCTGGGTCTCTTCGACGACCGTGACCGCCCCGGCCGCGACGGTGACCGGCCCGTCGTGCCGTACGCCGTCGAACACGCTCACGCCGCTCACCCCCTCGACCGTCACGGGCCGGTCGCCGTGGTTGATCAGGAACAGGTGGCGGCCCCTGAGCACGCGTTCGAGCGTGTCGGGCAGGCCGCGCGGCCGGGTCACCCCGGCGTGGTCGAGCACCTGGCCGAGCAGGCTGGGCAGGCCGGTGACGGGGGCCGTCGCGAGGTACCAGGCGGTGCCGGCGCCGAGGTCGTGACGGGTGAAGGCGGGGCGGCCCGCGTCGGGCCCCGCGCCGAAGCGCCGCACGGCCCTGGCCCCCGCCAGGCGCACCCGCTCCGACCAGACGCGCGCGTCCTCCTCGGCGAGGCCGTCGATGAGAGTGACCGTCTCGTGTTCGCGCAGCGGGTGGAACTCCTCGATCGACAGGCCGAGCAGCTCGCGCAGCGCGCCGGGATGGGCGCCGGGGTGGATGGTGTCGTGCTCGTCCACGATGCCGGAGAAGTACGACACGAGCAGGTTCCCGCCGGACTCCACGTACCGGTGGAGGTTCTTGGCGGAGGCCTCGGCCAGCAGGTACGAGCTGGGCGCCACCACCACCCGATATCTCGAAATATCGGCGGAAGGGTGGACGAAGTCCACCGTGACGTGCTCCCGCCACAACGCCTCGTAGAAGGCGTCCATCCGCTCCCTGAAGCCCAGGTCGACCGACGGCCGCCAGTCCAGCTCCAGCGCCCAGTACGACTCCCAGTCCCACACCAGCGCCACCTCGGCCCGCACCCGGCTGCCCCGCACCCCGGCCAGCCGCCGCAGGTCGGCGCCCAGGCGCACCACCTCGCGCCACTGCTCGGAGTCGGTCCCGGCGTGCGGCACCATCCCGGAGTGGAACTTCTCGGCCCCGAACCGCGAGGCCCTGAACTGGAAGAACAGCACGCTGTCGGAGCCGCGCGCGACGTGCGCGAGGCTGTTGCGGCGCATCTCGCCGGGCCGCTTGGCGAGGTTGCGCGGCTGCCAGTTGACCGCGCCCGCCGAGTGCTCCATGAGCATCCACGGCTCACCGCCCGCCACCGAGCGGGCGAGGTCGGCCGACATGGCGAGGTCGATGTGGTTGTCGGGCCGCTCGGCCTGCAGATAGTGGTCGTTGGCGACGACGTCGAGCTCGCGGGCCCACTGCCACAGGTCGGTGGACTTGCAGTTGACGGTTCCGGCGAAGTTCGTGGTGACCGGCAGGTGCGGGGTCAGCTCGCGCAGGATGTCGCGCTGCAACGCGTAGTGCGCGCGGTGCTCGCCGTCGCTGAAGCGGGCGTAGTCGAGGCGCTGGGCCGGGTTGACCGCCGTGTGGTTGGCGCGCGGCGCGTCGATCTGCGACCAGTCGGTGTAGGTCTGGCCCCAGAACGTGGCGCCCCAGGCGTCGTTGAGCGTGGCGAGGTCGCGGTAGGTGTGCCGCAGCCACTCCCGCCAGGCGGCCACGCTGTGCGCGCAGTAGCACTCGCCGAGCGGGGCGCCGTACTCGTTGTGCACGTGCCACATGACCACGGCCGGGTGGTCGCGGTAGTGCTCGCCCAGCGCGCGCACCAGCCGGGCGGTGGCCGCGCGGAAGGCGGGGGCGCTGGAGCAGGCGCTCTGCCGCCCGCCGAACCCGATCCGCACGCCCTCCCTGCTCACCGGCAGCACGTCGGGGTGGCGGGCGACGAACCAGGCGGGCGGCGCGGCGGTCGGGGTGGCCAGATCGACCGCCACACCGGCCGCGTGCAGCCGGTCGATGATCTCGTCGAGCCAGCCGAACGTGAAGCGCCCCTCCTCGGGCTCCATCAGCGCCCACGAGAACATGCCCAGGCTGACCAAGGTGACCCCGGCCTCGCGCATGAGCGCCACGTCCTCCTCCAGCACCTCGCGCGGCCACTGCTCCGGGCTGTAGTCGCCGCCAAAGGCGATCCCGGCTGGACGCTCCGGATACATCCGTCCCCCTGCAGACTTTTGTGTGAACGTGCACAGTAAAGCCGACGCGCCCCGGGGAAGAACAGTCACCCCCGGGCCCAATTTTTCCAGGCGCGCAACGAGAACGTAACAACCTCTTGACGCTCATTTCCGGGCTGTTCCACTCTGTGCACGTTCACAGAACCTTCTGGAGGTACGCATGCGCGCCCACCGCCTTGGAGCAGCACTGGCCGTCGCACTCACGGCCACCCTCGCGAGCTGCGCGTCCGGCGAGCCCGCCGAAGCGCCCGAGGCGGCGCAGAGCCAGGCGACCGCCGCCCAGGGACCCGTCAAGCTCACGTACTGGACCTGGGCCCCCAACATGGACAAGATCGTCGAGGTCTGGAACGCCGCCAACCCGGACATCCAGGTGACGGTCAGCAAGCAGGCGGGCGGCGACGACGCCGCGGCCAAGTTCCTCACGGCGGCCAAGGCCGGCAACCCGCCGGACGTGGTGCAGGCCGAGTACCAGCACCTGCCGTCGTTCATCGCCGCCGACGCGGTGGCCGACCTCAAGGCGGAGACCGCGTCGGTCAAGGGCGAGTTCACCGACGGGCTGTGGGGCCTGGTGACGCTCGGCACCGACGCGGTCTACGGCATCCCGCAGGACAGCGGCCCGATGATGCTCTTCTACCGCAAGGACCTCTTCGACGAGTACGGCATCGGGGTTCCCGAGACCTGGCAGGAGTACGGCGAGGCGGCCCGCACGGTCAGGAAGAAGGATCCCAAGGCGTACCTCGGCACGTTCTCCAGCAACGATCCGGGAGCGTTCACAGGTCTGGCGCAGCAGGCGGGCGCGCAGTGGTGGTCGATCAGCGGCGAGTCATGGAAGGTGAACATCGCCGACGAGGCCACCACCAAGGTCGCCGACTACTGGGGCGGCCTGGTGAAGGAGGGCGTCATCGACGACATGCCGTACTTCACCCCCGAATGGAACAAGGCGCTCAACGACGGCAAGCTGCTCACCTGGCCGTCGGCCGTGTGGGCGCCGGGCGTGCTGTCCAGCAACGCGCCCAAGGGCAAGGGCAAGTGGGCCGTCGCGCCGCTGCCGCAGTGGAACGCCGGCGAGAGCTTCAGCGGCTTCTGGGGCGGCTCGTCCACCGCCGTGGCCGCCAAGTCGCCGAACAAGGCGGCCGCCGCCCGCTTCGCCACCTGGCTCAACACCGACCCCAAGGCCATCGACCTGCTGGTCAAGGAGGCCGCCATCTACCCGGCCGCCACCAAGGCCCAGTCGGCGCTCGGTGCCGCTCCCGGCTACTTCTCCAACCAGCCCGACTTCTGGCGGCAGGCCGCCGCCGTCTCCGCCGGGGCGCGCGGGTTCACCTTCGGGCCGAACGTGGGCGTGGCGTACAACGCGTTCAGGGACGGCTTCGGCAAGGCGCTGCAGAACGGCACCCCGTTCGCCGACGCCGTACGCGGCATGCAGGAGGCCACGGTCGCCGACATGCGCAAGGCCGGATTCCAGCTCGCGTCATGACTCGCCCTTCCATGAGGCGGCCCGAGCGGGGGCCGTGGCCGTACCTGTTCCTGGCCCCCGCGATGGTGCTGTTCACGCTGTTCCTCGCGGTGCCCATCGGCTACACCGTCTACCTGGCCCTGCACAGGACCCGCGTGTCCGGTCTGGGGCTGGGCAAGGGGGCGCGCAGGGAGGTGTACGTCGGGTTCGAGAACTTCGCCGCCGCCCTCGCCGACGCCGAGCTGTGGGCCGGGTGGCTGCGCGTGCTCGGCTACGGCACGCTGGTGCTGGTCGTGATGCTGGGACTGGCGCTGCTGTTCGCGCTGCTGCTGGACTCGGCGCGGGTGCGGCTCGCCCGCTTCTCCCGCATCGCGATCTTCCTGCCGTACGCGGTGCCCGGCGTGGCCGCGACGCTGCTGTGGGGCTTCCTCTACCTGCCCTCGCTCAGCCCGATCCGCGACGTCCTGGACGTGGACTTCCTGAGCGCCACGACCGTGACGTACTCGATGGCGAACGTGGCGGTGTGGGGCGGCACCGGCTTCAACATGCTGGCCCTCTACACCACGCTGCGCGCCATCCCCCGCGACCTGTACGAGGCCGCCCGCCTCGACGGCGCGTCCGAGCTGCAGATCGCGATCCGGGTGAAGATCCCGATGCTGACCCCGGCGATCATCCTGACCACGGTGTTCTCGATCATCGCGACCGTCCAGGTGTTCACCGAGCCCACCGCGCTGCGGCCGCTGACCAACACCATCAGCTCCACGTGGAGCCCGCTGATGAAGGTCTACCGCGACGCGTTCGTCACCGGCGACCTGTACTCGGCCGCCGCCACCTCGATCGTCATCGCGGCGATCGCGCTCGTGCTGTCCTTCGGGTTCCTGCGCGTGGTCCGCGACCGCGCCTTCGGGGAGGGCTGATGGCTCCGCTCACCGTCTCGCACCGCCGCCCGCGCACCGGCCGCGCAGCAGGGCTGGTGCCGACGGCGCTGCTGCTGGTCGGCGCGCTCTACTGCCTGTTCCCCGTGGTGTGGGTGCTGATCGCGGCCACCAAGTCGCCGGGCGAGCTGTTCAGCACCTCCACGCTGTCCTTCGGCACCGGCTTCCTCGACAACGTGGGCGAGCTGTTCGCCTACCGCGACGGCGTGTTCTGGCTGTGGGCCGCCAACACGCTGCTCTACGCGGGCGGCGGCGCGCTGCTGTCCACCGCCGTGTCGGCCGTCTCCGGGTACGCGCTGGCGAAATACCGCTTCCCCGGCCGGGCCCTCATCTTCAACCTGCTGATCGGCGGCATCCTCGTGCCCAGCGTGGTGCTGGCGGTGCCGCAGTATCTGCTCTTCTCCAAGGTCGGGCTGGCCGACAGCCACTGGGCGGTGCTGCTGCCGCAGATCCTCAACCCGTACGGCATCTACCTGGCCCGCGTCTACGCCACCGCGTCCGTGCCCGACTCGCTGCTGGAGGCCGGGCGCATCGACGGGGCCGGAGAGTGGCTGCTGATGCGGCGGGTGGCGCTGCCGCTCATGGTGCCCGGCATGGTGACGATCTTCCTGTTCCAGTTCGTGGCGATCTGGAACAACTTCCTGCTGCCGTTCATCATGCTCGGCGACGACGGCAAGTTCCCGCTCACGGTGGGCCTCTACACGCTGCTCGCGGCCGGCGCCAACCAGCCCGCCCTCTACAACCTGATCCTCACGGGCGCGTTCCTGTCGATCCTGCCGCTGATCGCGCTCTTCCTCACCATGCAGCGATACTGGAAGACCGACCTGTCCTCCGGAGCCGTGAAATGAAACGCCCTACGATCCACGACGTCGCCGCCGCCGCGGGGGTCTCCCGCGGCACGGTCTCCCGCCTGCTCAACGGGGACAAATACGTGAGCCCGGCGGCGCGCGTGGCCATCGAACGGGCCATCTCCGAGACCGGCTACGTCGTCAACCGTGCCGCCCGCAGCCTGGTCACGCAGCGTACGGGGTCGGTCGTCATGGTGCTGTCGGAGCCGCACGAGAAGCTGTTCGAGGACCCCAACTACAGCACGCTCATCAGGGTCGCCATCCGCATGCTGGCCGAGCGCGACCTGTCGCTGGTGATGATGCTGGCCGGCGACGAGGGCGACCGCGAGCGGGTGGTGCGCTACGTGCGCGGCGGCCACGCCGACGGGGTGCTGCTCGTCTCCACGCACGCCGGTGACCCGCTGCTCGACGCGCTGCGCACCGGCCCGCCCGCCGTCTCGTGCGGGCCGGTCATCGGGCGCGAGACCGTCATCCCGTACGCCGCAGCCGACGACCGGCTCGGCGCCCGCCAGATGACCGAATACTTCGTCGGCCTCGGCCGCAGGCGCATCGCCATGATCACCGGGCCGATGGACACGCCGGGCGGCATCCAGCGGCTCGAGGGCTTCGCCGACGTGCTCGGCCGCAAGGCCACCAAGCGGCTCATCGCCCACGGCGACTGGACCCAGGCCAGCGGCGAGCGGGCCATGACCGAGCTGCTGGAGCGCGCCCCCGACCTCGACGCCGTGTTCGTGGCCTCCGACCTGATGGCGGCGGGCGCGCTCGCGGCGCTGCGCGCGGCCGGCCGCCGGGTGCCCGACGACGTCGCGGTGGGCGGATTCGACGACTCCTCGGTGGCCGTCTCGACCCACCCGCCGCTGACCACCATCCGCCAGCCGCTGGCGGAGATGGCCCAGGAGACGCTCCGCCTGCTGCTGGCCCTCATCGACGGAGCCGGCCACGTCGACCCGGTGATCCTCCCCACCGAACTGGTCATCCGCGAGTCCGCATAGGGGGCGAACGGCACCCGCACCCCAGGAGGCGCGTTCGGGTCGGAGGCGTTGGCCGGTCAGACGACGCCGGCGTAGACCCAGCGGCCGTCCAGGCGGACGAAGCGGCTGTGCTCCTCCATCTCGCCCGGCCGCCCCCGCTCCAGGTAGTGGGCGCGGAAGCGGACGGTGCCCTCGGTGTGCACGACGCTGCCGCCGGTGGTCTCCAGCACCTCCAGCCGCACCCATTTGACCCGCCGGTCGATGCCGGCGCGCTGCGGGCGGTCGGACGGGTGCCAGGTGCGCAGCAGGTACGCCTCGTCGCCCACGCCGAAGGCGCTGAAGCGGGAGCGCATGAGCTGCTCGGCGGTGGCGGCCGCCGCCTCACCCCGGTGCAGCCTGCCGCAGCAGTCCTGGTAGGAGGCGGGCAGGCCGCAGAGACACGTACGAGGAGGCATGGGCCCTATTCTGCCCCGAGCAGGACGGTCAGGCCGGTCAACGTCGGCCCGAGCGGCGCGTCAAGCGTGAGCGAGGCGTCGCCGTCACCGCCGGTCGGGCCCTGGTTGACGATGGCGATGGGGATGCCGAGCTCCGCCGCCCTGGTGACGAACCGCAGCCCCGACTTGATGGCCAGCGACGACCCGAGCACGAGCAGCGCCCGCGCCCCGCCCACCACCGCGAAGCACTCGTCCACCCGCGGCCTCGGCACGTTCTCGCCGAAGAACACCACGTCCGGCTTGAGCACCCCGCCGCACCCCGTGCAGTCCACCAGGTTGAACCCGGCGATCTGCGCGTCGGTGAGCACCGCGTCGCCGTCGGGGTTGATCGTGGCGCCCGCCTCGTCCCAGCCGGGGTTCGCCTCCCGCAGCCGGCGCTCCAGCTCGACGCGCGGGGTGCGCTCGCGGCATGACAGGCAGACCACGCGGTCGAGCCCGCCGTGCAGCTCGATCACCTGGCGGGCGCCCGCCGCCTGGTGCAGGCCGTCGACGTTCTGGGTGACGATGCCGGCCAGCAGGCCGCGCCGCTCCAGCGCGGCGACCGCGCGGTGCCCCGCGTTGGGCCGGGCCGCGCCGATGTGCCGCCAGCCGACGTGGCTGCGCGCCCAGTAACGCTGCCGGGCCTGGGCGCTGCCGACGAACTTCTGGTATGTCATCGGCTCGGCCCGCCTGGACCGCCCTGTCGGGCCCCGGTAGTCGGGGATGCCGGACTCGGTGGACAGCCCGGCCCCGCTGAGCACGGCCACCCCGCCCCGGGCGACGAGCCCGGCCAGCTCCGCCACCTTCGTGGTGCTCGTTATCACCCTTCTATGGTGCCTTCCGTTCCACCCCCTTCGTCCCGCCGGGCCTCGCCGCGGCTCCGGCCGCCGCCGAGGTTCCCGGGCTCCCCGCCCTCGGCGAAGCCGAGGTCCGCGCGTTCCTCCGCCTCGGCCACCAGCTCGGCGTGCCACAGCCGGCGCATCTCCGGGCAGCTCTCCAGCAGGTCGGCGAGCCGTCCCCGCCCGGCGACGCGGCCCCGGTCGAGGACGATCACCTGGTCGGCGCGTTCGAGCGCGGCCTGCCGGTGCGAGACGACCAGCACGGTCTCCGGGCCGCGCCCGGCGATCCGCTCCCACAGCAGCCGCTCGGTCTCGACGTCGAGCGCGGACGACAGGTCGTCCACCACCAGCAGGTCGGGGTCGCGGACGAGGGCGCGGGCGGCGGTGACGCGCTGGGCCTGCCCGCCCGACAGCCGGGTGCCGCGCGGCCCGACGACCGTGTCGAGGCCGCGGGCCAGCTCGGCCAGGTCCCGGTCGAACACGGCCAGCTCCAGGGCCCGCCGCGCGTCCTCGTCGCCGGCGGCGCGGCCGAGCAGCAGGTTCTCGCGCAGGGTCTCGGAGAACAGGCGCGGCACCTGGCCCGCGTACGCGACCCGGCCGGGGACGAGGAACGTGCCCGGGTCGCGGACCGGGACGCCGTTCCAGGTGATCTCGCCCGCGTCGGCCCGCAGGAGACCGAGCAGGGCGCGTACCAGGGTGGTCTTGCCCGCGCCGACCGCTCCGGTGACGACGGTGAAGGAGCCGCGCTCGACGCGCAGGCCGACGTCGCGCAGCACGCCGCGCACGGTCAGTCCGCGCGCCTCCAGCACCCGCAACCGGTCGTCGTGCGGCGGCGGCTGCGGCGCGGGCGGCGGGTCGCCGCGCAGCCACACCTCGGAGCCGCGCACCAGATCGGCGGCGTCCTCGTGCGGCGCCATGAGCCTGGTCAGCCGCTCGGTGGCGACCGCGGCCTGCGGCAGCCGGGACAGGAACACGCCGATCGACCTCGGGAACGCGGTGAGCCAGCCGATGTAGGTGGTGAACAGCGCGAGGTCGCCCACGGTGAAGTCGCCGCCGCGCATGGCGGGCGCGGCGAGCAGCAGCACCAGACCGGTGCCGAGCTCGACGGACGCGGTGGTGGCGGCGCCCAGCAGGTCGGTCGCCAGCCGGTCCTTGACCGCGGCGTCGCGGCGGCGCCGGTTGTGGGCGCGCAGCCGGTCGAGCACCGCGGCCTCGGCTCCCGCCGTCTTGATGGCGAGCAGGCCGCCGAACATCTCCCCCACGTACGCCGTCACGGTCGCGCCGAGCCGCCTGGCCCGCCCGTGCAGCCGGGCGACCACCCGCCGCATGGTCCTGCTCAGCACGCCCGCCGCGATCATCGGGACGACCAGCACCAGGGTGATCAGCGGATCGACGGAGGCCAGGATCGGCAGCGCCACGGCGGCGAACACCGCGGTGCCGAACAGGCTGACGCTCTCGTCGGTGAAGTCCACGGCGTCGGCCACGTCGTCCCGCATGCGGGCCACGGCCTCACCCGAGGAGTGCGGCAGCCGGGCGGCCGCCGGTCCGCGCGCGGTCAGCAGGGAGTGCAGCACGTTCGAGCGCAGCAGCGTGGCCGCCGCCGCCCACCAGTAGACGCCGTACGTCCACGCGACGACGATCATCACGCCCCGCACGACCTCGACGCCCACGAACGCCGCACACCACCACAGCACGCTGTCCAGCCCGGCCGCCCGCTGCCCGCTGATCTCGTCGAACACCCGTTGCAGGACGAGCCCGCCGCCCAGCGGGATCACGTGCACCGGCAACCACAGCAGCGCCCCGACCAGGAACCGCCGGAAGTCGAACGTGGCCAGCCGCGTGGCCACCACCGTCACGGGCTTCACCGGCTCACCCCCGCCCGCTCGCACGGCCGGGCCGCCCCGCCGTCACGCCATATCGCCGTGCCGCGCCTCATCGGCTCACCCCCGCCAGGTCGAGGAGGTGGCCGAAGCGGCTGTGCGGGTCGGCGGCCAGGTGGGCGCGGGAGCCGTACTCGACGATCTTGCCCCGGTCGAGCACGGCGATCGTGTCCACGCGGGCCAGCGACGACAGCCGGTGCGCGATGATCACCCCGGTCCTGCCCTCCAGGAGCCGCGCGACGGCCGTCTCGGCTTGCCGCTCGGTGGCCGGGTCGAGCCGGCTGGACGCCTCGTCCAGCACGACCAGCCCGGGGTCGGCCAGGAACACGCGGGCGAACGCGAGCAGCTGCGCCTCCCCCGCCGACAGCTCGGGCAGCTCGGCGTCGAGCCCACCGGGCAGGGAGGCCGCCCACGCGCCGAGCCCGACCTCCCCGAGCACCTCCATCAGCCGCTCGTCACCAGGTGACGGCCGGAACAACGTGAGGTTGTCGCGCACGCTGGCCCGGAACAGCTGCACGTCCTGCGTCACCACGCCGACCCTGCGCCGCAAGGAGCGCGGCTCGGCATCGCGCAGATCGACACCGCCCACCCGGACGGCCCCCTGCACGGGATCGTGCAGCCGCAGCACCAGCCTGGCCAGGGTGGTCTTGCCGCTGCCGGTCCGCCCGACCAGCCCGAGCGTCTCGCCGGGCGCGAGGCGCACCCGCACCCCCGACAGCACCTGCTCGTCGTCGCCGGGGTAGGTGAAGCCGACGCCGTCGAGGTCGAGCCCGAGCGGCCCGGCGTCGGGCAGCGAGCGGGCGCCGGGCGTGAGCGCCGGCCGCTCGGCCAGCAGCCCCGCGATGCGGGCCACCCCCGCGAGCGCCGCCTGGTACTGCCTGATCTGGTCGATCAGCCGCTCGAACGGCGCTCGCACCATCATCGTGTACTGCAGGAGCAGCACGGCGGTGCCGACCGTGAGCGCCCCCGACCGCATGGTCCACGCGGCCAGTCCCAGCATGATCGCGGTGCCCGCGGCGAAGGCCACGGAGGTGCCCGCGAGCAGCACGGTGCCGATGCGGGCGTCGCGGTGCTCGGCGCGGAACAGCGCCGCGCTGACCTGGTGGAAGCGGCCTACGGTGTGCGCGCCGGCGCCGTTGGCCCGCAGGTCCTCCGCGCCGGCCAGCCGCTCTTCGAGCGCGCCGAACAGCGCGGCGCTCGCGGCCCGCGACCGGGCCGCCGACGGCACGGCCAGCCTCTGGGCGCGCGCCATGCCGTACCCGATGACCAGGCAGTACGCCAGCAGCGCCAGCCCGATCCGCCAGTCCACGAGGAGCACGGCGACGACCACGCCGGCCAGCAGCAGCACGCCGGCCACGACGTCGAGCAGGAACGCGACGACGAAGTCGGCGACGGCCACCACGTCGCCGTCGACCCGCTCGATCAGCTCGCCGGGCGTGTGCCGGCCGTGGAAGGCCAGGTCGAGGTGGAGCGCGTGGCCGGTGAGGCGTTCGCGCAGGCGGTTGGAGCCGTCCCAGGCCAGCCGGCCCGCGAGCCACGCGGTGACGGTGCGCGCCGCCTGCCCGGCGACGGCGAGCACGAGGTACCCGGCGGCGATCAGCGTGAGATGGCGGATGCTCGCGCCGCCCACGGCGTCGTCGACGAACCACCGGGTGACCTGCGGCGCCGCCAGCGGCAGCGCGGTCGCGGCGGACACCGCGCCGATCAGCGCGGGCGCGGCCCGCCAGGACGGCAGGAGCAGGCGGAGGACGGAAGAGGCGTCAGGTGAGAGATTCCCGGGTGTGGAGGGAGTCAAGAAGCGTCATGCCCTTTGCGTCGGAGGATTCGGTGAGCTGAGGGATCACGGACGCTTCGCGCATCGTGGGCCTCCTCCTTCGACGGGCGGTCAACGCCCGGGAGTACACCAGCCGCGCCCGGCGGGGCGCAACCGGTTTTTCCCGGGCGCGGGGCTCAGCGGCTCTGGCGGGTGGTCTCGCCGGGCCAGGGGTAGGGGTGCGCGGCCAGCCTGCCGAACCGGCGCTTGACCGGCTTCGGGGCCGGTGCGGGCGCGCGGCGGGCGCTCGTACCGGAGGGGCGGCGCTCTCCCCCGGCCGGGCGCAGGTAGACGCAGCGCAGCTCGGCCGCGAACCGGTGCTCGCCGTCGCGCAGCCAGCACCCCTCGGGGCCCGGCAGCACCTCGCTCACCGTGACGCCGTCGCCGCCCGCGGCCAGGCGGGCGAGCCCTTCGAGGAGGGCGGGCGAGCGGGTGTCGACGTAGACGCGCTCACGGGCGGTGGCGGCGAAGAACACGACGGGCAGCTCGTACGCCTCCCGCAGCCGGGCCATCGCCACCAGCAGGTCACCGTCGCCGCCCGCCTGCCCGAACCCCTCGAACGCGGCGCCGCCGACATGCCAGCGCCGCCCGGCCAGGACCACGTTGTCCCAGGTCAGCCGGGGCATGCGGGGCAGGTCGCCGAGCCTCGGCAGCCGGATCCTGGGCAGGGCGAGCGCCGTGTGCAGCGCCGTGTCGTGCTCGCCGTCGTGGAACAGCAGCGGCTCCTCGAACCCCTTGGCGTGCAGCACGGCGCGGTGGCCGTCGCTGTGCACGTACAGCTCGTCGAGGCCGATCCTGCGCCGGTCCTCGCCCGCGGTCGCGCCGCCGAGCTCCAGCACGGGTCCCGGCAGCTCCGGCCTGGGCACGCCGTGCTCGGGGCGGGAGACGACGTTCAGCACCGTGAACCCCGACAGCGCCCGCCGCACCTGCGCGTCGCGCTCGGTCAGGCAGGCGGCCTCGTCGTCGTGGAACTGCAGCGCCCACGGCGTGAGCAGCACCCCGTCGTGCAGGGCGGTGAGCACCAGCGGGGTGACGCCGGGCTCGTACGCCTCCAGCGACGGCGCGGCCACCATCACGTCCGCCGAGCACAGCACGGGCGCGGCCGGCGGGGCGGGCTCGTCGAGCAACCCCGCGAGGTTCAGCTCGGCGGTGCCCGGCTTCGCGGCGCGGACCAGCTCCGCGATGCGGGCGCTCAGCCGGTCGCCGTGGTCGATCTCCAGGTCGCCGGTCATGCGCAGGGCGTCGGACAGCGCGTACGTGCCGGGCCCGAGCCGCCCGGCCAGCAGCCGGTTGGTGCGCAGCCGGGTCAGCTCGGCCTCCTCGGCCAGCAGGTCGAGCACCCTCGGCACCCGCTCCCGCAGGTCGGCGGCCAGCGCGTCGCCGACGCCGACCCGCAGCGTGCCGGCGGCGGCCTCGTGCACCGTCACCCGGTCGTCGCGGTGCCCGCCGACGCCGGCCAGCGCCTCGATCCTGCGCTGCACGGCGAGCTTCACGTCGGGTGAGGCGGCGGGATATTGCGCGAGCAACTCGCTGATCTCCCCGACCCGCCGCCCCACCGGCAGCTCGGACCCGGACGCCTGGCCGGCGCCCCTCAGCCCGCGCTGCACGGGCACGCCCGCGGGGGCCACGAACCCCCGCCTGGGCGCTCCCGACGCTCCACCCCCGGCCTCCCCCACCGGCCTCCCCCCGAAGCCTCCCTCTCCCGCCCCGCCCCGGATCCCGGCGCCGGGCCCGGGCCTGACGCCGGGCGTGGCAGCGGACCCACTCTCGGGACCCGCTGCGGGGCCGCTCTCGGGACCGCCCCCAGGACCGCCCGCGGGACCGGCTGCGGGACCGCCCGCGGCTTCACCGGCACCCCCGTGCCCGGTGAGGCTCTCGCTGCCGCTGGAGGCTCGTCGCGCTGCGGCGGCGGGAGGAAGGGAGCCGGGGTGCGCGCCGGGAGGAGGGGAGCCCGGGTGGGCGGGGTGCGGCGTCAGCCCGCACTCACAGGGCGCCGGCGGCTGCACCCGCTCCCTGCGCTGTGCGGTGTCGCCGTCAGCCGTGGGCGGCCCATGGGTGGGACCGTCGCCCTCGGTGAGGGGGATGCCCCGGGTGGTGAGGCGGTCGCGGAGCCAGGCGAAGGGGTCGGCGACGCCGGCGGGCGGGCACAGGTCGTGGGTGAGCAGGCCGCGGCGGACCGCCACGGTGAGCGCCGCGACCGCGCGTTCCATGCCGGTGCCCGTCTCGGCGGCGATCTGGGCGAGCGTACGGGTGCCGTCGCAGTGGCCGGTGAAGGCGGCCCCCTCGCGTACCTCGCCCACCAGGGTCCTGCGGCGCGGCACCAGGCCGGGCACCAGCGCGGGGTCGGCGAGGATGCGCTGCTGGAGCGCCTCGTTCACCCGCCCGGCCGGGTACGCCACCCGCTGCCGGTGGACCCGGTGCCCCTTCCAGGTGTGACCGGAGGGGCCGGGCCGGACGGCGCCGTAGTTGAGCGGGCCGTAACAGCCGTCCGTCTCGCACGAGGTGGTCAGCCGCTGCAGGTGGGCGGCCAGCTCCCGGCGGGTCCTGCCGCCCTTGGCGCCGTGGCGCAGGTCGCGGTAGAGGGCGGGCGCGGAGCAGACGAGCGCGTCGAGGAAGCGTTCGTCGGCGGTGAGCCGGGACACGGCGGCCCTGGTGAGGGCGGCGTCACCGCCGACGAGCGCGGTGAGCGTGAGCTTGGCGCGCTCCAGCATGCCGGTGACCTCGTTCCAGGCCAGCACCCAGTTGCCCGCGCCGGCGCCGCCGGGGACGACGGCCCCGGACGGCAACGGCCGCAGGTCGCGCAGGCGCCCCCGCAGCCCGCGCGACGTCCGCCCCGTCTCCGCCCCCGCTCCTGGACCCGTGCCCGTACCCGTACCCGTACCCGTGCCTGTGCCCGCCCGCCTGTCAGATGCGCCGGCCGGGCGGAAGCCTGTCGCGTGGGCGGGAGCGTCGGCGAGCAGGTCGAGTGCCTTGCGCTCCAGTTGTACGACGACCGCGGCCGCCTCAGCCGCCCTGAGGTAGGCGAGTGACAGCACCAGCTCCCACGGAAATCCGGCGCTGCGGACGACCACGGCCGGCAGCAGGGTCCAGTCGTGCTCGATGTCCATATGGACCGCTCCCTTTCCTGACATGAATTCACCGCCGCACCGCGTCTCAACTCAGATGCTTACAAGATCATTTATTTCTGTCAATGCATTTGGCCAGGAAAAGAAAATGAGAATCAGCGACGCCCTCTCGCCCCCACATCAAAAACACCCAACAATGCCAGCAAACCACTCCAAACAGGACGCGACTGTTTACTTTCCGTAGCCACTGGGCCTATCCTTCCCGCACACAGAGTCAACGATCCACACACATCCACCACCTGAAACGACCGGAAAAGCATTAGGGACGGCCTTGTCAGGCCGTCGTTTTCCCGCCATTGAAAACGCGGGCGAGCGGCGCGGAACAACGTTCGCGGCCGGTCGGATAAACGCGTGAATGCACCCGTGCGAATAACTCTCATTTACCCGCGCGAGGCAAGGTGGGGTCAAGGACGCGCGCCGTGTGCCGGGCAGGCGAAACCGCCTGATAGAAGGTGACATGGGGGGTGCGGGAGACAGTGACGGGACAGGCGCGGCGCAGGCGCGGGAGGCCGATCGGCGGCGGGCGCGGCAGCAGGGCGAGCCAGGTGCCGGGCGGGGGGCGTTATCTGTGGACGCCGCTGTTCCTGGCGGGGCTGTTCCTCGTCACCGCCGTGGTGATCGCACTGGACCTGACCACCGGCACCGCCATCAGGCTGTACCCGCTGCTGATCTTCCTGCCGGCCATCGTGTCGGGCCTCGGCGACGTGAAGCAGACGATCGCCGCCTCCGTCTGGGTGGTGCTGGTGGAGGTCGGCACCGGCGCCTACCTGGGCGCGCAGCTCGACGACCTGTTGCTCGCGGCCGGGTTCACCACGATCTTCGGCGTGGTGAGCGTGCTCGGCTGCCGTTACCGCGTACGCCGTGAGGAGGAGGTGCACCGGCTGCGGTCGGCGGCCTCGGCGCTGCAGCGGCTCATCGTGCGCCCGCTGCCCCTGCGCACGGCCGAGGTCGCCGTGGACGGCCTCTACCACCCGATCGAGGAGGACGCCCTGGTCGGCGGCGACGTGTACGACGTCGCCGTGTCCCGCCACGGCACCCGGGTGCTGATCGCCGACGTCCAGGGCAAGGGCCTGCCCGCGATCGGCACGGCGCTGGCCGTGCTGGGCTCGTTCAGGGAGGCCGCCTACCGCGAGGACACGCTGACCGGCGTCGTGGCCGCCCTGGAGACCACGGTGGTGCGGCAGAACGTGTTCGCCGCCATGACCGGCGAGCCCGAGCGGCTGGTCACGGCCCTCGTGCTGGACATCGCCGGCGACACCGAGGTGGAGGCGATCAACTGCGGCCACATCGCCCCTTTCGTGCTGCACGACGGCGAGGCGTACCAGGTGGACCTGGGCGAGCCCGCCCTGCCGCTCGGGCTCGCGTCGCTGACGGCGACCCCCCGCCGCGGCATGCGCTTCGCCTTCCCGCTGGGCGCGACGCTGCTGCTGTGCACCGACGGGGTGACCGAGGCACGCGACCCGCGCGGCGCGTTCTATCCGCTGGAGGAGCGGCTGCGCGCGTGGGCGCCGGACCCGCCCGCGCCGCTCGGCCGCGCGCTGGGCGCCGACCTGCAGGAGTTCACGGGCGGCGACGTCCGCGACGACGTGGCCGTCCTGACGCTGCGCCGGATGGGCCCGCCGTCGATCCCGCCGTGAAGAAGATCACATCGGGAAACCCCCTGAACCGTGTCCCGGATCGGCGCGTACCTCCACACATCGGACACGTGGTCCATGGAGGTGTCGTGGAGCTCAGTCTCTTGCGGGCCCAAGCGCACAGCCCGTCGTACTTCTCACTCATGCGCAGCTCGGCGGGAGAGCGCGCCCCGGTGGACTTCTGCATCCCCTGCAATCCGTACTTCCCCACGCCGGACATATTCGAGCACCTCGGGAGGAACCTGGAGACGATCCTGAAGTTCTATCCCAGCGACGCCGGGACGATCACCGAGGAGCTGTGCGCCACGCTCGGCCTGCACCCCAAGACGGTCGCGATGGGCAACGGCTCCACGGAGCTGATCACCTGGATCGACCACCTGCTGGTCCGCGAGAGCCTGGCGGTGCCCATCCCCACCTTCGGCCGCTGGACCGACCAGCCGCTGGAGACCGGCAAGCGGGTGGACATGTACCCGTTGCAGGAGAGCCGCAACTTCGCGCTCGACGTGGACGACTTCGTGTCGTTCATCCGGATGCGCGGCTCGCGGGTGGCGGTGATCTGCAACCCGAACAACCCCGACGGGGGCTACCTGCCCAAGCATCAGGTCCTGTACCTGCTCGACCAGCTCATCGACCTCGACCTGCTGATCGTGGACGAGTCGTTCGGCGAGTTCGTGGACGCCGAGCCGTACCCGGGGCTGGCGGCGGAGGCGGCGGTGCGGCCGAACGTCATCGTGCTGCGCAGCCTGGGCAAGAACTTCGGCCTGCACGGCATCCGCTTCGGCTACATGGTGGCCAACCCGGCGCTGGCCGGCCGGGTGCGCGACGCCCTGCCCAAGTGGAACCTGAACTCCTTCGCCGAGGTCGTGGTGTTCATGATGCGGGAGTTCATGAACGAGTACCAGGACAGCCTCAGGCGGCTGGGCAACGACAGGCGGGCGATGTTCCAGCAGCTCAGCACCATGCCGGGGCTGTCGGTGTACGCCTCGCAGGGCAACTTCCTGCTGGTCAAGCTGCCGCCGGGGCACGACGGGGTGCCGCTGCGCGACCACCTGCTGACCGAGCACGGCGTGTACGTCCGCGAGTGCGGCAACAAGCTGGGCACCACGAGCCAGTTCCTGCGCCTGGTCGTGCGCCCGCAGGAGGACGTGCGCCGGCTGCTCATCGGCATGACGCAGTTCCTGTACTCGGGCAGCCTGCACGAGATCCCGGTGATCGGGGTGCACCACCGCCACGTCAACCCGCTCTCGGCGTAGCGCTGGATCCCGCCGGAACCGGCCCGTACGGAAGCACGCGCGGGCCGGTGTAAGCTGTCTCGGCCGAATTTCCTTACAGCATAAACAATCGGCCGATGACGAAAGGATCCCGTGCTCCCCGAGGCAAGCACCGACCACAAGGCGGCGGACAGTCACGACCACATCCAGGTCCGCGGCGCCAGGGAGAACAACCTCAAGGGCGTCTCCCTCGACGTCCCCAAGCGGCGGCTCACCGTGTTCACCGGCGTGTCCGGTTCAGGGAAGTCCTCGCTCGTCTTCGACACGATCGCCGCGGAGTCCCGCCGGCTGATCGACGAGACGTACACCGCGTTCATCCAGTCGTTCATGCCGAGCCTCGGCCGGCCCGACATCGACGCGCTGCACAACCTCAGCGCGGCGATCATCGTCGACCAGGAGCGCATGGGGGCCAACCCGCGCTCCACCGTGGGCACCGTCACCGACGCCCACACCATGCTGCGCATCCTCTTCAGCCGCATCGGCAGCCCGTACGTCGGCCCCGCCTACGCCTTCAGCTTCAACCGGGCCGAGGGCATGTGCCCCGAGTGCGAGGGCCTCGGCAAGGCGTCCGAGATCGACGTGGACGAGCTGGTCGACCGTGAGCTGTCGCTCGACGACGGCGCCATCAAGATCCCCGGCTTCCCGGTCGGGAGCTGGCAGTGGCAGGTCGTGGCCGGCTCAGGGCTGTTCGACCCTGGCACGAAGCTGAAGGACTTCACCGAACAGCAGTGGCAGGACCTGCTGTACAAGCCGGCGAGCAAGCTGAAGTACGGCACCAACAACTTCACCTACGAGGGCCTGGTGCTGAAGGTGCGCAAGTCGTACCTCGGCAAGGACCGCGAGTCGATGCAGACGGCGGCGCGCGCGTTCGCCGACCGGGCGATCAAGTCCGCGACCTGCCCCTCGTGCGGCGGCACCCGCCTCAACGAGGCCGCCCGTTCGGCCCGCGTCCAGGGCAGCGGCATCACCGATCTGTCGGCCATGCAGATCGACGACCTGGCGGCGTTCGTCCGCGGCATCGGCGACCCCTCGGTCGGGCCGGTGCTCGAAGGGCTGCTGTCCACGCTCGACTCCCTGGTCGGCATCGGGCTCGGCTACCTCAGCCTCGACCGCGAGTCCGCCACGCTCTCGGGCGGCGAGGCCCAGCGGGTCAAGATGGTGCGGCACCTCAACTCCAGCCTCACCGACGTCACGTACGTCTTCGACGAGCCGACCGCCGGGCTGCACCCGCACGACATCCAGCGCATGAACAGCCTGCTGCTGCAGCTGCGCGACAAGGGCAACACGGTGCTCGTCGTCGAGCACAAGCCCGAGCTGATCGCGATCGCCGACCACGTGGTGGACCTCGGCCCGGGGGCGGGCACCGCCGGCGGCGAGATCTGCTACCAGGGCGACCTCGCGGGCCTGCGCGCCTCGGGCACGCTCACCGGCCGCTACCTCGACCACCGGGTGGGCCTGCGCGAGGAGGTGCGCAAGCCCACGGGGCAGCTGCCGATCAGGAACGCCACCCTGCACAATCTGCGCGACGTGAGCGTGGACCTCCCGCTCGGCGTGCTCACCGTGGTCACCGGCGTCGCCGGATCGGGCAAGAGCTCGCTCATCCACGGCTACGTCGCGGGCCGCGACGGCGTGGTGGTGGCCGACCAGTCGCAGATCCGCGGCTCACGCCGGAGCAACCCGGCCACCTACACCGGCGTGCTCGACCCGATCAGGGCGGCGTTCGCCAAGGCCAACGGGGTCAAGCCGGGCCTGTTCAGCGCCAACTCCGAGGGCGCCTGCCCGGCCTGCAAGGGCATCGGCCTCATCTACACCGACCTCGCGATGATGGCCGGGGTGGCCTCGGTGTGCGAGCAGTGCGAGGGGCGGCGGTTCACGCCGGAGGTGCTGACGTACCGGCTGCACGGCAAGAACATCAGCGAGGTGCTGGAGATGCCGGTCGCCGAGGCCAGGGAGTTCTTCCCGAAGGGGCAGGCGGGCGTCATCCTCGACCGGCTGGTGGCCGTCGGGCTCGGCTACCTCGGGCTGGGGCAGCCGCTCACGACGCTGTCGGGCGGCGAGCGGCAGCGGCTCAAGCTGGCCATCAACATGGCCAGGAACGGCACCACGTACGTGCTGGACGAGCCCACCACCGGCCTGCACCTGGCCGACGTCGACCAGCTGCTGTCGCTGCTCGACCGGCTGGTGGACGACGGCAACTCGGTCATCGTGATCGAGCACCACCAGGCGGTCATGGCGCACGCCGACTGGATCGTGGACCTCGGGCCCGGGGCAGGTCACGACGGCGGTCAGGTGGTCTTCGCCGGTACGCCGGGCGAGCTGGTCGCCACCGGCACCTCGCTCACGGCCGTCCACCTGCGGGACTACGTCGGCATGAGCTGAGCGTCAGCCCGGCGCGCGGTCTGAGACCGCGAGTCAGACCGCGAGCCGGGCCAGCACGCGCGCGAACTCGGGCGGCGGCGCCACGACCAGCCTGGTCTGCCCGTCCTGGGCGACGATGTCGGCCCTGATCAGCGTCAGCTGCCCGTCGTGCCACCAGTAGACCTGCGGGCTGAGCCCGTCGGTGCGGACGGCGTGCACGCGCAGCCGTTCGAGCGCGCGTACCACGCCGATGCCGTCCACGGGGTGCACGAGCAGCGTGTACGGGTCGGGCAGCACCACGAGCACACCGTCGGCGGGCACGGTCAGGTGCTCGTCCAGCCAGCGCAGGTGGGTGGCGGCCGACGGGCTCTCGGCGGTCAGCCGGATGATCGGGGTGCCGGACAGCGCGATGTTCTCGGACGTCAGCGAGCCGTGCCTGCGCACGTTGGCCACCGCCCGGTCGAGCGCCTGCCCGCCGGAGACCGGCCAGCAGCCCGACTCCTCCGGCCTGACCAGCCGCGCGCCCACGGTGAGCAGCTCGACCAGGTCGGCGTTGAGGTGGCGGCCGACGACGCGGGTCAGGTCGGGCACCGCGTCCACCGACTCGACCCTGATCCGCAGCAGCGGCCCGGCCTGCTCCAGGTCGGACACGTCCACGCGCTCGTCGGCGGTGGCGACGGCGTGCGCCAGGTGCTCGGAGACCAGCACCGGCCAGTCCTCCCTGGCCCGGCGCGCGGCCTCGCGGCGCAGCCCGGTCAGCTTGACGACCAGCTCGGGGGTGGGCTGCTCGGGAGCGGGCTGCTCGGCACGCCTGAGGGTGAGGAGCGAGCCGTCGCCGGAGAAGGCGAAGGAGTATCCGAGGGACTCCGCGACAAGGGCCAGCAGCGAGTCGAGATCGACGTCCTCGACCGGACGGCGCGGGGCCTCGCGGTCACGCTCGTACCAATTCACGCCGCTGTGTCCCTTTCTGTCGGATTCGTCCCTCTACCTTGCCTGCTCTCCGATTCCCCACGAGCCAGTCAGGGAGCACGATTCGGTATCGATAACACCAAGTGCCCCAAACCACACACTCATCTGGGGTGTCCCATGTCCCACCGGCAACCCGGCGACGATGGGCACCCCCAGCGGGCGCAGCCGGTCTTCGAGCACCGGGTAGGGGTCGCCGCAGCCCACCCACGAGCCGAGCGCGATGCCCCGCACGCCGTCGAACGCGCCCGCCTGCAGCAGCTGCGTGAGCATGCGGTCGATGCGGTACGGCTCCTCCCCGACGTCCTCGAGGAACGCGATGCCGTCGGCGAAGGACGGCTGCCACCGGGTGCCGCACATCGAGGCGAGCAACGACAGGTTACCGCCGCGCACCACGCCCTCCGCGCGGCCGGGCGCCAGCACCCGGTCACCGGCGACCGGGGTCACCTCTTCGTCCGGCCCGAACAGCGCCTCGCGCAGGCTCTCCCAGGTCAGCGGCTCGGGCCCGGCGTCGTCACCGGCGATCACGTCGCAGGCGATCATCGGCCCGTGCAGCGTCGGCACATCCAGCTCGATCGCGAACGCATTGTGCAGCGCCGTGATGTCGCTCGACCCGAGCAGCGTCTTCCGCCCTGCCGCCCGCCCTGCCGCCCGCCCTGCCGCCCGCCCTGCCGCCCGCCCTGCCGCGCGCCCTGCCGCGCGCATCGCCTCCCAGTCGAGGAGCTCCAGCAGCCGGCCGGCGCCGTAGCCGCCGCGGCAGCAGAAGACCGCCGAGACGGCCGGGTCGCACCAGGCTTCCTGCAGGTCGGCCGCCCTGGCGGCGTCGGCGCCTGCCAGGTAGTCGAGGTCCTGCCGGTCGAGCGCGTGCGCCCCGACCACGACCTTCAGGCCGAGGCCCTCCAGCCGCTCGACGCCGCGGCGCAGCAGCTCCGGGTTCGGCGGTCCTGACGGCGAGACGATGGCGACGGTGTCACCTTGCCGCATCGATCAACTCCTTGACGAGCGCGGGTAGTGCGTGGCCGATCGGCTCGTTGATGACCCGGTCGGCGAAGGGGTCGTAGGGGGTCGGCTCGGCGTTCACGATCACCAGCCGGGCGCCCGCGTCGAGCGCCTCGCCGCACAGCCCGGCGGCCGGGTGCACGGTCAGCGACGTGCCGACCGCGAGGAACAGCTCGCATGTACGGGCCGCGCCGAGCGCCGCGCCCAGCACCTCCGCCTTGAGCGACTGCCCGAACGAGATCGTGTTCGCCTTCTGGACGCCGCCGCAGCGGGGGCACGGCGGGTCGTCCTCGCCCGCGTCCACCCTGGCCAGTACTTCTTCCATCGGCGTGATCAGGTCGCAGGAGAGGCACTCGGCGCGGCGCATGGTGCCGTGCAGCTCGATGACCTTCTCCGGCGACGACCCTGCGCGCTGGTGCAGCTCGTCGATGTTCTGGGTGATGAGCGCGCGCAGCAGCCCGGCGTGCTCGAGCTCGACCAGCGCCTGGTGGGCGGCGTTCGGCTGCGCCCGCCAGGCCGGCGAATCGCGCCTGGAACGCCAGCTCGCCCGCCTGACCTCGGGATCGGCGAGGTAGCGGTCGATCGTCGCGTCGGCCTCGGCGCGCGGGTTCTTCGTCCACACGCCCTGCGGCCCCCGGAAGTCGGGGATGCCGGAATCGGTGGACACACCCGCTCCGGTGAGGACCGACACTGAGGATGGCGCGTTCACCTGGCAAACGGTGTCACACTTGGCTGCTGTATGCGACTTCCGCCCCACATCCTCGTGGTCAACGGCATCAAGGTCCGCCGGCCGGTCTTCCTGCTCGGAGCGCCGCATTCCGGTGCAGACCTGCTCGCCCGCGCCCTCAAACGGTCCCCCGGCTTCCACGTGACGATGGGCCGCGCGAGCGTGGCGCACGTGGTCTACGCCTTCGCCCGTAAGCCGTCGCTCGCCGCGACGCCCGGCTCCGTCCGCGTGCTGCGCGACGCGCTCGCCGAGTCGTGGCAGGTGCTGCCGCGCTCGTGCGGCGAGTGCGCCGAGCCGTGCAGGGACGCGGGCGGCGTCACCGGCGCGGGCCCGTGCGTCAGCGCCGCCGACGTCACCCGCTTCGGCGACGGCAGCCCCGACCTGCTCTACAGCGCTCCCGTGCTGCTGCGGGCGTTCCCCGACGCCCGGTTCGTGCAGCTCATCCGCGACGGCAGGGACGCCGTCGCCGGCATGCTGGCCGACCCCGCGTGCCTGGCCTGGTTCAAGCCGGCCATGCTGGCCGAGCGGACCGAGTTCCCCAGCGCGTTCCTCGGCGTCGCCAAGGAGGAGCACCTGGAGCGCTGGAAGGCCATGCCGGCGGCGGGCAAGAGCGCGCTGCGCTGGCGCGGCGCCGTCCGGGTCAGCGCCGAGCTGCGCCGCACCCTGCCCGAGACGCAACTGCTGACGCTGCGCTACGAGGAGCTGGTCGGCAGGCCGCGGCAGGCGGTCGCGACGCTCGCGGAGTTCCTGGAGACGCGCGTGTCCAAGGTCGTCATGTACGACCCCGCCGTCCCGAAGGTCGGCGCCTGGCGCACCGCCCTGGCCCGCGACGACCTGGAGCTGGTGGAAAAGGTCGCCGCCAAGGAACTCACCCGCCTCGGCTACCTGCCCGCCTGACCCCAGAAGCGTCAGGCGGCCGGGTTGCTGTCGGAGGAACTGCTGAACTGGGTGCGGTAGAGCTCGGCGTAGAGGCCGCCGCGGGCCAGCAGCGCCTCGTGCCTGCCCCGCTCGGCGATGCGGCCGTCCTGGACGACGAGGATCTTGTCGGCCTCCCTGATCGTGGACAGCCGGTGCGCGATCACCAGCGAGGTGCGGCCTTCGAGCGCGGTCTTCAGCGCCACCTGCACCGCCGCCTCCGACTCGGAGTCGAGGTGCGCGGTGGCCTCGTCGAGCACGACCACGCGCGGCGCCTTGAGCAGCAGCCTGGCCAGCGCGAGCCGCTGCTTCTCGCCGCCCGACAGCCGGTAGCCGCGATCGCCCACCACGGTCTCCAGCCCGTCGGGCAGGCCGGTGACCAGGTCGGCGATCTGGGCCGCCCGCAGCGCCTCCCACATCTCCGCCTCGCTCGCCTCGGGCTTGGCGTAGCGCAGGTTGGCCCCGATCGTGTCGTGGAAGAGGTGGGGGTCCTGCATCACCACACCCACGGTGTCGCGCAGCGAGGCGAGCGTGGCGTCGCGTACGTCGAGGCCGTTGACGCGTACGGCGCCCTCGTCGACGTCGTAGAGCCGCGACACCAGCGAGGTGATCGTGGTCTTGCCCGCCCCGCTCGGCCCGACGAGCGCGATGAGCCGCCCGGGCTCGGCGGTGAACGACACGCCCTTGAGCACCGGGTGCGAGGGCCCGGTGTCCTGCCCGGCCACCGACTCCAGCGAGGCCAGCGAGACGTCCTCGGCGGCCGGGTAGCGGAAGTGCACGTCGTCGAACTCGATGGTGACCGGCCCGCCCGGCACCGGCACGGCTCCGGGCCGCTCGGCCACCATGGGCTTGAGGTCGAGGATCTCGAAGACGCGGTCGAAGCTGACCAGCGCGGTCATCACGTCGACGTGCACGTTGGACAGCGAGGTCAGCGGGCCGTAGAGGCGCATCAGCAGCGCGGCCAGCGCCACCAGCGTGCCGAGCTCGAACGCGCCGGAGACGGACAGCACGCCGCCGATGCCGTAGACCAGGGCCGTGGCGAGGGCGGCGATGAGGCCGAGCGCGACGCGGAAGACCGTGCCGTACATGGCGACGGTGACGCCCACGTCGCGCACCCTGGCGGCCCTGCCGCCGAACATGGCGGCGTCGTCCTCGGGGCGGCCGTAGAGCTTGGCGACCGTGGCGCCTGCCACGTTGAAGCGCTCGGTGGTGACCGAGCTCATCTCGGCGTCGAGCTGCATCTGCTCGCGGGTCAGCGCCGACATGCGGCGGCCGACGTATTTCGCGGGCACGATGAAGATCGGCAGCAGCACCAGCGCGACCAGCGTCACCTGCCACGACAGCGCCAGCATCGCGCCCAGCACCAGGATCAGGCTGACCACGTTGGCGACGACCGAGGACAGGGTGCTGGTCAGCGCGCGCTGAGCACCGATCACGTCGGTGTTGAGCCGGCTGACCAGCGCGCCGGTCTGGGCGCGCATGAAGAACGCCACCGGCATGCGCTGCACGTGGTCGAACACCTCGGTGCGCAGGTCGTAGATGAGGCCCTCGCCGATGCGGGCGGAGAACCACCGCTGCACCAGCGTCAGCCCGGCGTCGACGAGCGCGAGCGCGGCGATCGCCACCGCCAGCCAGATGACCACGCCGGTGCGCTGGACGAGGATGCCGTCGTCGATGATCGCCTTCATCAGCAGCGGATTGGCCACCACGATGACCGCGCCGGCCACGACGAGCAGCAGGAACGCGACGATCTGCCGGGTGTAGGGGCGGGCGTAGCCGGCGATGCGCCGCGCGATGCCGGGACGCAGCCGCTGCTTGGTGACCGAGCCGTCGCGCCGCAAGGACGCCCACACCTGGGGCCCGAAGCCGCCACCCATCATCGCCATCCGGCAGATCCCTCCTCCGTCGCCGGAGACAGCGCTCCGGCGGCGCCCGGAGATTCCCCGCTCAGCTCACCGCGAAACCAGCCCCCGAAAGCCACCCCCGAAACCCGGGCCTCCGCCCGACCCTTTCGACGGTTCCAAACCCGGACGGGTCGCCGTGAACCGGGGCTGATCGCCGCTCTGCGTGCCGCTGAGCGCCCGTGACGGCCTCGCCGGACCCATCAGCCACCCCGCCTCCTCAGAACGCCTCACAACGGCTCAGAGCGCGCCGGGGCGCCGTCGTCCCGCCGAGCGGCGCACGTCAGCGGGACGACCCTGATCTCCGGCTCAGCCGGCACTGATCCCCGACTCAGCCGGACCCCACCCCGATCGCGGGTCCGGCTCCCGAGCCTGCTTCAGCCGAAGAGCGCCTTGATGCGTGCGGCCTGTTCGATGCCCTCGGCCACACTCTGCTCCTCCAGGGTGCGGTGGCTCGCGCCCTGGAGGAGCCTTTTCGTCGCCGCGGCGGCGTCCCTGTTGGTGGACAGCAGCTGGGCGATCTTGTCCTGTACCGCTTGCTCCAGGTCGCCACGGGCGACCACTTGCTCCGCGAGCCCGATGCGCATGGCCTCGTCGGCGTGCACGGTCCTGGCGGTCAGGCAGATGTCGATGGCCTTGGCCAGGCCGACCAGGTCGACCAGGGGCTTCGTCCCGGTCAGGTCGGGCACCAGTCCCAGTGCGGACTCTTTCATGCAGAACGCGACATCCTCGGCCACGATCCGGAGGTCGCAGGAGAGCGCGAGCTGGAACCCCGCGCCGATCGCGTGCCCCTGCACCGCCGCGATGGAGACGATCTCCGGGCGGCGCAACCACAGGAACCCCGCTTGGGCCTGCCTGATGCGCTGCTCGAAGCCGGCGTCGCCGATCTTGGCCGCCGTACTGAACGAGCCCTGTCCGGGAACCCCCTCAGGTGTGAACATTCGCAGGTCGATGCCTGCCGAGAAGGACGGTCCCTCACCTTTCACGACGACGACGCGCACCTGCTCGGGCAGGCTCTCGCCGATGCGAGCCAGTGCCGACCATGTCGCGAACGTCTGTGCGTTGCGCTTGTCCGGCCGGGCCAGCGTGATCGTCGCTATCTCACCGTCCACCTCGTAGCGGACTCCGTCATCCGCCGCAGCGGAGCCGTCATCCGCATTCCCCCCGCGCTGTCGCGCCTGCGCTTCCGCCATCGCCCGCTCCCTCCGCCTCCGGAATGCCGGAATGCTGACCGTCGCGCCCGAGCCTACAGAATATGATTCTGGCTCGGGCGCGACGCCGGCTGACTTGGGACGGGCGGCTGCGGTCGCACGTTCCGAGGCGGCCGTCAGCGCTTGGACTTGCCTCGGGTCGCCCCTCCGCGCCCGCGCAGAGTCACGCCGGACTCGCTCAGGATGCGGTGGATGAACCCGTAGGACCGACCGGTCGAAGCGGCCAGGGCGCGGATGCTCTCACCCGCGGCGTAGCGCTTCTTGAGATCGCCGGCCAGTTTTTCCCGGTCGGCCCCGGTGACCCGGGTGCCCTTCTTCAGTGTCTCGGCCACGAGTACCTCCTGTAGTGCCGGACTTCCGCAGCGTTACTCCGCCATGATCAGTCATTTCAGCGGGATCGGCTACCTACTCCACGGGAAAAGATCCGTACCCACTCAAATTAAGATCAGGCGAGTGCCACAAGATCGGAAAATTCGTCGCTCCATGCGTCTTCAGTTCCGTCAGGTAGCAAGATCACCCTATCCGGTGACAGGGCGTCAACGGCACCCTCGTCGTGCGTGACTAGGACGATTGCTCCTGAATACGACCTCAGAGCATTGAGAACCTGCTCGCGGCTGACAGGATCGAGGTTGTTCGTGGGCTCGTCGAGAAGCAGGACATTAGCGCTGGAGAGCACCAAGATCGCAAGTGCGAGACGGGTCTTCTCGCCACCGGACAACACCCCGGCGGGCTTGTCGACGTCGTCTCCGGTGAACAGGAACGACCCGAGCACCTTGCGCAACTCGGTGTCGGTGAACTCGCCACCGGCCGAACGCATGTTCTCCAATAGCGTACGGTCGGCGTCAAGGGTCTCGTGTTCCTGGGCGTAATAACCGATCTTGAGCCCGTGCCCCGGCTTGATCCCCCCGGTGTCGGGCTCTTCCAGGCCGCCCAGCAGGCGCAGCAGCGTGGTCTTGCCCGCGCCGTTCAGGCCCAGGATGACGACCCTGTGACCTCGGTCGATGGCCACGTCGACGTCGGTGAAGACCTCCAGCGACCCGTACGACTTCGACAGCCCCTGCGCCATCAGCGGGGTGCGCCCGCACGGCTGCGGCTCGGGGAAGCGCAGCTTGGCCACCTTGTCGTTCTTGCGCTCCTCCTCGGTGCCCGCGAGCAGCCGGTGCGCGCGGCGCATCATGTCCTGCGCCGCCTTGGCCTTGGTGGCCTTGGCACGCATCTTGTCGGCCTGCGCGAGCAGCGCGCCCGCCTGTTTCTCGGCGTTGGCGCGCTCGCGCTTCCTGCGCTTCTCGTCGGTCTCGCGCTGGGCGAGGTAGGCCGTCCAGCCGACGTTGTAGTGATCGATCGCGGCCCGGTTGGCGTCGAGATGGAGGACCTTGTTGACCGTGGCTTCAAGAAGGCCGACGTCGTGACTGATGATCACCAAGCCACCTTGATGACTGCGCAAAAAATCACGAAGCCACCCGATTGAGTCCGCATCTAGGTGGTTTGTCGGCTCGTCGAGAAGGAGAGTTTCCGCCCCGCTGAAAAGAATTCGCGCCAATTCCACCCGGCGCCGCTGACCGCCGGAAAGCGTTTGCAGCGGCTGCCCGAGCACGCGGTCGGGCAGACCGAGGCTGGAGGCGATGGAGGCCGCCTCCGACTCGGCCGCGTAACCGCCGAGCACGTGCATCTGATCTTCGAGCCGCCCGTAGCGGCGCACGGCCTTCTCCCTGGTGCGGTCGTCGGCGGAGGACATGCCCAGCTCCGCCTCGCGCAGCTCGCGGATGACCTCGTCGAGGCCGCGCGCCGACAGGATGCGGTCGCGGGCCAGCACCTGCAGGTCACCGGTGCGCGGGTCCTGGGGGAGGTAGCCCACGCTGCCGGTGCGCGTCACCGTGCCTGCGGCGGGCAGCCCCTCGCCCGCCAGCACCTTGGTCAGCGTGGTCTTGCCCGCGCCGTTGCGGCCGACGAGCCCGATCTTGTCACCGGGGTTGACCCGGAAGGAGGCTTTCTCGATGAGCAGGCGCGCGCCCGCGCGCAGTTCGATATCATTGGCGATGATCATGTGACCGGACACTCCCGAGCTAGGAAACGAGGATTGGGCGTGCGACGCCGGTCAATCGGGAGTATGCATACCGATCAGTGTAGAGCCCCCAGCAGGGGCTCCACCTCTGCTATTTCTCCGGCAGGTGCTCCCCTATCAGGGCCAGGTTGTGGATCGCGGCCAGGCCGTACTGCGCCGCGCTGTTGGTGCCGACGAACGCCGCCTCGCGCACCGCGTGCGGCACCCGCGGGCCGTCCACCGTCGTCAGCGCCCACTCCTTCTGCTCGGTCAGCGGGTTGTCGTTGAGCTGGTCGCCCTCGCCGGTGAAGAACTTGCGCCACGCCAGAGCGGCGAGCCCCGCGTCCCCCGTGCGCGCCGCCGCGTACGCGGTGAGCCTGCTGTGCGCCTCGATCAGCGAGATCCCGGTCAGCGGCCGGCCCACCTCCGCCTCCTGCTGCTCGGGGGTGGCGAGGTAGAGGCGGCAGTACTCCAGCCAGGCCGCCTCGAAGCCGGGCACGTCCAGGCCGAGCCCGATCAGCTCGGCGCAGATCTCCGGCAGCCCGAACAGCGACGACAGGTGCGAGATCGAGATCTGGTCGCGCGAGGTGTCGAAGCGGCCGGTCTCCAGGTCCAGCCGGCCCTCCCCGGTCAGGAAGCGGCGCGGCATCGCGGCGATGTCGGCCATGGTGCCGAGCAGCCGGTCGCGGGCGCGTTCGTCGCCGTGCCGCTCCCAGCGGGTGAGCCAGGCGGCGGCGAGCGCGCCCCAATCGGTGCCGAGCCCGACCGACAGGGCGGAAGGATCGGGCGTGTAGACGTCGTCGCGTACCTTGCGCAGCGGGTCCACGGCGAGGAACGTACGCTCGGGCGCGCTCTGCTCGTCCAGCAGGTCGCCGGTGCGCTCGTCGGCGGTCAGGTAGTAGTGGAAGCGCCGGTAGGCGGCGTTGGAGATGCGCACCTGCTTGCAGCTGCAGCCCCAGTGCTGCACGTTGTGCCTGCTGCCCATGCCCTGCCACCTGCCGAGGTGGTAGACGTCCACCTCGCCGGTGTGGCGGGTCATCGCCTCGGCGAAGCGGAAGACGTCGGCCCTTCCCGTGCGCAGATACTGCAGCCAGAGCCACAGGTCGGGCGACAGCTCGGAGTTGTCCCAGGCGTAGCCGCCCACGTCGTAGCGCCAGGTGTGCCGGTCGGCGTCGTAGGTGTGCATGACGTCGCCGTAGTCCCAGAAGCCGTACCAGCGGCGCTGCTCGCGTTCTCGGGCGTACAGGTCGAACAGGAAGTCCAGGCGGTCCTCGATGGCGGCGCGGGCGGGGGTGGAGCGGTCGGGCAGCTCCCAGACGCCGAACACGCCCGCCGCGCGGATCCGCTCGGGGCTCGCGGTCAGCAGTCCTGGCTCGTTCATCGCGGCGGCGTGCGCGGCCAGCTCGCCGGCGGCCGGCGTGCTCTCGTGGAAGCGCAGGCTCAGCTCATGCGTACGCGCGATGCCCCGCGGGTCACCGAACCCCGGCTCGTAGTCCTCGTACGTGACCTCCAGCCCTTCGAGCTGCTCGGCGAAGGTGTCCTGGCCCATGCCGTCGTGGTAGAAGCGCAGGTCCATGGCCGGGGCGGAGGGCGACCAGAGCCAGACGGTGGCGGTGGCGAGATCGGTGGCGGCGTTCCTGACGTCGAGGCGGGTGGGGTGCAGGCGCCAGAAGTCGCGCAGCCCGAAGCCGAGGCCGCCGCTCACCCCGCCGGCGTAGCCGTAGCCGGCTGAGCGCGTCCCCGACGGGATCGTCACCCATGCGTGGCCGTCCTTGGTGCGTTTGCGCAGCGTGTAGCCGTCGGCCGAGCCCTGGTCGAGGGTGTAGTCGCTCCAGGTGGGGATGAGGTGCAGCCGGGTGGCGACCCCGGGGGCGAGCGGCCCGGCGGGGCGGCCCTCGACCTGGTTGCGGCGGGCCGCCTCGCCCGGGTCGACGCGCAGGCCGGTGAGCCCGCGTACCGCCTCGGTGAGGAAGCCCGTGGCGCCGGCCAGGCGGACGTGCCGGTCGTGCGGCTCGTCGCGCATGACCACGCCGGCGCGCACCCCGAGCCCGGCCAGGAAGTCGCGGTCGGGGTCGCGGTCCCAGACGAAGGTGTGCATCAGCCGTACGTGCTCGGCGCCGGCGTGGAAGTAGAGCCGCACGGTGAACGGCAGCCGGTCGCCGTGCCTGCCCTCCAGCCGTACGACCGCGCGCACCGGCCCGTCCTGCTCGACGGTGACGCTCTCGACGACGCCGTCCGCGCGCTCGCGGGCCACGTGGCCGCCCTCGTCGGGCGTCGGCTCGCGCTGGCGCAGGCTGACCAGGCGCACGTCCCTCGCGATCTCGCGGCCCGCGCGCGTGACCGACCTGGCCAGCGTGCCGCCGCCGATGCGCCAGGTGATCACGCCGGTGCTCACCACCAGCTCGCGGCCCTCGCGGGCGACCGTGACGGGCGTCGCGGGGGCGGCCGGCTCGCGTCCGGGCTCCAGCCGGTACGCCTCCGCGTGGGGCCCCGCCCCGATCGTGTGCGCCGACCACTTGACCGAGCCGTCCGGCCAGGTGGCGGTCACCCAGCTCTGCACCGGCACCGCACGCCCCTCGGCGTCGGCCAGCGCGAACGGCGTGCCGGACGCGACCGCGCCGCGCGGCCACGGCACCCCCCAGGTCGTTCCCTGGTCGCCGGGCCGGTCCAGCCAGCGCAGCTCGGTCATGTGAAGTCCTTCCCTTCCCTCATTCCTTGACCGACCCGATCAGCACGCCCTTGACGAAGTGCTTCTGCAGGAACGGGTAGAAGCACAGGATCGGCAGCGTGGCGATGACCACGACGGCGAACTTCAGCCCCTGCGTGGGGAAGAACACCGACTCGAGGGCCGACAGCGCGTTCTGCGCGTCCGCGCCGGTGAGCTGGCGGACCAGCACCTGCAGCGTCCACTTGCTGGAGTCGTCGATGTAGAGCAGCGGCGACATGTAGTCGTTCCAGATGCCCACGGCGTAGAACAGCGAGAACGTCGCGATGATCGGCTTCGACAGCGGCAGCACGATCCTGAAGAAGACGCCCATCTCGGTGCAGCCGTCGATGCGCGCCGCCTCCTCCAGCGCCTCCGGCAGCTCCTGGAAGAAGCTCTTGACGATGAGCAGGTAGAACGGGTTGATCGCGAGCGGCAGGATCAGCGCCCAGTAGCTGTTGAGCAGGCCCAGGTCGCGGACCACCAGATAGGTCGGGATGATGCCGCCGCTGAACACCACCGTGAAGATCACCAGGTTGAGCGCCAGCGCCCGGCCCGGCAGGTAGCGCTTGGCCAGCGGGTACGCCATGGTCAGCGTCAGCATGAGCTGCACGACCGTGCCGACGAGCGTCACCCCGACCGTCGTCAGCAGCGCCCTGATGAAGACGTCGGTGGCGAAGATGTACTCATAGGTGCTGGTGACGAACTTGTGCGGCCACAGGAAGAACGTCCGCGAGGCGATCTCCGACTCCGAGGCGAACGAGCCGGCGAGGACGTACAGCAGCGGCAGGAGCGTGATCAGGCCCAGCCCGGTCAGCACGATGATGTTGATCGCGTCGAAGATCCGGCTGCCCGTGGAGCGGTACTGGTTGACGGACATGCGGCGCTCCTAGAACAGGCCCCGCTGGCCGAGGCGCTTGGCCAGCCAGTTGGAACCGAAGATCAGCAGGACTCCCGCCACGCCCTTGAACAGGCCGACGGCCGTGGCGTAGCTGTACGCGCCCTGGTTGATGCCCACGTAGTAGACGAAGGTGTCGAAGACGTCGGCCGTGGCGCGGTTGAGGTTGTTGGTCATGAGCCAGATCTGCTCGAAGCTCATGTCGAGCAGGTTTCCCGACATGAGGATGGCCATGACGACGATGGTCGGGCGGATGGCGGGCAGCGTGACGTGCCAGAGCTGCCGCCAGCGGCCGGCGCCGTCCATCCTGGCCGCCTCGTACAGATCGTGGTTCACGCCCGCGAGCGCCGCCAGGTAGATGATCGTCGTCCACCCGGTCGTCTTCCACAGCGTCTGCAGGATGATGACGGGCCTGAACCACTCGGGCTGCGCCACGTAGTCGACCTTGGTGCCGCCGACCAGTTCATGAATCCAGCCGGCGATCACGCCGTAGTCCACCGAGAACAGGATGTACGTCAGCGACGCGACGATCGTCCACGACAGGAAGTGCGGGATGTAGATCAGCGACTGCACCGAGCGCTTGAGGATGTTGATCCGCAGCTCGTTCAGCATCAGAGCGACGATGATCGGCGCGGGGAAGACGAAGATGATGTTCAGCAGCGCCAGGAACAGCGTGTTGTACATCAGGCGGTTGAAGTCCGGCCCCGTGAACAGGTTCACGAAGTGCTTGAAACCCACCCACTCGCTGCCGTTGTAGCCCAGGAACGGGATGAAGTCCTGGAAGGCGATCTGCAGGCCGCGCATCGGGACGTACTTGAAGACCAGGAAGTACGCCAGCCCGGGAACGAGCATCAGGTACAACCATCGGAACCGCCACAGCCGGCGGGCCACGCCGGGCGGGCTCCCGGGCGTCCTGGCCGTCTTGACCGGTGGCGTCGCCAGGTCGGTGGCCACTCGGCCTCCTTTCCATGGGAGGGGCCCGGCCGGGCCCCTCCCTGCTTGCGTCACTGGCCGAGCTTGGAGACCAGGTCCTGGATCTCTTGGGCGATCTGCGTGCCGCCGCTGTCGTACCAGCGCTTGATCTCGGCCTTGAGCTCGTCCTCGGTGATCTGGCCCGCGAGGTACTTGATCCGGGCGTCGGTGACGATCGGGTTGAGCGTCGCGCCCTTCTCCACCGCCGTCGGCGAGACCACCGGGGCGCTGACGTCCCACACGGCCGTCTTCAGGTCCTCCTCGACGCGCTTCGCGCGCTCCTCGAGGTCCTTGCGGTACGGCTCCTCCGGCGGCACCCGCGGGTAGGCGACGCCGCCGACGCCCGTGCTGGCCTGCGTGCCGAGCTGGATGAACGCCTTGTCCACGTCGTCCTGGAGCTGCTTGACCTTGGGGTCGTCCTGGTTGATGAGCACGGCCACGCCGTTCTCGACCTTGAAGTTGCGGCCCTCGATGCCGTTGGACAGCAGCACCTGGCCTTCCTTGGTGGCCAGCTTGTCCAGCGTGGTGAGCAGCTGGTCCAGCTGGGCCTCGGTGCGGATGCGCTGCTTGGAGACGGCCAGCACGTCCTTGTAGCCGGTGAACGGCAGCGAGAACTTCTTGCCGTCGGGGCGGGCCAGGTTGCCGACCGTCAGGACCTTGTCGCCGTACGTCTCGGGGTCCTGCTCCTTGAGCAGATCGAGCAGCTGCGTCGTGCGTACGTCGACGTCGATGATGATGCCGCCCTTGCCCTGGACGAACGGGTCGTTCCACTTGGCGGTGTCGAGGGTGTTCCAGTCGGGGTTGACCAGGCCCTCGTCGATCATCTTCTTCATGAAGCGGTTCGCCTCGAAGAACTCGGGCACGTCGAACTCCGGCACGATCTTGCCGTCGCGCTCGCCCCAGTTGTTCGGCGCGCCGAACCAGACGTCCATCACGTTGAACGGGCTGGAGGCGGAGAACGTGACGCCCGGCCACTTCGGGATGATGAGGCCGTAGGTGTCGTCCTTGCCGTTGCCGTCCGGATCCTTCTTGGTGAACGCCTCGGCGATCTCGTAGAGGTCGTCCGTGGTCTTGGGCGCCTCCAGGCCGACCTTCTTCAGCCAGTCCTTGCGGATCATCACCGCGGAGCGGAGCTGCGGCCTGATGCGGTAGATGCCGTACACCTTGCCGTTGATCGAGGAGTTCAGCAGGACCTTGGGGTCACCGACGAGGTTCGGGTAGTTCTTGATCTTCTCGGTGAGGTCCCAGAACGCCCCGGCCTCCGCCGCCTTGCCGAACGCCGGCGACTTCGGATCGACCACCATGACGTCGGGCAGGTTGTCCGAGGCCAGGGTGACGTTGACCTTCTCCGAGTACTCGGCGTTCGGCACCCAGGTGACCTTGATCTTCTTGCCCAGGAACTTCTCGACCGCCTGGTGCAGCTCACCCTGGGGGTCGGGGGCGGTGCCGAACAGCTGCGTCATGAACGTGATCGTGCCGTCGTCCGCCTGGCCTTCACCGCCGCCGGCGCCGGTGCCGGAGCACGCGGAGGCCACCAGGGCGGTTGTTAGCGCTAACGCTCCAGCGAGGAGGCGACTACGGGATGCGCTCATGGGTTTCCTTCCGAATGCAGACGCGCCTCGTTCTCCTCGAAGAAGCGCAGGCAGAGCCAGGTGTTGACAGAGATCCACGCGCCGATGCTGACCAGGGGCGCCAGGACGGGCAGCTGCGAGGTCGCGTAGACGATCGCCCACAGCGTGAACATCAGCAGCACGGTGGAGGCCGGCCGGGTCAGCGCGAGCAGCGACGCCTTCGGGATGTACGCCCACAGCGGCAGCTCGTAGTGCGTGTAGAGCGGGCCGACGTAGGCCCCGACGGCGCCCAGCGCCAGCAGCGCCACGAACGTCGTGACCCGCAGCGCGCCCGCGTCCTGGCCGAGGACGGAGAAGTACAGGTAGTTGCCGACCAGGACGACGGCGAGTACCGCCGCCGGCAGGACGAGCAGCGAGCCGCGGACGAACTCCCGCCGGTAGGCGGCCCAGAATTCGGCCCACGCCTGAAACGATTCATTCCTGGCATGCCGCCGGGCCAGCGTGTACGCGGCCACGGTGGCGGGCCCGATCCCGAGCACCACGCCTCCCGCCAGAGTGAAGACGAGCCACATCAGGTTGAGCTGCACCACCCAGATGAGCTCTGAGCAGGCAGCTTGGATCCTGATCGACATGGCGGGATGGTTCATCCGGCACCACCTTCTCGTGGCACGTGCACGAATGCGGGGGTGGAGTGTTGCACCGTGGTTCCTGCCCAGTTACAAGGTAGTGAACGGCGGTTGGTGCGAAATTAGTGTTGAATCGACTCAAAGTCAATGACACAAACATCCGACATTTCCGAACCCCACCCAGAAGCCCTCCTTCGACCAGCCCGAACCCCCCAAACCAACACCCCCTGAGACCAAATCGTTGATTCCCGCCCGCAAGACCACTAGGACCGCCCCCCAAAGCCACCACCCACGACTCCGCCCCCAGATCTCCTGAAGACCTCCGCCCCACCACCGCCCACAACCCGCACAACCAGCCACAACGCCACGGCCGAAAGGCACCGACGCGCTCCACGGGAGAGCCCTGGTGCCCGGGCACAAGCCAGAGCCCGCACACGGGGCGCGAGAGACCCGCGGGGGCGCAGACGCGCAGTGCGCACGAGGCACAGATACGAGGCACGAGGCATGAGGCACGAAGGGCGGGCACGAAGGGCGGGCTCCGCACATGCGGGCTCCGCACAGCATGCGCAGCGCAACCGGGCGCCACGCAGCCGGGTGCCGGCCATCCTCCCAGTCCTCCGCCCTCCCTGAGGGCGGGTCAGGTGGGGCGGTGGGGGGCGGTGGAGTCGCGGATGACGAGGTCGGGCTGGAAGATGACCTGGCGGTGGCGGTGTTCCTCGGGCTCCGAGACCTCCTCCAGGAGCAGGTCTATGGCGGTGCGGCCGAGCAGTTCGCGGGGCTGTCTGACCGAGGAGAGGGGGACGGCGGCCGCGGCGGCGAAGTCGATGTCGTCGTAGCCGATGATGGCCATGTCGGCCGGCACCCGCAGCCCGTTCGAGGCCATGGCCTGCAGAAAGCCGAGCGCCATCATGTCGTTGGCGCAGAAGGCGGCGGTGGGGCGTTCGGAGGGGGGCAGGGCGGCGACGCGTTCGCCGATGGCCCGCCCCTCCGCCACGGTGAGGGTCGGCGAGGTGGCGGTGAGCAGCTCGACGGCCCCGCCGGCGGCGGCCACGGCGCTGGTCACGCCGGCCTGCCGGTCGGCCACCTGTTTGATGCTCGGCGGCCCGCCGACGAAGACGATGCGCCGGTGCCCGCGTTCGATGAGGTGGGCGCCGGCGATCTGGCCGCCGAGCCGGTCGTCCACGGCCACCGAGCATTGCAGCCCGGTGGCGGGACTGTCGACGAGCACGACGGGCGTGCCGCGGGCGACGAGCTCTTCGAGCCAGGGCGGCTCGGCCTCGACGGGCGTGATGAGGACGCCCATCACCCGCTGCTGTTCGAGCTGGTCGAGGTGGCGGCGTTCGCGGCCGGAGTCGCCGGCGCTGTTGCAGAGCACCACCATCGTGTCGTGGTCGTCGGCGACCGCCTCGGCGCCGGTGGCGACGTCCACGAAGAACGGGTTGGCGACGTCGAGGACGACCAGCCCGACCGTACGGCTGCGGCCCGCCCGCAGGTGGCGGGCCACCTCGTTGCGGACGAACCCGAGTTTCTTGATCGCTTCGAAGACGCGTTCGCGGGTGGCCGGGGACACGATCTCGGGGCGGTTGAGCACATTGCTCACCGTGCCGACCGAGACGCGCGCCAGCTGCGCGACCTCCTTGATGTTCGTGGTCGCCATCGATCCTCACGAGGCCGTGCTGCTGAAGGTGCGGGTGCGCCTCCTGGGTGCCCGCCTGACGCGGCGCACCTGCGGAAGGCGTGACCCGGTGTCGTCCGGTGCGCCGCAGAACGCGGTTCACCGAGAACTCGGCTCATCATAGCGGCAAACTATTGAATCGTCTCAAGAGCTTCCCGCTCACGAGTTCGGGACGCCTGACCTCATGCCGTCGAGCATCAGCCCCAGGTACCGCCCGGGATCGGCGGCCACGGGCGCCGGAAGGTGGCCGGGGTGGCAGGTGAAGACGTTCAGGAGGTGGACGAGGTCGTCCACGCCGACGTCCGCCCGCATCGAGCCGTCGGCCTGCGCCCGGCGTACGAGGTGGTCGAGCCGCTCCACCCACTCCTCCCGTGCCCGCCTGAACTCGGCCCGCCCCACGATCACCTCGTCGGGCAGGTCGGCGAGCGCCGTGGACAGCGCGGTGCGCCCCGGCTCGGAGGCCCACGAGACGAAGGCGCGGATCGCGCTCCACGCGTCGCCGTGCTCTGCCGTGGCGGTGTCGAGCGCCTCGGTCATCGTGTGCACGTAGTGCTCGCCGATGGCCGCGATCAGGGCGTGGCGGTCGGGGAAGCGCCGGTAGAGGGTGCCGACGCCGACGCCCGCGCGCCGGGCGATGACCTCCATGGGGACGTTGACGCCGCGCTCCGCGATGGCCTCGGCGGCGGCTGTGACGATCTTGCCGAGGTTCCGTCTTGCGTCGGCGCGCACGTACCGGCTCCTAAGTGGACGATTCGATTCCGCATAGTGTACCGTCCGGTCAACCGGAATACGACTTTCCGCTTATGGAGGTGTGCTCTTGACCGGTGCCACCGGGTCCATCGGGCGTGCCGTGGGCGATCCTGCGGCCGACCGGCTTCATGCAGAACCTCCCGTACGACTTCGCGGACGGCGTCATGCACGGCTCGTACGGCACCGCCCCCGTCAACTACATCGACGCCCGCAACGTCGCCGACACCGCCGCCTGCTCACCGCTCCCGTCGGCCCCGGCCGCGACCACCTGCTGACCGGCCCCTAATCACTGCCGCACGTGAGGATCGCCGAGGAGATCGGCCGCGTCCTGGGCCGCCCGTACCGCTACGCGGACCTCCCCGTCCCCGAGATGGCCGCCCACCTCGAAACCCCCACCTACCTCACCGACCACATCCCCGCCTTCAGCCGTTGAGAGGTCACCCCGGATCCACCACGCGGATCCGTACCGCCCTGAACTGCGCGGGCGTCTCCCGCAGCACCGCCAGCCGCGGATCCGGCACCACCAGGAACGGCTCCCGCTCCAGGGCCAGCAGCGGGGCGAGCCGCCGGTCCTGCCGCAGCGCGTCCACGGCCCGCCTGTCGCCGCCGAACACCACCCCGTCCAGCTCCTCCAGGTACGGCGTCAGCACCCGCACCGCCGTCTCCACGGCGTCGTCGTACACCCGCGCCGCCTGGTTGGCCCGCCGCCTGGCGTAGCGCTGCTGCGACCATCCCCCGGCCGCCGTACGCCCCTGCACCAGCCGCGACCCCACCTTGGACACCACCAGCTCGTCCCCATGGAAGACCCCGGCCGCGTACCCACCGAGCCGCACCAGGAACACCCCGACCCGCCGCGCGGCCCGCGCGTGCGTGACCAGCCGAGTGACGTGCGGCGGCCCAGGCGGCACCAAGGGCGGAAAAGGCACCTGGAACTCGGCCAGCGCCCCATCGTCGGCCACCAGCCGGACGACGCGGCCATCACCACTCGCCGAGAAGGGCCCATGGCGCCCGGCGAACCCGTCGATCCACGGGTGCAGGCGCTCCGGCGGCACGCAGACCCACCGGCCGCCGCCCTTCGCCGGACGCCCGCCCATGCCGCGAACCCTACCGAACAACCCCACCCCCTCGACCACCCCACCCAGAGCGGCGCGAGACGCCGACTCATGGAACGATCCCTCTCACCCGCGAGAACTTAAGGGACGGCAGCCCGCTCCCCCACCCACGGGCACGTCAGGGACGGTCACCGGCTCCCCCACGAGAACCCCAGACATGGACGCCGCCTCCCCACCCCCAGAAACTCCTAGGACGGACGCCGCCTCCCCCACCCCCGAGAACCTCAACCGAAATGCCGGTGAATTCTCCTTTCCTGCTCTTCTGGCGGAAGCTGCGAAAGGACCACCATTCCTTACGTGTCCTCCCTGCTCACCAGCCCCTTGGTGGATCTCGACACCGGGGCCGTCATCGCGCACCCCGCCGTCGTGGACCCCTCCGGCGTCCTGCGCGCCACGCCGCTGCCCATGGTGCTGGAGCTGCCGATCGGGGTGGTGCTGTCGGGCGCGGGCGCGCTGGCCCCGCTGCACGAGGCGCTGCGGCGGGCGGGACGGCATCCGCGCGAGGCGATCCTCCTCCTCACCGGTACGTGCCGCGAACAGGACCGGCCGCTGCTGAAGGTGGGCATCGACGGGCTGCGGTCGATCGGCTACCTGCTGGGCTTCGCGGACATGGGCGTGGCGGGCCCGAGCCTCGACCTGGTGGCCGGCGCGGCCCCGTACCTGCTGGCCCTGGACCCCGAGGTGGTGGCGCGCGTCCCGGGCGACCACCGGGCGACGGCGGTGGCGCGGGCGGTGGTCACGCTGGCACGCGGCATCGGCGCCCACGTCATGGCGCCCGGCGTGGAACGGGAGCAGCAGGCGGCGGTGATGCGCGGGCTGGGCGTCCGCCTCGCACACGGCCCGCTGCTCGCTCCAGGCCCGGACGGCAAGGTACGTGTCCCGCTGCCGATCACCGACGAGCCGCCCGCCTCAGCGATGCTCGGCCCCCGCGTCCAGGAGCTGCTGCTGCCCGCCGTGACGCTGCCCGCCGAGGCCAAGGCGGAGGAGGCGGTGGCCGCCTTCGGCCACGAGCCGACGATCACCAGCGTGATCCTGGTGGACGAGTTCCAGCGCCCGACGGGCAGCCTCGACCGCAGCCGCTTCCTGCTCTCGATCGCCGCCCGTTACGGCCACGCCCTGCACGGCTCCAAACCGGCCCACCGCCTGGCCGACCCCCCGCGTACGGTCCCCCGCACGACGCCGGCCGTCGCCGCCATGCAAGCCGCCGGCCGCGACGCAGCCCGCGTCTACGACGACCTGGTGGTAACGGACGAACTGAACCGCTGCCTGGGCATCGTCCGCATCTCAGACCTGATCAAAGAGCTGACAACCAGAACCTGACCACCGCCCAGTGGCCAGGGAGCCAAAGGATGGGGCCAGGGGGCCAGAAGCCGGAGGCCGGGCAGCCGAGGGCCATGGGGCCAGAGCCACCGGGCCAAAGGCCAGGGGTCCAAAGGCCGGGGGCCGGGGGCCGGGGGCCGGGCGGCAGGGCGGGTGTTAGAGCCAGCCCTGCGTCCGGGCGCGTTGGACGGCTTCGATGCGGTTGCGGGTGTGGGTTTTCTGGATGGCGGACGACAGGTAGTTGCGGACGGTGCCCTCCGACAGGTGCAGGCGTGCGGCGATGTCCGCGATCGTGGCGCCGTCGGCCGCCGCACTCAGGACGTCGCGCTCGCGTCCCGACAGCGGGTTGGGCCCCGTGCTGAGCGCAGCCGCCGCCAGAGCGGGGTCGATGAGGCGCTCCCCCGCGTGGACCCGCCGGATGGCCGCCGCCAGCTCTCTGGCCGGGCTGTCCTTGACGAGGAAGGCCACCGCGCCGGCCTCCATGGCGGTGCGCAGGTAGCCGGGCCGGCCGAAGGTGGTGAGGATCATCACCCGGCAGCGGGCACGTCGCGACCGATGGCGCGGCAGGCGGCGAGCCCGTCGGTGCGGGGCATCTCGATGTCGAGCAGCGCCACGTCAGGCCGGACGGCGGTGGCGACGGCCAGCGCCTCGTCGCCGTCCGCGGCCTCGCCGACGACCTCGATGTCGGGTTCGAGGCCCAGCAGGGAGGCCAGCGCCCCGCGCACCATGCCCTGGTCTTCGGCCAGGAGGACTCTGATCATGCGTACTCCACTGCGGGAACCAGCACCCTGAGCCGGTGGTCGCCGGCCGTGACCGTGCCGTTCGCGCCGGTCACCCGCTCGGTGAGCCCGCGAAGGCCGCTGCCCATCGCGTACGGCCCGCCGCCGCCGTCCCCGTCGTCCACGATCTCCAGCACGGCGCCGGACTCCGAGACGGTCACGGTGATCTCGCACCGGGTGGCGTGCGCGTGGCGGACGACGTTGGTGACGCCCTCGCGCACGCTCCACCCGAACAGCTCGTCGAGCACGCCCGGCGGCGGCCCGCCGACGACGCGCACCTCGGCCGCGACCCCGGCGGCCGCCAGCACCGCGCGGGCGCTGTCGAGCTCCTCGGCGAGGCTGCGCTGCCGGTAGCCGGTGACCGCCTCGCGCACCTCGGTCAGCGCCTTCCTGGCGACGGACTCGATGTCGGCGATCTCCTGGCGCGCCCGGGGCGACTCCTCGGCCAGCCGCCCGGCCAGTTCGCTCTTGAGCACGATCAGCGACAGGCTGTGGCCGAGCAGGTCGTGCAGGTCGCGGGCGATGCGCAGGCGTTCCTCGGTGGCGGCGAGCCTGGCCACCTCGTCCTGGGCGAGGCGCAGCCGGTGGCTCAGCGCGCGGGTGTTGCGCACGCTGATGAACAGCACCCCGAGCGTCACCACCTGGACGGCGAGCACGGCGATGGTGTCCCAGTCGTCGCGATGCAGCAGGCCGCCGCCGATGACGACCAGCAGGCTGAGGACCATGCCGATCAGCGCGTGGGCGGGCCGGAGAGCGAAGGCGTACAGGACGACGGTGTAGACCGGCAGGCACAGCCAGGCTCCGCCGAAGGCGAGCGCGGCGGTCACGCCGAGCACGCTGACCAGCGCGAACAGCGGGTAGATGAAGCGGCCCAGACTGAGCCTGCCCGGGGAGCTCGCGACGACGAGGATGTAGGCGCCGACGTACGTCACCAGCAGCAGGCAGGCCCAGACCGCCTTCGTCCCGGTGAAGGCGCCGGTCACGATGTCGGCGACGGGGAAGAGGAGGTAGACCATGCCGACGGAGACACCGACCAGTCGCCTGGCGGGCGACCCGTTCTCGTCGGGGCCGTCGAAGCTGATCCGGTCGGCGAAGCTCATGCCCGTACGGTAGCCCGCCGGTAGAGGACGACCGCGAGCGAGCCCAGCACCACCGCCCACCCGGCGACGACCAGCACGTCCGTCATGGCGACACCGTTCCCGGCGGCCAGGCTCCAGCCGAGGCTCGCGTAGTGGAAGGAGGGCGTCAGCTCGGCCACGGTCTTCATGGTGGCGCCGAAGACCTCCGGCGGGAACCAGAGGCCTCCCGCGATGGCCAGCGCGAACATGCAGATCATCGCGACGGGCTGGGCGGCGTCGGCGGTCAGCGCCGACCCGATGGCCAGCCCGAGCGCCACGAACGGCGCCGCGCCCAGCCACAGGGCCAGCAGCAGCACCAGCCACCTGCCGGGCGGCAGCGACACGCCCTGCTGCACGATCGCGACCAGGCTGACCAGCACGAGCGCGGGCAGCACGAGCGTCATCGCGGTCACGAGCCTGGCGGCGATGACGGCGGAGCCGGGCAGCGGGGTGATCTGGAGCTGGCGCAGCCAGCCGGACTGCCGTTCGGTGGCCAGCGGCACGGCGGAGCTCATCGTGGACGATGCGAGCGCCCCGTAGGCGGCCATCGACACCATGAGCAGGACGCTGTACTTGACGCCGCCCGCGTCGGTGTCCTGGCCGTAGACGTCGGCGTTGATCACGTACAGCAGTACGGGGAAGGCCACGACGAAGACGAAGTAGCGCCTGTTGCGCAGCATGCGCAGGATGTCGGCCTTGGCGAAGGCGAGCATCAGGATTCCCGGGTGAGCTGGAGGAAGGCGGCCTCGAGGTCGGCGCCGGCCAGCCGGACGCCGCGCACGTCGAGCGCGGTACCCCGGTAGAGGGCGTCGAGGGTGGCGTCGGGGTCGGAGGTGTGCAGGGTGGCCATGCCGTCCAGGATCTCGACGGCGCTGACGCCGGGCAGCCGGTCGAGCCCCGCCGCCGGCTGGTCGCCGAGGTCGAAGCTGACGGCGCTGCCTCCGGCGCCGGCCTTGATCTGGGCGGCGGTGCCGTCGGCGGCCAGCCGGCCGCGCGCGATGACGATCACCCGGTCGGAGTGCTCGTCGGCCTCCTCCAGGTAGTGGGTGGCGAACACGACGGTACGTCCACCTGCGGCGTAGTCGTGCATGCCGGCCCAGAAGCGCAGCCTGGACTCGACGTCCATGGCGGCGGTGGGCTCGTCGAGCAGCAGGATCTTCGGCGCCCCGGCGATCGCGAGGGCGAACCTGACCCGCTGCGCCTGCCCGCCGGACAGCTTGCCCGCCCGCCGCCCGGCCAGGCTCGTCAGGTCGGCCAGCTCCAGGACGTCGGCCAGGTCGAGGGGCCGGGGGTAGAGGCGGCGGACGAGGTCGACGAGCTCCTTGACGGTCAGCTCGGGGATGAGGGCGCCGTCCTGGAGCATGGCGCCCATCTCCCCCTCCCTGACCGCCTCGGCGGGAGCGCGCCCGTGCACCGCCACCGTGCCCGCGGTGGGCAGGAGGAGGCCGAGCAGCAGGTTGATGGAGGTGGACTTGCCGGCCCCGTTGGGGCCGAGCAGCGCGACCGTCGAGCCCGGCTCGACGGACAGCGACAGGTCGTCGACGGCGAGCACGTCCCCGTAGTGCTTGCTGACGTGGTCGAACACGATGGCGTTCATGCAGGGAACGCTACGGGCGTGGCCGGTGGGGACGGCAGTGCGTTCCCTCCGGCCTTCGCCGTGACATTTGTCAGATCAGAGGCGGCAGGCGTAGATGTCGGTGACCAGGATGGCCCGCGCGCCGATGTCCCAGAGCTGGTCCATCACCTGCTGGTGGCCCTTGCGGCGGACCATGGCCCGCACGGCGACCCAGCCCTCGCGGTGCAGCGGCGAGACCGTCGGCCCCTCCATGCCGGGAGTGAGCGCGATGGCCTCCTCGATGCGCTCGGCGCGGATGTCGTAGTCCATCATCACGAAGTCGCGGGCGTGCACGACGCCCTGGAAGCGGCGGACGAGCTGGCCCGCGCCGGGCGACTCCGGCGCGCCCTGCCGCTTGATGAGCACGGCCTCGGAGCGCATGATCGGCTCGCCGAACACCTCGAGCCCGACGTTGCGCAGCGTGGTGCCGGTCTCGACGACGTCGGCGATGGCGTCGGCGACACCGAGCCTGATGGCGGTCTCGACGGCGCCGTCGAGCTTGATGACCCGGGCGTCGACGCCCTGGTCGGACAGGTATTTGTCGAGCAGGCCGGGATAGGCGGTGGCGATGCGGCGGCCGTCGAGGTCGGCGACCGAGGTCATCGCCCCCGAGGCGGCGGCCAGCCGGAAGGTGGAGCCGCCGAAGCCGAGCGGCATGATCTCCTCGACCGGCGCGCCGGAGTCGATCAGCATGTCGCGGCCGGTGATGCCGACGTCGAGGGTGCCTTCGCCGACGTAGACGGCGATGTCTCTGGGACGCAGGAAGAACAGCTCGCAGCCGTTGGCCTCGTCGACGACGACGAGCTCCTTGCTGTCTCTGCGCGACCGGTAGCCGGCCTCTTTGAGCATGCTCTGGGCGCCCTCGCTGAGCGCGCCCTTGTTCGGTACTGCCAGACGCAGCATGTCAGGTCCTTACGTGTCTCGCTCTCATTGTCTCTCCGCGGTGGCCGGGCGCCGGGGCGCCCTAGAGATGCTTGTAGACCTGGTCGAGGCCGATGCCTCTGGCGATCATGAGCACCTGGACGTGGTAGAGGAGCTGCGAGATCTCTTCCGCTGCCCTGTCGTCTGACTCGTGTTCGGCCGCCATCCAGCTCTCGGCGGCCTCCTCGACGACCTTCTTGCCGATGGCATGGACGCCGGCGTCGAGCGCGGCCACGGTGCCCGAGCCCGCGGGCCGGGTCCTGGCCTTCTCTGACAGCTCGGCGAACAGCTCTTCGAAGGTCTTCATGGTCTCTCTCGTCGTTCGGCTGGCGTGCCTGCTAAGCCTAGTCTGCGTCACGGGGTGACGCCGCCCGGCGTCCGCCACGCGAGACGACCGTCATCACCTGGTCATGAGTCCGGACACATCGGACGGCTGTCAGACGGCGAGAGATGACGGTCCTTGATGCGACGAACGACGGCGGCGGGCAGCGCGGCCTCAAGGGCTGACCAGGAAAGCACGACGCCCGCCGCACCTCGGGGGTGCGGCGGGCGATGTTCGTGCATCAGAACCGGTCAGCGCTCGTAGCGGCGGCCGGAGTTGCGGCGGTAGCCGCCGTTGCCGCGCTCGTCGGTACGCCCGGAGCGGTAACCCCCGGGACGGTCGTCGGAGCGGTAACCGGCGGGCCGGTCGTCGGAACGGTAGCCGCGGTCGCGGTCACCCGAGAACGGGCGGCCACGGTCGGAGCCGTAACGCGGGCCACGGTCGTCCTGGCGCAGCGGGCGGTCGTCGGAGCGGTAGCCGCCCCGGCCGCCGCGCCCCTCGCGCCTACGGTCGTCGCTGAACGTGCGGGGCTCCTGCGAGCGCCCGAACGGCCGCTCACCCTCACCGTGCCGGTGCGGGCGGCGCTCGTCGGACGGAGCGCTGAACGGCCGGTCGCCGTCGTGGCGGCGCGGCGCGCGGTTGCCGTCGATCTCGCGGCGGGGCCTGCGCTCACCGTCGAACTCACGGCGCGGACGCCGGTCGTCGCCGAACGACCGCTCGCCGTCCTCGTGGCGGCGCGGGCGGCGCTCACCGTCGAAGTCGCGGCGGCCGCGGCGGCCACGGCGCTCGGAGGTGCCGCCGTCGCGGCGCGGGCGCAGCGGCTTGCGGACGTCGGGCTCCCACACGGGGATGGACTCGCCGCTCGGCGTGCGGGCCCCGGCCACCTCGGCGAGGCGCGGGTGGCCCGGCGTGGCCTTGAGACGGAACGGGTGGATGCCGGCCCTGCGGGTGAGCGCGTCGGTCGAGCGGCGCTCGTTGGGCAGCACCAGCGTCACCACGGTGCCCTTCTCGCCGGCGCGCGCCGTGCGGCCGCCCCGGTGCAGGTAGCTCTTGTGGTCCTGCGGCGGGTCGACGTGCAGCACCAGGCTGATGTTGTCGACGTGGATGCCGCGGGCGGCGACGTCGGTGCAGACCAGCACGTTGACGGAGCCCTCGCGGAACTCCGACAGGATGCGAGTGCGCTGGTTCTGGCGCTTGCCGCCGTGCAGGCCGCCGGCCTTGACGCCGACCCTGGCGAGCTGCTTGCACAGCCGGTCGACGCCGTGCTGGGTGCGGACGAAGATGATCGTACGGCCCTCGCGGTTGGCGATCTCGGCCGTGACGTCGAACTTGTCGTCGCGCGTCACCTGCACGACGTGGTGCTCCATGGTGTCGACCGGGGAGGTCGCGGGGGCCACGGAGTGGGTGATGGGGTTCTTCAGGAAGCGCTGCACCAGCTTGTCGACGTCGCCGTCGAGCGTGGCGGAGAACAGCAGCCGCTGGCCGTCGGACGGGGTCTGCCCGAGCAGGTCGGTGACGACGGGGAAGAAGCCGAGGTCGCACATGTGGTCGGCCTCGTCGAGGACGCTCACCTCGACGTCGCCGAGCGAGCACTCGCCCTGCCTGATGAGGTCGCCGAGACGGCCGGGGGTGGCGATGACGATGTCGACGCCGCGCCGCAGCGCCTCGATCTGCTTGCCCATCGACATGCCGCCGACGACGACCTTCATGCGCAGCCCGAGGCCGCGGCCGAGAGGCTCGAGGGCGTCGTGCACCTGGAGCGCGAGCTCACGGGTGGGCACGAGGATCATCGCGCGGGGCCGCCCTGGGGCGGGCTTCACGCCGGCGATGCGGGCCATGGTGGGCAGGCCGAAGGCGAGCGTCTTGCCGGAGCCGGTCTGGCCGCGGCCGAGCACGTCATGGCCGGCGAGCACGTCGGGGATCGTCGCGCTCTGAATGGGGAACGGGCTGTCGAAGCCCAGCTTGGCCAGCCCGTTGACGAGCGGCTTCGGCAGGCCGAGCAGCTCGAATTCGGACGGGCCCGGCTCGATCGTGGTGTCGTCGAGCGTGGGCATGACAGCGTCAAGCATGGTCACGAAAGTCGTGCCTTTCCGTCGAAGTGGCACGTCACTTCTGCGAAAGGACGAGCCAAGGCATGCGGCGGGGCCGCACTGGTTAAGGGCACCCGCCGTCATGGGGGCGGGAAGAGGAGGGGGGACATACCTGGCACCGGCCGCAGGCGGTGTGAGACGCGCGATGAGACGTCAGGTACATCTGTTACCAACGCCGGGGATGTTATCGGATATTCCCCCGGGACGCGCCCGGACTTTCCGGAAACGCTATTGCACGCTGAAACGGCTGACGCTTTACGCCAGCCGTGACAGCGGAAAAGATCAGACGTTGAAGCCTAGCATACGGAGCTGCTCGCGCCCCTCGTCAGTGATCTTGTCAGGGCCCCACGGCGGCAGCCAGACCCAGTTGATCTTCACGTCGGACACCATGCCGTCGAGCGCGGAATGCGCCTGGTCCTCGATGACGTCGGTCAGCGGGCAGGCGGCGCTGGTCAGCGTCATGTCGATGGTGGCGACGGGCTTGCCGCCGTCGGCCGGGTCGAGGTTGAGCCCGTAGATCAGGCCCAGGTCGACGACGTTGATGCCGAGCTCGGGGTCGACGACGTCCTTGAGGGCTTCCATGACCTCGTCGGCACTCGTCTCGCCGTCGAAATCGGTCGGCGTCTCCACTGGCTTGCTCATTGGGCAGCGCTCCTCACAACCGCATCCTTGTAGGCCATCCAAGAAAGCAACGCGCATTTGACACGCGCCGGGAACTTGGCCACGCCCGCGAACGCGACCGCGTCGCCGAGGACGTCCTCGTCGGCCTCCACCTGTCCCCTGCCCTGCATCAGCCGGGTGAACTCGTCGACCACGGACAGCGTCTCCTGGACCGTCGAGCCGGTGGCCAGCTCGTGCAGCACGGAGGCGGCGGCCTGGCTGATGGAGCAGCCCTGGCCGTCGTAGGAGACGTCGAGGATCTTGCCGGCGTCGTCCACCTTGACCCTGAGCGTGATCTCGTCGCCGCACGTCGGGTTCACGTGGTGAACCTCGGCGTCGTACGGCTCGCGCAGCCCCCGCCCCTGCGGGTGCTTGTAGTGTTCCAGGATCAGCTCCTGGTACATCGACTCGCCGATCATGGCTATGCGAACACCTTCTGAACGTGATGGAGGCCGCGCACCAGGGCGTCGATCTCGCCCGTGGTGTTGTACAGGTAGAAAGACGCCCGCGTGGTCGCCGGTATTCCGAAACGCAGGTGCAGCGGCCGCGCGCAGTGGTGCCCGACGCGTACGGCGACCCCGAACGTGTCGTCCAGGATCTGCCCCACGTCGTGCGGGTGGATGCCCTCCAGCGTGAACGACACCGTGCCCCCGCGCTCCTCCAGCGTCTCAGGGCCGATGACGCGCAGCCCGGGCAGCTCGCGCAGCGCCTCGAGGGCGTAGGCCGTCAGGGCGCGCTCGTGCTCCTCGATGGCGTCCATGCCGACCTCGGTGAGGTAGTCGACCGCCGCGCCGAGCCCGATGGCCTCGACGATGGGCGGCGTGCCCGCCTCGAACTTGTGCGGGATCGGCGCGTACGTCGAGCGGTCCATCCAGACCGCCTCGATCATCTCGCCGCCGCCCAGGAACGGCGGCATCGCCTCGAGCAGCTCGGCCCGCCCCCACAGCACGCCGATGCCCGAGGGGCCGACCATCTTGTGGCCGGTGAAGGCCACGAAGTCGGCGCCCAGCGCGGTCACGTCGGTGCGGTGGTGCGGCACGGACTGGGAGGCGTCGAGCGCGAGCAGCGCGCCCACCTCGTGAGCCCGCCGCGCCACCTGGGCCACCGGGTTGATCGTGCCGAGCACGTTCGACTGGTGGGCGATGGAGACGACCTTGGTGCGCTCGGTGATGAGCGCGGGGTCGTAGTCGAGCCGGCCGTCGCCGGTGACGCCGAACCACTTCAGCGTCGCGCCCGTGCGCTGCGCGAGCAGCTGCCACGGCACGATGTTGGAGTGGTGCTCCATCTCCGAGACGACGATCTCGTCGCCCGGCCCCAGCGTGAAGCGGGGGTCGGTGTTGGCGGGGTTGCCGAAGGAGTAGGCCAGCAGGTTGAGCGCCTCGGAGGCGTTCTTGGTGAAGACCACTTCCTCGCGTGCCGGCGCCCCGATGAAGCCCGCCACCTTGTCGCGGGCTCCCTCGTAGGCGTCGGTGGACTCGGCGCCCAGCACGTGCATGGCGCGCCCGACGTTGCTGTAGTGCAGCGCCAGGTGCTCCCGCATGGTCTCGATGACCTGGTTGGGCTTCTGTGAGGAGTTGCCCGAGTCGAGATAGACGAGCGGACGCCCGTCGGGCAGCTCGCGGGAGAAGACCGGGAAATCCTTCCTGATCTTCTCCACATCGAAGCTGGTGGAAGTCATGCAGATGCCTTCGTGTACTGCTCGTAGCCCTCGGCCTCGAGCTTCTCGGCCAGTTCGGGCCCGCCCGCCTCGACGATGCGGCCCGCCGCGAAGACGTGGACGAAGTCCGGCTTCACGTAGCGCAGGATGCGGGTGTAGTGGGTGATGAGGAGCACGCCGGTCTCGCCGGAGGCGCGGAAGCGGTTGATGCCCTCCGACACCACGCGCAGCGCGTCGACGTCGAGGCCGGAGTCGGTCTCGTCGAGCACCGCGATCTTCGGCTTGAGCAGCTCCATCTGGAGGATCTCGTGGCGCTTCTTCTCGCCGCCGGAGAAGCCCTCGTTGAGGTTGCGCTGGGCGAAGGCCGGGTCGATGGACAGCGCGTCCATGCCGTTCTTCAGGTCCTTGGCGAACTCGCGCAGTTTCGGCGCCTCGCCGCGCACGGCGGTGACGGCCGAGCGCAGGAAGTTCGAGACCGACACGCCGGGGACCTCGACCGGGTACTGCATGGCCAGGAACAGGCCCGCGCGGGCCCGCTCGTCGACCGACAGCTCCAGCAGGTCCACGCCGTCGAGCAGCACCTGGCCGCCGGTGATCGTGTATTTGGGATGACCGGCGATCGCGTAGGCGAGCGTCGACTTGCCCGAGCCGTTGGGGCCCATGATGGCGTGGGTCTCGCCGGCCTTCACGGTCAGGTTGACGCCGCGCAGGATTTCCTTGTCCTCGACGGCGACCTGCAGGTCACGGATCTCAAGGGTGGACATGTGCTTAGGACTCCTTCGAGAGCGAGACGAGGACGTCATCGCCGTCGATCTTCACTGTGTAGACGTTGACTGGGCGGGTCGCGGGAGGTCCGGTGGGCTTGCCCGTGCGGATGTCGAAGCACGAGCCGTGCAGCCAGCACTCCAGCGTGCCGTCGTAGACCTCGCCCTCGCTGAGCTTGACCTCGGCGTGGGAGCAGATGTCGTGCAGGGCGAAGACGTCGCCGCCCTTGCGCACGAGCGCGACCGGGGTCTCACCGACCTCGACGCCGATGACCCCGTCTTCGGGGATGTCGGCGAGCTTGCACACCTTCTCGAAACCGCTCATCGCGCGAGCTCCGCCTCCAGGGCGTTCATGACGCGCTCACGGATCTCCTCGATCTCGATCTTCTCGACCAGCTGGCCGAGGAAGCCGCGCACGACCAGCCTGCGGGCCTCGTCGTGCGGGATGCCGCGGGCCTGGAGGTAGAAGATGTGCTCGTCGTCGAGGCGGCCGGAGGCGGAGGCGTGCCCCGCGCCGGCGACCTCGCCGGTGAGGATCTCGAGGTTGGGCACCGAGTCGGCGCGGGCGCCGTCGGTGAGGATGAGGTTGCGGTTGAGCTCGTAGGTGTCGGTGCCCTCGGCCTCGACCCTGATGATGACGTCGCCGATCCAGACGGCGTGCGCCTCCTCGCCCTGCAGCGCGCCGCGGTAGTCGACGTTGCTCTTGCAGTTGGGCTGCGAGTGGTCGACCAGCAGGCGGTGCTCGAGGTGCTGCCCGGCGTCCACGAAGTAGACGCCCGACATGTCGGCGTCGCCGCCCGCGGCGGTGTAGGAGACGCTGGGCGACAGGCGTACGAGGTCGCCGCCGAGCGTCACCACGAAGCTGCGGAACGTCGCGTCCTTGGCGAGCTGGGCGTGGTGGGCCGAGACGTGGACCGCGTCGTCGTTCCAGTCCTGGAGGCTGACGACCTTGAGGCTGGCGCCCTCGCCGACGACGAACTCGATGTTGTCGGCGTAGACGGCGCTGCCCTTGTGGTCGAGCACGAGCACGGCCTCGGCCAGCGGCTCGACCTTGACCACGATGTGGCCGTAGGCGGCGCCGGCGGCGACGGCCTGCTCGCCGGTCAGCGTCAGCACGGTCGGCCTGGAGGTGACGGCCTCGCGCGGCACCGTGATGACGGTGGCCTTCTCGAAGCTGGTCCAGGCCTGGGCGCTGACCCGGTCGGACGGCACGAACGACGTGCCGAGGCGGGCGTCGTCGCGGCCGACCGTCTCGACGGTCACCTCGGGCGCCGCCTCGACGTCGACGCGGACGTGGCCGGCCGGCTCGGCCTTGCCGTTGTGCAGGCCCTTCAGGCGGGAGAGCGGCGTGAAGCGCCACGACTCCTCGCGACCCGTCGGGACGTCGAAGTCGGCCAGGTCGAAGGACGACTTCTCGTGCAGGGTCGACAGGGGCTTCTCGTTCAGGCCCATCAGCCGACGGCTCCTTCCATCTGCAGCTCGATCAGCCGGTTGAGCTCGAGCGCGTATTCCATGGGCAGCTCACGCGCGATCGGCTCCACGAAGCCGCGCACGATCATCGCCATCGCCTCGTCCTCGTCGAGCCCGCGGCTCATGAGGTAGAACAGCTGGTCCTCGCTGACCTTGGAGACCGTGGCCTCGTGGCCCATCGAGACGTCGTCCTCGCGGACGTCGACGTAGGGGTAGGTGTCGGAGCGGCTGATCTGGTCGACCAGCAGGGCGTCGCACTTGACGGTGCTGGCGCTGCCGTGGGCGCCCTCCTCGATCTGCACGAGACCGCGGTAGGAGGTGCGGCCGCCGCCGCGCGCCACCGACTTGGAGATGACGCTGGAGCTGGTGTTGGGCGCCAGGTGCACCATCTTCGAGCCGGCGTCCTGGTGCTGGCCCTCGCCGGCGAACGCGACGCTCAGCGTCTCGCCCTTGGCGTGCTCGCCCATGAGGTAGACGGCCGGGTACTTCATCGTGACCTTGGAGCCGATGTTGCCGTCGATCCACTCCATGGTCGCGCCCTCGTAGGCGACGGCGCGCTTGGTGACCAGGTTGTAGACGTTGTTGGACCAGTTTTGGATGGTCGTGTAACGGCAGCGGGCGTTCTTCTTCACGACGATCTCGACGACCGCGCTGTGCAGCGAGTCGGAGGAGTAGATCGGCGCGGTGCAGCCCTCGACGTAGTGGACGTAGCTGTTCTCGTCGACGATGATCAGGGTCCGCTCGAACTGGCCCATGTTCTCGGTGTTGATCCGGAAGTAGGCCTGCAGCGGGATCTCGACCTCGACGTTCGGCGGCACGTAGATGAACGAGCCACCGGACCACACGGCGGTGTTGAGCGCGGCGAACTTGTTGTCGCCCACCGGGATCACCGAGCCGAAGTACTCCTTGAAGATGTCCTCGTGCTCGCGCAGGCCCGTGTCGGTGTCGACGAAGATGACACCCTTCTCCTCGAGGTCCTCACGGATCTTGTGATAGACGACCTCGGACTCGTACTGGGCCGCGACGCCGGCGATGAGGCGCTGCTTCTCCGCCTCGGGGATGCCGAGCTTGTCGTAGGTGTTCTTGATGTCGGCGGGCAGCTCGTCCCAGGAAGCGGCCTGCTTCTCGGTCGAGCGCACGAAGTATTTGATGTTGTCGAAGTCGATGTCGGTGAGGTCGGAGCCCCACGTCGGCAGCGGCTTCTTGTCGAACAGGCGGAGGCCCTTCAGGCGAAGGTCGAGCATCCACTCCGGCTCGTCCTTGAGCCCGGAGATGTTGCGGACGACCTCCTCGGACAGGCCTCGCTTGGCCGCCGCACCCGCGGCATCCGGGTCGGCCCAGCCGAACTTGTAATTCCCGAGGCCTTCCAGCTCCGGGCGGTCGGTGACAGTCACCTTCCGGTCTCCTTGCTCTTGTCTTTATGTGCGGAATCGGCCAGGGACTGGGGGGAAACGTGCGTGGTGCACACCCCGTCGCCGTGGGCGATCGTGGCCAGGCGTTGCACCGGGGTGCCGAGCAGCTGCGCGAACGCCTCCGTCTCGGCCTCGCACAGCTGCGGGAACTCCGCGGCCGCGTGAGCCACCGGGCAGTGGTGCTGGCAGAGCTGGTCGCCGCCGGACTTGGCCTTGGTGGCCGAGGCGGCGTACCCCTCCGCCGACAGAGCCTGCGCCAGCATCTGCACGCGCTGGTCCGCGGGCACCGTCCGCATGGCCGGCTCCAGCCGCTGGAGCAGGCTCGCCACCTGCTCGCGGGCGAAGTCGGACACGGCTTCCTCTCCCATGCGCCGGGCCAGGAATCGCAGCGCGCTCCCTGCCAGGTCGTCATAGGCGTGCTCGAAGGCACTGCGCCCCGCATCGGTGATCGCGAACAGCTTGGCCGGCCGCCCGCGCCCGCGCTGACCGCGCGGGCGGATCGTGCGAGGCTCGATCATCCCCTCGGCCACCAGGGCGTCGAGGTGACGCCGGACGGCGGCGGGCGTGAGCCCGAGCCGCTCGCCCAGGGCGGCGGCCGCGATGGGACCATGCTCCAGGATCAGCCTGGCGACACGGGCGCGCGTGCCGCGCTCGCTGCCTGGCTCCATCGTGGACATGTTTTTCACAACATCAGTGTGCCGTAATTCCTTCCCGGTGCACAAACGGATCTGAGCAGGGGCGGGAATGGAATTTGTCACGCAGGGTAGGCTTACCTAACTTTTGTCGCCTTTGCCCGGCCCAGGATCGTGAACGACAGCGCCGAGCACAGGAAGAGCCCGAGCATGACACATGCCATGGGCAGCGCGGAGCCGGATCCGGCAAGTCCGACCAGCGGGGCGGCGGCCGCGCCCAGCGCGAACTGCAGCACGCCGGTCAGCGCCGAGGCGCTGCCCGCGACCTGGGCGGGCTGGGAGCCGAGCGCCAGCGCGCCGGTGCCGGGCAGGGTCAGGCCCTGGCCGAGCATGATGACGAACAGGCCCGCCACCACGCCCCACAGGCCGAGGTCGGCCAGCGCGGCGGTCAGCAGCGTCACCGCGCCCGCCAGCGAGATGGCCAGGCCGATGCGGACCAGCAGGACGGGCGGTACCCGCCCCGACAGCCGGCCGCCGACCTGCGCGGTGATGGTCAGCGCCAGGGCGTTGAGCCCGAAGATGAGCGAGTACTGCTGGGGCGTGGCGCCGTACACCTCCTGGAGGACGAACGGCGAGCCGGAGATGTAGCCGAACATCGCGCCGAACGCCAGGCCACCGGTCAGGGCGAAGCCCATGAACGTACGGTCGCGCAGGAGCTGCCAGAACGTGCGCACGGTGTGCTTGAGCCCGCCGGCCTCGCGCTGTCCCGCCGGCAGGGTCTCGCGCACACCGGCCAGCACGGCCACCAGCAGCACGAGGCCCGCGAGGCTGAGCGCCACGAACACCCCGCGCCACGACGTGAACGCCAGCAGCTGCGCCCCCGCGATCGGGGCGAGGATCGGCGCGAGACCGCTGACCAGCATCAGCGTGGCGAAGATGCGGGCGATGGCGGCGCCGTCGTACAGGTCGCGCACGACCGCGCGCACGATGACCAGCGCGGCGCCGCCCAGCACGCCCTGCAGCAGCCGGAAGACGATGAGGGCGGGCACCGAGGTCGCGAACGCGCACAGCAGCGAGGCGGCCATGAACCCGGCGACGCCGATCATCAGCGGCACCCGCCGCCCGCGCACGTCGCTGAGCGGCCCGGCGACCACCTGGCCGACGGACACGCCGATGAGGCAGGCGGTCAAGGTGAGCTGCACCTGCGCGGGCGCGCTCAGCATCTCGGAGGTGATGGCGGGCAGCGCGGGGAGGTACATGTCGATGGACAGCGGGCCGATCGCCGACAGCGCGCCGAGGATCAGCAGCAGCAGTCCGCGGCGGCTCCTCCGCTCCTGCGGGACGGCCGTGCCTGCTGGACCTGCTGCGTTCTGTGCTGAACCCGGTGCTGCGGGTGTGGTGACGGACGATGCTGCGGACGTGGCGGCTTCGGCCACGGACATGCGTGTTCCCCTCTCCCTCGTCGGCGCTGGCCCCCGAGGGCCGAGGTGTAGGAACGGTGTTCCGGTCCTCCTAATTCCCGGTTATCTGATATTTCCTGACTTTTCGCAAGAGCCGCACGCGACGGCGCTCTCACCTGCGCGGCGAACCGCCCCGTGGAGTCCCTAAACTCGTGGCCATGGAATCCCGAGCCGCCGAGCCACGGCAACCGGCCGTCGAGGTCGCCGGCCTGGTCAAACGCTACGGCGCCACCACGGCCGTCGACGGCCTCACCTTCCGGGCCGAACGCGGCGAGGTCACCGCGGTCCTCGGCCCCAACGGCGCGGGCAAGACGTCCACCGTGGAGATCTGTGAGGGGTTCCGCAGCGCCGACGGCGGCACGGTCAAGGTGCTCGGCCTCGCCCCGACGCGGCCCGAGCTGCGCGCCCGCGTCGGCATCATGCCGCAGGCCGGTGGCGTGCCGCCGGCCACGCGCTGCGCCGAGTGGCTGCGCCTGGTCGCCCGCTTCTACGCCCGTCCGCTCGACCCCGGCGCGCTGCTCGCGCGGCTGGGGCTGACCGAGCACGCCCGCACCCCGTTCCGGCGGCTGTCCGGCGGGCAGCAGCAGCGGCTGTCGCTGGCCGCGGCCGTCATCGGGCGTCCCGAGCTGGTCTTCCTCGACGAGCCGACGGCCGGCCTCGACCCGCAGGCCCGCCACGCGTGCTGGGACCTCGTCGGCGAGCTGCGCGGCGCGGGGGTGTCGGTCGTGCTCACCACCCACCACATGGACGAGGCCGAGCGGCTGGCCGACCACGTCGTCATCATCGACAGGGGCCGCGTGGTCGCCGAGGGCAGCCCGGCCTCGCTGACCGGGGCCGAGCGGCAGCTGCGGTTCAGGGCGCGTCCAGGGCTGGCGCTGGAAGAGCTGCTCAACGCGCTCCCCACGGGCAGCGCGGCCAAGGAGTCGCCGGCCGGCCACTACATCATCGAGGGCCTGGTCGGGCCCGAACTGCTGGCGACGGTCACCGCCTGGTGCGCGGCCGAGGGCGTCACGGCCGACGACCTGCGCATCGAGCGGCGCACCCTCGAAGACGTCTTCCTCGAGCTGACCGGCAAGGAGCTGCGATGACCGCGCTCGACTTCACGCCCGCGCCCGGCGCGGCGCCGTTCCCGCGCATGGTGCTGGCGCAGGCCGGCGCGGAGATGCGGGCCACGCTGCGCAACGGCGAGCAGCTGCTGCTGACGCTCATCATCCCCGTGCTGCTGCTGACCGGCTTCTCGCTGGCGCCGCTGATCGACGTGGGCGGCGGCCGGCGGGTCGACTTCCTGGTGCCGGGGGTGCTGGCGCTGGCTGTCATGTCCACCGCCTTCACCGGGCAGGCCATCGCCACCGGCTTCGAGCGCCGCTACGGCGTGCTCAAGCGGCTGGGCGCGACGCCGCTGTCCAGGAGCGGGCTGATGCTGGCCAAGACCGCGGCCGTGGTCGGCGTCGAGCTGGTGCAGGCCGTGGTGATCGTGGCCGTGGGGCTGGCGCTGGGCTGGCGGCCGCACGGGTCGTTCCTGGGCGCGGCGCTGCTGATCGTGGCGGGCACGGCGGCCTTCAGCGGGCTGGGGCTGCTCATGGCGGGCACGCTGCGGGCCGAGGCCACGCTGGCCGCCGCCAACCTGGTCTACCTGGTGCTGCTGGGGGTGGGCGGGGTGATGTTCCCGCTGCGCGCGTTCCCCGAGGGGGTGCGGCCGGTGCTGGAGGCCCTGCCCATCGGGGCGCTGACCGGCGGCCTGCGCTCGGTGCTCGCCGACGGCGCCGCGCTCCCGCTCGTGCCGCTCGCGGTGCTCGCCGCGTGGGCGGTGCTGTCGCTGGGGCTGGTCTCGCGGACGTTTCGCTGGGAGTGACGCTCAGACACCTGTTTCCGTGGCGGCGCGCAGGGCGCCGTAGCGGCGGCGGCTGAGCACGGCCACCGCCGTCAGCGGCACGGCGGCCGCCGCGGCCAGGCCGAACAGCAGCGCGTACCGTCCGTCCTCGGCGAGCGGGCCCGCCGCCCACGACGCGACCGCGCTGCCGACGAACAAGGCGCAGGCGAAGAACGCGATCGTGGTCCCCCTGGCCTCGGGCACGACCGAGGTGGCCCAGGTCTGCAGCGAGGAGTGCAGGAACGACCAGCCGCCGCCGAGCAGCAGCGCGGTGACGGCCACCAGCGGCACGTTGACGTGCACGCTCACCAGGGCGAACCCGAGGCACAGCTGCGCGCCGCCGACCAGCATGAGCACGCGTGCGGGCCAGCGTCCCGAGAGCGTCTTGACCAGGCGTGAGAAGCCCCAGAGGCCCAGCCCGTACGCGGTGATGGCCAGGCCCGCCACGGCGGCGGCCAGCCCGGTGTGCTGCAGCGCGGTGGCGAGGAACGGCATCGCGCCCAGCATGATGGCCCCTTCGGCGAACGCCAGCCCGAACACCAGCAGCGCCCACCGCTGCCCGAGCACCGCCCCCAGATGCCCGGCGACGCCCCTGCCCGCTCCCGCGTGCGCGGGCGGCTCGGGCAGCGAGCGCAGCGCGAGGGCGCAGACCAGCGCGCACACCGCCGGTACGGTGAACGCCACCCGCCAGTCCACGAACCCCGCCACGATCCCGCCGAGCCCGGTGGCCAGCGCCGTGCCGAGCGCGGCGGCGGCCATGAGGTCGGTGAGCGCGCGCTGGCGTACGGAGGGCGCGACGGTGTCCCCCACGTACGTCAGGCCCGTCGGGATGACCGCGCCGAAGCACGCGCCCGTGACGACCCTGGCCAGCACCAGCGCCCACAGCACCGGCATCAGCGCGGAGACCGCGCCCGCGGCCGCGGCGCCGAACAGCGCCCAGCGCATCACCCGCACCCGCCCGAACCGGTCGGACAGCAGGCCCCACAGGGGCTGGGTCAGCCCGTACGCCAGGTAGTAGCCGCTGGCGGCGGTGACGGAGGCGGACAGCGGGACGTCCAGGTCGGCGGCGATGAGCACGAGCATGGGGCTCACCGCGAACCGGTCGAAGCTGCTGACGAAGGAGGACACGGACAGGGCCAGCGGCGGCCGGGCGAGGTTCACCGGCGGAGTGGGGGCTTTCATCGATCCCTGGTGGTTTTGTCCGGAAATATGAGCCAGATGTCAGTCGTACCACCTCAGACAGGGAATGTCGCCTGACCTGGGTAAGCTCAGACGGTTGTCCCGCACCACCGAGGAGTTCCGTGACCGACTTCGCCCTCGATGATCCGCTCGACCGCGGATCCCGCCTGAGCGGCGCCGGCAACCTGCTGCGCAGCGCCGCCGACTCGATCCCGCCCACGGGGCTCGTGCTGCTCGGCATCTTCTCGGTGCAGCTGGGCGCCGGGTTCGCCAAGGAGCTGTTCGGGGTGCTGCCGCCGAGCGCGGTGGTGTTCCTGCGCATCGCGGCGGGGGCGCTCATCATGGGGGCGTTCGTCCGGCCCAGGCTGAGGGGGCTCTCCTGGCGTGACTGGGCGGTGGGCGCCGGGTTCGGCATCACGCTCGCGCTCATGAACCTCGTCTTCTACGAGGCGCTCGCGCGGCTGCCGATGGGCATCGCGGTGGCGATCGAGTTCCTCGGGCCGCTCGGCGTCGCCGTGGCGGCCTCCCGGCGGCGCATCGACCTGCTGTGGGTCGGGCTGGCGGGCGCCGGTGTGGTGCTGCTGGCGCCCTGGGGCGAGTCCGACACAGTGAGCTGGCTCGGCATCGCGTTCGCGCTGATGGCGGGGGTGTTCTGGGCGGCGTACATCCTGCTGTCGGCCGCCGCCGGGCGGCGCTTCCCCGGGACGAGCGGGCTCGCGTTCGCGATGATCGTCTCCACCGTGGTGATCGCGCCCGTCGGCGTCACCACCGGCGGCGCCGACCTGCTGCAGCCCGAGCTGCTGCTCATCGGGCTCGGCGTGGGGCTGCTGTCGTCGGTGATCCCCTACTCGCTGGAGCTGCAGGCGCTGCGGCGGATGCCCAAGCACGTCTTCGGCATCCTCATGAGCATGGAGCCGGCCGCGGCGGCGCTGATCGGCGTGCTGGTGCTCGGCGAGATCCTGCACGCGCAGCAGTGGGCGGCGATCGTGTGCATCGTGGCCGCCAGCCTCGGCTCGACCAGGACGAGCCGGGCCCGGGGATAGTCACGAAGGTTCCGCCGCGCGCCCGTGGGATGGGGTCTCTCGGGCGCGCGGCGGTGGGCTCGGCTCGGTGGGCGGGGTGTGCCGAGCCCGGGAAGGTCAGCGGAGTGCGGGAGTCCGCTTGACCAGGCATGCGCCATCAGCGGATGCGGGGTGACCGCATCCGTCGTGGACGAGAATGGTGGGCCCGCCGGCGTTCGCCGCTCTGGCGGCCCGCATCGAGATTACCCCTATCGGGGAGTGCTCGATCCGTGAATGTCGGAACTTGCGGTCAGTGCAGCGTTCTGTTCCCGTTCGGTTCCCGGCTCAGTGTTCTGCCCAGATGCCTCGAACGTGGCCGATGTGCTCGGCCATCAGGTGCCCGACCGCCTTGCCGTCGCCGCTCTTGAGCGCGTCGAGCAGTTGCAGGTGCTCCCTGGCCGAGTCGGTCAGCGTGCCGCGCTCCGACAGCTGCGACAGGCCGTACAGCCTGGCCCTGTTGCGCAGGTCGCGGACCACCGACACCAGGTGCGCGTTGCCGCTCAGCGACAGCAGCTCGACGTGGAAGCGCAGGTCGGCGTCCACGTACGCGAGCAGGTCGCCCCGCTCGCTGGCCGAGACGATCTCCTCGGCGACGGGCCGCAGCCGCTCGAACTCCTCCGCCCGCGAGCTGTCGGCCAGCCGCGAGACCGTCGGCACCTCGATGAGCTGGCGGATCTCGGTCAGCTCGTCGAGGTCGCGGTCGGACAGCTCGGTCACCCTGAAGCCCTTGTTGCGCACCGCCTCGACCAGGCCCTCCTTGGCCAGGTCGAGCATCGCCTCGCGGACGGGCGTCGCCGAGACGCCGAACTGGGCGGCCAGCACCGGCGCGGAGTAGACCACGCCGGGGCGCATCTCACCCGTGATCAGCGCGGCCCGCAACGCGTGCGCCACCTGCTCGCGCAGGCTCTGGCGCTCTCCCACCATCGGCAGATCCAGCCGGTCGTCGGCAGTCATCCGCCCATCCCTTCTATGTCCACGCCTCGTAAGCGGCTGCCGCGACCACGAGGTCCTCCCACGCCATGCCGGTGCTCTTGAACACGCGCGGCCCCGGACCCGCGACCACCCTTCCGGCGATCAGGTCGGCGAGGTTACCGGCGAGATGGCGAGAGGTGATCGTACCCCGGCCGATCGGCACGAGGAGGTCTCCCGCCTCTTCCAGGGCGGCCGCCCTCGCCTCGACGACCACGGTGGCGCGCGCGACCAGGTCGTCGTCGAGCTCGCGGGCGCCGGGCTCGTGGGAGCCGACGGCGACGACGGTGACACCGTCGCGGGCGAGCTTACCGGGGAACAGGGGGGTCCTGGCGGTGGTGCAGCACGCGACCAGATCAGCCCCGGCGACGGCCTCCGCCGCCGGGCCGGCGGCAGGGCCCGCGGGCGCGGCCTCGCGGTTGGTCAGGGCGCGGTTGGTCAGGGCGCGGTTGGTCAGGGCGCGGTTGGTCAGGGCGCGGGCGGTGAGGCCCTGGGCGCGGCAGTGGGCGGCGAGCGCCTCGGCGCGGGCGGCGTCGCGGCCGACCACCGTGACCTCCTCGACGGGCCGCACCTCGCGCAGGGCCGCGACGTGCCCGTACGCCTGCGGCCCGCTGCCGAACACCACCAGCCGCCGCGCCCCCTCCTCGGCCAGGTGCCGGACGGCCAGGGCCGAGACGGCGGGCGTGCGCAGCGAGGTCAGCGCGATCCCGTCCAGGGCGGCGAGCGGCGCCAGGGTGTCGCCGTCGAACAGCAGGTACGTCCCCTGGATCCGGGGCAGCCCGCGCTCCGGGTTGCCTGGCGCGATGCTCACGACCTTGACGCCCGCGTACCGCCGGGTGGCGGCGGGCATCAGCAGCAGCTGCCCCGCGGCCACGTCCACGACCGGCCGCTGCGGCGTCGCCTCCGGATCGAGCCCGGCCAGCAACGCCTCCTCCAGCACCGCCACGGCCCGCCCCATGGGCACCAGCCGCTCGACGGTGGCCGCGTCGAGATAGGGCAACCCACCCGTCGGCGCGCTCATCGGAGCGTGAATCCGGTCGGGAACGGGTCGGCGGGGTCGAGCTCGAAGATGTGCCGGCCCGTCCTGTACGCCGTGCCGTCGATCTCCGCCACCACGCCGTCGCTGGTCGTGGCCCCCACACGGGCGGTGAAGACGCTGCCCACGACGCTCTCGTGCACCAGCGTCGCGGTCCCGTCGGCGTCGTGCAGCAGCGCCATGCGGGCGGCCGTGCCGGAGCCGCAGGGCGAGCGGTCCACCTCGCCGTCGGCGAAGACGGTGACGTTGCGCTGGTGCCGTACGCCGTCCAGGTCGGGCAGGTCCTCGTGGAAGATCACGCCGTACACGCCGGAGAGCCGCTCGTCCGACGGGTGCCGGGTGGCGGGGTGGCCGGCCAGCGCGGCCTTGATGCGGCGGGCGTGCTCGATGAGCGCGCCCAGGTGCCGCGGCTCGACGGTCAGGCCGAGGCCGGCGGCGGGCAGCGAGGCGTAGACGGCGCCGCCGTACGCGAGATCCACCAGGACGTCCCCGGCGGGCACGCCTCTGGCCAGGACGAAGGAGGGCACGTTGACGAAGGTGACGGCCTCGACGCGGCCGGCGGCGGTGCGTACGCGGGCGGTGACCCGCCCCGACGGCACGTCCACCACCACGTCGGTCACCCCGTCGGCCGGAGCCTCGACCAGCCCTTCGTGCACCGCGTACGCGCCCAGCGCGATCGTGCCGTGCCCGCACGCGGTGGAGAAGCCGTCCTTGTGCCAGAACAGCGCACCCAGCTGCGCGCCCGGGTCGTCGGGCGGCACCAGGAAGCAGCCGTACATGTCGGCGTGACCGCGCGGCTCGTTGCACAGCAGCCGCCGCACGTCGTCGAACTCGGCCATCGCCGTGGTGCGCCGGTCGAGCACGCCGGAGCCGGCGATCTCGGGCACCCCGCCGGTGACGACGCGGAACGGCTCACCGCCCGTGTGGTAGTCGACGGCCGTGATCATCGCGGCGTCCTCACAGCTCGAAGCCGGCGGGGAACGGGTCGCGAGGGTCGAGGAAGTATTGGGCGGTGCCGGTGATCCAGGCGCGCCCGGTGATCGAGGGCAGGATCGCGGGCCGCCCGCCCACCTCGGTCTCCTCCAGCACCCGGCCGATGAACCGGGTGCCGATGAACGACTCGTTCACGAACTCCTTCCCGGTCTCCAGCTCGCCGCGTGCGTGCAGCTGCGCCATGCGCGCGCTGGTGCCGGTGCCGCACGGCGAGCGGTCGAACCAGCCGGGGTGGATGGCCATGGCGTGCCGGGAGTGCGTGGCGTCGGAGCCCGGCGCGGCGAAATAGACGTGGTGGCAGCCGCGGATGCGGTCGTCCTCACGGTGCACCGGCTCGTCGGCCGCGTTGATCGCCTCCATGGTGGCCAGGCCGGCGGCGATGATCTCGTTCTTGGCTGCGCGGTCGAACGGCAGGCCGTAGTGGTCGAGGTTGACGATGGCGTAGAAGTTGCCGCCGTAGGCCAGGTCGTACGGGATCTCCCCGAACCCCGGCACGCTCACCTTGGCGTCCAGCCGGTCGCAGTAGGACGGCACGTTGCGCAGCGTCACCGACATGGCCATGCCGTCCTCGACCTCGACGTCCACCTCGACGAGCCCGGCGGGCACCTCCAGACGTACGGTGGTGACCGGCTCGACGACCTCCACCATGCCGGTCTCGACCAGCACGGTCGCCACCCCGATGGTGCCGTGGCCGCACATCGGCAGCAGCCCCGACACCTCGATGAACAGCACCCCGAAGTCCGCGTCCGGCCTGGTGGGCGGCTGCAGGATGGCGCCGCTCATGGCCGAGTGGCCGCGCGGCTCGGTCATGAGCAGGGTGCGGATGTGGTCGAGGTGGTCGCGGAAGTAGACGCGCCGCTCGGCCATGCTCGCGCCGGGGATGACGCCGATGCCGCCGGTGATGACGCGGGTCGGCATGCCCTCGGTGTGGGAGTCGACGGCGTGGAAAACGCGCTTTGTCCTCATCGCAGCCCTTCTGCCAGTGCCTTCTCGGTCGCCGCCCGCACGATAGCGGCCTGCTCGTCGGTGAGCGGCTGCCTGGGCGGCCTGCACCGGCCGCCGTGCCGGCCCGCCACGTCCATCGACAGCTTGATGGCCTGCACGAACTCGGTCTTGGAGTCCCAGCGCAGCAGCGGGTGCAGGCTGCGGTAGAGGGGCAGCGCCGTCTCCAGGTCGCCCGCCACCGCCGCCCGGTAGAGTGCGGCGCTCGACTCGGGCAGCGCGTTCGGGTAGCCGGCGATCCACCCCTTCGCGCCCGCGATCGCCAGCTCCAGCAGCACGTCGTCGGAGCCGATCAGCAGGTCGAGCTCGGGGGCCAGCTCGGCGATCTCGTACGCCCGCCGCACGTCCCCGGAGAACTCCTTGATCGCCACGATGAGCCCCTCCTCGTGCAGCCTGGCGAGCAGCGCGGGGGTCAGGTCGACCTTGGTGTCGTAGGGGTTGTTGTAGGCCACGACCGGGATGCCTGCCTCGGCGACCTGCGCGTAGTGCTCCAGGACGGCCCGCTCGTCGGCCCGGTAGGTGTTGGGCGGCAGCAGCAGCACCGAGCCGCAGCCGGCCTCGGCCGCCTGCTCCGCCCAGCGGCGCGACTCGGCCGCGCCATACGCGCCGACCCCGGCCATCACCCGCGCGCCGCCCACGGTCTCGACGGCGGTCTCGATCGCCTTGGCCCGCTCGTCGTGGGTGAGCGTCTGGTATTCGCCGAGCGAGCCGTTCGGCACGACGCCGTCGCAGCCGTGCTCGACCAGCCAGGCGCAGTGCTCGGCGTAGCGGCCGTAGTCGACCGACAGGTCGTCGCGCAGGGGCAGCGCGGTGGCGACCATGATGCCGTGCCAGGGCTTGCTGCGGTTGTCCATCGGGGCAGTCCTCCAGGGGTCAGTGAGCGGGGCGCTCGTCGGGGTCGGTGGTGAGCTCGGCCAGCGCGCCCAGCGTCACCGGCTGGGCGATCGGGCGGCGCGGCGGCTGCGGCGGTTCCCCGGCCAGGCAGGAGACGGCGTAACCGCAGATGCGGCCCTGGCACCAGCCCATGCCGGGGCGGGCCAGGAGCTTGACGGCGCGGGCGTCGGTGGCGCCGAGCTCCTGCGCCTCGCGTACGCGCGCCAGCGGCACCTCCTCGCACCGGCACACGAGCGTGTCGTCGCGCAACCAGGTACGCCACCCCGCCTTGACCGGATACGCCTCCTGCAACGCCGCCCCGAACCCCCGCGCCCGCTCCCGCCGCCGCAACAGCACCGCGGGAACACCGTCGTCGGCGGAACGGCCGGCGGCGGTGGCGACGGCGTGGCCGGCGATGCGGCCCTCCAGCTCGGCGGGCCGCCATCCGGCCACGCCGGTGGGCTCGCCGGCCGCCCAGACGCCGGGGACGCTGGTGCGCAGGGCGACGTCCACGTCGAGCACGGGGCTGCCGTCCACGTCGTGCCTGCTCGCGCAGCCGAGCTGGGTGCCCAGCTCGATCTGCGGCACGAACCCGTAGCCCACGGCCACGGTGTCGCACTCGACGACGCGGGTGGCCAGCACGTTCCAATCGGCGTCGAGCCTGGCCACGGTGACGGCTTGGACCTCGCGCTCGCCGTGCGCGGCCACGACCGCCTGTCTGGTCCGGTACGGCACCCGATGCCGGGCCAGTGCGGCGGCGTACCCGGCGGCCTCGCCCGCCTTGCCCAGGGCCCGCAGAGGATGCCTGGCCAGCCCGAGCCCGCCGTTGGCCTCGTGCACACCGAGCACCCGCGCCCCGGCCGCGGCCAGCCCGGCGGCGACCGGCAACAGGAACGGCCCGGTACCGGACACCACGATCCGCCGCCCCGCGACGACCCCGGCCCCCTTGAGCAGCGCCTGCGCACCACCGGCGGTCAGCACCCCGGGCAGGTCCCACCCGGGGAACGGCAACGGCCGATCATGCGCACCGGTCGCGATCAGCAACCGCCGGCCACGCACCTCGACAACGCGCTCCCCATCGGTGCCGCGCGTGGCGCAGTGCACGAGGAAGTCGCCGCCGGGTTCGCGGGAGACGTTCCAGACCTGGTGGCGCAGCAACACGTCGGCGCGCGTCTCCAGGGCCCGCGCCTGGCGCAGGAACCGGGCGAGGTCGGGCGAGACCTTCCCCCCGGTCTCCTCGGCGGCGGTGTGGCGGAAGTACTGGCCGCCGAGTCGGAGGCCGGAGTCCAGCAGGGCCACGCGCAGGCCGGCCAGGGCCGCCGTGAGGGCTCCTGCCACCCCCGCGGGGCCGCCGCCGATCACCACGAGGTCGTATGTCCCGCCGTCGGGAACCCCGCCGCCGAGCACGGTGCCGTCGGTCGATGGCCTGGTCACGCCGTCGTCACCTCGTCCCCGGGAGCCGCCTCCAGGAGGCACGCGCGCTCGGGCGGGCGGCCGTTCACCGAGATGAGGCAGTCGAAGCAGACGCCGATGCCGCAGAACAGCCCGCGCGGCCGCCCGCCGAAGCGGGTGCTGCGCCACGACCGCACCCCGGCCGCGTGCAGGGCCGCGCCGATGGTCTGGCCGGGCACGACCGGCACCTGCCGGCCATCCACAGTGATGTGGAAGGTCATGCGGCCTCCTCCGCGAAGCGGTCGGGACGGAAGGGGTGCAGGTCGAGCGCGGGCCGCTCGCCCGTGAGCAACTGGGCGAGCAGGTGCCCGGTGGCGGGCGCGAGCCCGATGCCGGCGCCCTCGTGCCCGCAGGCGTGGTAGAGCCCTGGTACGCGCGGATCGGCGCCGATGACGGGCAGGTGGTCGGGGCAGTACGGCCGGAACCCGCAGTAGGACCTGATGGCCCGGATCCCGCCCAGCGCGGGGAACAACTCGACCGCCTGACGGGCGAGCCGAGCGAGCACGGGCACGGAGGTGGTGCGGTCGAACCCGACGCGTTCCCTGCTGGCCCCGATGAGCACGGTCCCGGCGGGAGTGCCCTCGATGACGGCCGAGGTCTCCAGGCCGGCGTTGTCGCTGGCGACGTTGGTGACGTAGGCGGCGGTGTAGACCTTGTGCCTGATGAGCGGCTCGCTGAGCGGCTCGGTGACGAGGATGAAGCCGCGCCGTGGCAGGATCGGCAGCTCGGCCCCGGCCAGCGCGGCGACCTCGCCGCCCCAGGTGCCCGCCGCGTTGACGACGGCGCCGCCGAGCACGTCGCCCTGGGTGGTGCGCACACCGGTGAGCCGGTCGCCGGAGCGCAGGAACCCGGTGACGCGGGCGCCGAGCCGCAGGCGCAGCGTCCCCTCGCCGAAGCTCTCGGCGCCGTGCCTGAGCAGGGTGGCGGCCGCGAGCATGGGCTGGACCTGTGCGTCCTGCGGGTAGAAGACCCCGCCGGCCAGCCCGTCCGCGAGGTGCGGCTCGTAGTCGCGCAGCCCGGACGCCGGGACGAGGAGGTGCTCCACGCCCTGCTGCCCGGCCAGGTCGGTGAGCGCGACCATGACCTTCTCGGTCTCGGCGACGACGAGCCCGCCCTTGGGCTCGAACTCGAACCCGCCGTGCCCGGCCAGCTCGCGCCACAGCCGGTTGGACAGCACCGCCAGCTCCAGCTCGGGCCCCGGCTCCTTGTCGGAGACCAGGACGTTGCCCTCGCCCGAGCCGGTCGTGCCGCCGGCCACGGGCCCGCGGTCGATCACGGTCACGTCGAGTCCCGCGCGCGCGGCGTAAAAGGCGCAGGCCGCGCCCACGACTCCGGCGCCGACGACGATCACGTCGGACATCACCACCTCCTCCCAGTAATATGTCACATACCTTGAGGGCTTGAGAAGCCCGTATCAGCGGGTCCGGTGGCCGATGGCGGGACCGCCCGGTCCGGCCCCTACCATCGATGACGTGAAGCTACCCGCCGACAGCACCAACCCCTTCGCCCGGCTCCTGCGCTCGTTCTGGGTTCCGACCGAACGGTCCATGCGGGCATGGGCGCTGGCGTCCGTGGTGGTCAACGCCGGCATCACGGTCACCGGGGCGGGTGTGCGCGTGACCGCCTCCGGGCTGGGCTGCCCGACCTGGCCGCGGTGCACGCCCGACAGCTTCGTCCCCGTGCTGCATCCCGAGGTCGATCCGCTCAACATGGCGGTGGAGTTCGGCAACCGGCTGCTGACGTTCCTGGTGCTGGCGGTGGGCGTGGCGTGCGTGCTCGCGGCGCTGCGGACGGCGCCCAGGCGCACCTCGCTCGTCCGGCTGGCCTGGCTGCAGCCGGTCGGCATCGTCGCCCAGGCGATGTGGGGCGGGCTGGTGGTCAACACCATGCTCAACCCGTTCACGGTCGGCATGCACTACCTGATCTCCAGCGGCCTCATCGCGGTCTGCTGGCTGCTCTACGCGCGCTCGGGCGAGGGCGACGCCCCCGTGCGGCGCATCACCCACCGCGACATCAGGCGGCTCGGCCACGTGCTGCTGGCCGCCGTGTTCGTGCTGCTGGTGGTGGGCGTCGGGGTCAGCGGCACCGGCCCGCACTCGGGCGACGCGCTGGCCTCCCGCTTCGACTTCGACATCGAGGCCATCGCCCGCTTCCACGCCGACATCGCCTACGCCGTGGTCGGGCTGACGTTCGCGCTGCTGTTCGCCCTCCACGTGACCAACGCGCCGCGTCCGGCCCGGCGGGCCGCCCTCGCCCTGCTCGGGGTGGAGCTGCTGCAGGGTGTGATCGGCTACACGCAGTGGTTCCTCGCCGTGCCGGCGATGCTGGTGCTGCTGCACGTCCTCGGCTCGACCCTGGTGTGGATCGCCGCGCTGCGGGTCGTCACCTCGCTGCGGGCCCGCGACCGCGAGCCCGCCCCCGTGAGCCCCTCCCCCACCGAAACGGCCGCCGCCCTCTGATCGGATATGCCAGGGTTTAAGGGGTGATGTCCGCCACTCCCCCGGCTCCGAAGGGGTGCGATTTGCTGGGAAAAGTCCGCCTCTCCCGTAAGGCGCTCCGCCGCACGTACCAGGGGCTGGTGCTGGCCAGCGTGCTGGCCCTGGCCCCCATGACATGGGCCTGGCTGAGCAGCTACGGGCATCGGACCACGGTGGACGACACGGCGCAGGACGCCGGCTGGCAGGCGCGGGTGCCGGCCGCGCAGGCCGCGCTCGTGCTGGGCGCCGGCCTGTACGACGGCGTCCACCCCAGCCCGATGCTGGCCCGCAGGCTCGACATCGCCGCCGGCCTCTACCAGACCGGCAAGGTACGCGCCCTGCTGCTGTCGGGCGACAACAGCCGCGCGGACTACGACGAGCCGACCGCGATGCGCGACTACCTCCGCGCCAGGGGCGTGCCCGACGCCGTGATGGTGCTCGACTACGCCGGGTTCGACACGTGGGACTCGTGCGTGCGGGCCCGCCGCGTCTTCGGCGCCGAGCAGGTCACCGTGGTCACCCAGGAGTTCCACCTTCCCCGCGCGGTGACGTTGTGCAGGGCGGCGGGGCTGGAGGCGTTCGGCGTGGGCGACGACTCGGCCGGGCGCTACGCCGCCACCACCTACGCCGGCGCCGCCCGCGAGCTGTTCGCCACCGGCAAGGCGTTCGCCGACGCCGTGATCCTGCGCTCCGACCCCGTCTTCCCGGGGCCGCGCGAGATCTCGCTCACGCAAATCCTGGCCGAGTCGCCGGCCGGTCAGGTGGGGGCGCCGGGAGCGTAGCCGGGCGGGGGTGAGCCCCGCGCCGCCGATCGCGCGTGCATCGACGGCATGGGGAAGTCGGCCCTGGCCGTGCTCATGCACTCCAGCAGCGCCCGCTGCTCCTCGTGGAAGGTGTGCTCGTCGACCATGTGGCGGGCCGCCCGCTCGTGCAGCAGCCCCAGCTCGGTGGCCGCGAGCTGGTAGTCGCGCATGGCGCGCACGCCGGCCTTGCCGCCGTGGGCGCGGGCCCACTGCCGGGCCTGGCGGCGCCGCGAGAAGGCCGAGAGCATGTAGATGTCGGCCTGGGTGACGAGCTTGGTCGGCTCGTACGGCGGCAGGTAACGCTGGATGAGCGCCACGATGCGCCGCCGGTCCCTGAACACCACGCCTATGAGCACCACCAGCACGACCAGCAGCGCCAAGTAGGCCACCACGAGCCCGGGGAACCCGCCGTAGGAGGCCAGGCCGTTCCACAGCCCATGGAGGATCATCGCGCCGGTCCAGCCGGCCAGCACGTACGTGGTGCGCTCAGGCCCGCTGCGCTGCGCCGCGTACGCCACCGCGACCCCGATCATGGAGCTGAACAGCGGGTGGGCCAGCGGCGAGAGCACCCCGCGCAGCACCACCGTGACGGCCAGCCCCTTGACGCCCGAGGTGGACAGGGCGCCGAGGTAGTAGCTGACGTTCTCGCTCATGGCGAAGCCGAGGCCGACCATGCTGGCGTAGATGACGCCGTCGGTGGGCCCGTCGAGCTCGGCCCTGCGGAAGCGCAGCAGCCCGAGCAGCACCAGCCCCTTCATCGTCTCCTCCACGACCGGGGCGCCGAACGTGGCCGCGATGTTGCGGGCGCTCGCCTCCGACAGCTTGGCGGTGTCGATGATGTAGTGCAGGTTGAGCGAGTTGATCACGCCGGCGACGAGCACCGCGATGCCCGCGCCCCAGGCGAAGGCGAAGATGAGGTTGCTGCGCGGCTCGGGCTCCATGCGGTCGAGCGCCAGCACCGCGGCGAGCAGCAGCGGCACCGGCGCGAGCGCGAGTGCGAGGGCGATGAAGAACTGCACCGGAGCGCCGTTGATCACGTCGAAGGAGAACGAGACGAGGGCGCAGATGCCGGTGACGACCAGCCCGATGATCAACGCGAACGACGGGCGGTCCTTCAACACCCAGCGTGGATCACGGGTCGCCATAGGGTGACTTTAACGGATCAGAGTGCCGGGGTCCGTGCGGGTCCTCGCAGTGCCGGTCGAGTCCCGGCACACCGTGATCGACCTGCAGCGTCGTGTGACCGATCGCGAACCGCTCGTGCAGCAGGTCCGCGAGCCGGGTGCGCACCTGGTGGCAGTCGGAGCCGCGGGCCACGATCACGTGGGCCGACAGCGTCGGATAGCCACTCGTCACCGTCCAGACATGCAGGTCGTGCACCTCCTCCACGTCGGCGTCCGCGGCGAGCAGGCGGCCGATCTCGTCGGGGTCGAGGTCGCTGGGCGCGGCCTGGAGCAGCACGCGGCCGGAGTCGCGCAGCAGCCCCCAGCCTGCCTTGAGCATGAGCGCCGCCACCACGAGCGCGGCGATGGCGTCGGCCTGGCGGAAGCCGGTCAGCCAGACCACGAGGCCGGAGACGGCGGTGGCGACGAAGGCGTACATGTCGTTGAGCACGTGCTGGAAGGCGCCCTCGACGTTCAGGCTGCGCCGGTTCGCCTTCGACAGCAGCAGGGCGGCGCCCGCGTTGACCGCGATCCCGGCCACCGCGGTGACCAGCACGATCGGGCCGTGCACGTCGGGCGGCTCCAGGATGCGGTGCACGCCCTCGTAGACGAAGTACGCCACGAGCAGCAGCAGCGTCACGCCGTTGATCTGCGCCGAGAGGATCTCGGCCCGCTTGTAGCCGAAGGTGTAGGCGCCCTTGGGCGGGCGGGCGGCGATGCGCATGGCGATCAGCGCCAGCGCGATCGCGCTCGCGTCGGTCAGCATGTGGGCGGCGTCGGAGATCAGCGCGATCGAGTTGGCGACCACGCCGGCGGCCACCTCGGCCACCATGAAGGTGAGGATGAGCGCGAGCGCGCCCCAGAGGTACCGTTTGTCAGTCTCAGGGCTCAGCGCGTGCCCGTGACCGTGACCGTGACCCCCGCTCATCCCGTCTCCTTCAGATGCTCCCGGCTCAGGTCGAGCAGCATGCGGACGTGGGCGTCGGCCAGCCGGTAGTAGATCGTCCTGCCGGCCCTGCGGCTGGCCACGATCCCGGCCGTGCGCAGCAGGCGCAGCGCGTGGGAGACGGCGGTGTCGGTCACCTCGACGGCGTCCGCCAGGTCGCACACGCACAGCTCGCCCGCCTCCAGCAGCGCGTACAGCAGCCTGGCCCTGGTGGGGTCGCCGAGCAGGCGGAACAGCTCGGCCAGCCGGGTGGCCTCCTCAGGCGTCACGAGCCGGTCGCGGGTGGCCGCGACCCTGGCGGCGTCGGCCTCCGGCACGGCGCATCCGTCCAGGCTGGTGACAACATCTGAAGAGGTGTTCATATGTGCATGATACGGACGTGAAAAAGCCCGGCGCAATGGCCGGGCCGGAAAAGTCAGGACAGGAGGGGGTCGATCGCCACGGCGAGGAACAGCAGCGCCAGGTAGGCGTTCGACCAGTGGAAGAAGCGCATCGGCCGCAGCTGCACGCCCGTCTTGCCGGCGTTGAGCCTGGCCAGCAGGCGGTGCACCTCCCACAGGCACATCGCGCCCAGCACGGCCGCCACCACCGGGTAGAACAACGTGGTGCCCGCCACCGGCCACAGCGCCAGCGAGCACAGCACCGTCGCCCAGGTGTAGGCGATGGACTCCAGCACCACCCGCCGCTCGGTGGCCACCACCGGCAGCATCGGCACCTTCGCCGCCGCGTAGTCCTCCTTGTAGCGCATGGCCAGCGTCCAGGTGTGCGGCGGCGTCCAGAAGAACACCACCCCGAACAGCACCAGCGGCGCCCAGTCGAGCCGCTCGGTGATGCCGGCCCAGCCGATCATCACCGGCATGCAGCCCGCGATGCCGCCCCACACGATGTTCTGGGCCGTGCGGCGCTTGAGGATCATCGAGTAGACCAGCACGTAGAACAGGATCGCGCCGAGCGACAGCAGCGCGGCCAGCCAGTTGGTGGTCAGCCACAGCCCCAGCGTGGACGCCACGCCCAGCGCGATGCCGAAGATCAGCGCGTTGCGCGGCGACACCTGGTGCCTGGCCAGCGGCCGCCTGCGGGTGCGCCGCATCTTCTGGTCGATGTCGCGATCCACGTAGCAGTTGAGCGCGTTGGCGCTGCCCGCCGATAGGGTGCCGAACACCATGACCGAGATCGACGTCCACAGCGGCGGCAGGCCGCCCGCTGCGAGGAACATCACGGGCAGCGTCGTGATCAGCAGCAGCTCGATGATCCGCGGCTTGGTGAGAGCGATGTAGGCCTTGACGGTCATGCCGATCGAGCGCGGCGCCTCCACCTGCGGAGAGGGGGCCGTCGCCTGCCTGTTGGTCAGCACCGTCAAGGCGCTTCCAGCCTGTCGGAAGTCAACGCGTAACCTCTGATTAGAGCGGATCCATGGGCGGGCGCCGGAACGCCCCTGCGAACAACCAAACTGTAGTCGCAGGGTGAGCCGGTCCGGCCAATGGGGGGCTTGAGCCGTACATGGACACGCGAGGGTGGAATGGGAATCGATCGTCCCGCCGCCTCGGTTAGTGTCCCGTATAGGCGCGGGCCACGCGATCTCGCGGCCGATCGTGCGGGCCGCGGGCGGGACAAGCCACAACCAATGACAACTAGATTCCGGAGATCGAGCACTTGAGCACCGAACTCGTGCCAGCCCTTGAATGGACCGACCTCGACAAAAAGGCGGTCGACGTCGTCCGGGCACTGGCGATGGACGCAGTGGAGAAGGCGGGCTCGGGTCACCCCGGCACCGCCATGAGCCTGGCCCCCGCCGCCTACCTGTTGTTCCAGCACGTCATGCGGCATGACCCGACCGATCCTTCGTGGCTCGGGCGTGACCGCTTCGTGCTGTCGTGCGGCCACACCAGCCTGACGCTCTACATCCAGCTCTACCTGTCGGGCTACGGGCTCACGCTGGACGACCTGAGGCGGCTGCGCCAGTGGGACAGCCTGACCCCCGGCCACCCCGAGCACGGCCACACCGCGGGCGTCGAGACCACGACGGGCCCGCTCGGCCAGGGCCTCGGCAACGCGGTCGGCATGGCGATGGCGGCCCGCCGCGAGCGCGGCCTGTTCGACCCCGACGCCGCGCCCGGCGCCTCGCCGTTCGACCACCACATCTGGTGCTTCGTCAGCGACGGCGACATCGAGGAGGGCATCAGCCACGAGGCCAGCGCGATCGCCGGCCACCAGAAGCTGGGCAACCTCGTGGTCGTCTACGACGACAACCACATCTCCATCGAGGACGACACCCAGATCGCCAAGTCCGAGGACGTCGTGGCCCGCTACGAGGCCTACGGCTGGCACACCGAGAGCGTCGACTGGACCGCGACCGGCGACTACGTCGAGGACGTCCAGGCGCTCTACGAGGCGCTCCAGGCGGCCAAGGCCGAGACCGACCGCCCGTCGTTCATCCGGCTGCGCACGATCATCGGCTGGCCCGCGCCCAACAAGCAGAACACCGGCAAGATCCACGGCTCCGCCCTGGGCGAGGCCGAGGTCGCCGCCACCAAGGAAGTGCTCGGCATGGACCCGAGCAAGAGCTTCGACGTGCCGGCCGAGGTGCTGGAGCACGCCCGCGGCATCGCCGGGCGTGGCCGCGCCGAGCACGCCGACTGGGAGAAGCACTACAGCGAGTGGCGCCTGGCCAACCCCGAGCGGGCCGCCGAGCTCGACCGCATCTCGCACCGCGAGCTGCCGGCCGGCTGGGCCACCGCGCTGCCGTCGTTCGACAAGGGCGCCTCGATCGCCACCCGCAAGGCCTCCGGCGAGGTGCTCAACGCGCTCGCGCCAGTGCTGCCCGAGCTGTGGGGCGGCTCGGCCGACCTGGCCGAGTCCAACAACACCACGATGAAGGGCGAGCCGTCCTTCATCCCGGAGGAATACCAGACCAAGGAGTTCCCCGGTAACCGCTACGGCCGCACGCTGCACTTCGGCATCCGCGAGCACGCCATGGGCGCCATACTCAACGGCATCGCGCTGCACGGCGGCACCCGCCCCTACGGCGGCACGTTCCTGGTCTTCTCCGACTACATGCGGCCGTCGGTGCGCCTGGCCGCGCTGATGAAGCTGCCGGTCACCTACGTGTGGACGCACGACTCCATCGGCCTCGGCGAGGACGGCCCCACCCACCAGCCGATCGAGCACCTGTGGGCGCTGCGCGCGATCCCCGGCCTCGACGTGGTGCGGCCCGCCGACGCCAACGAGACGGCCTACGCCTGGAAGGCCGTTCTGGAGCACACCGACCGGCCCGCGGCGCTGGCGCTGACCCGCCAGAACCTCCCGGTCTACGAGGGCACCAGCGCCGACGGCGTGGCCCGCGGCGGCTACGTGCTGCGCGAGGCGTCAGACGGCCAGCCGAAGGTCATCCTCATCGCCACGGGCAGCGAGGTGCAGCTCGCGGTCGAGGGCCGCGAACTCCTGGAGTCGCAGGGCATCCCGACGCGGGTGGTCTCGATGCCGTGTGTCGAATGGTTCAAGGGGCAGGATTCCGCATATAGGCAGACGGTTCTGCCCTCGTCGATCCGGGCTCGGGTCGCGGTCGAGGCGGGCATCGCGCTCGGCTGGCACGAGTACGTCGGCGAGTGCGGCGAGGTGGTCAGCCTCGAACACTTCGGTGCTTCGGCCCCGTACAAGACTCTGTACGAGCAGTTCGGGCTGACGGCGGAGCGCGTGGCGGCCGCGGCGAGGGCGAGCCTGGCCAAGCTGGGTCAGGACAAGGGCGAGACGACGGGAAACTGAAGAAGAGATGAGCGAGATCCTCAACAAGCTGTCCGGCCAGGGCGTGGCCATCTGGCTCGACGACATCAGCCGTGAGCGGCTGCGCACCGGCAACCTCGAAGAGCTGATCCGCGCCAAGAACGTCGTCGGGGTGACGTCCAACCCGACGATCTTCGCCAACGCGCTCAGCAAGGGCGACGCCTACGACGCCCAGATGCACGACCTCGCGGTCCGCGGCGTCGACGTCGGCGAGGCCGTGCGCGCCATCACCACCTACGACATCCGCTGGGCCGCCGATGTGCTGCGCCCGGTCTACGACTCCAGCGGCGGCGTGGACGGCCGCGTCTCGCTGGAGGTCGACCCGCGCCTGGCGCGCGACTCCGAGAAGACGATCGCCGAGGCCAGGGCGCTGTGGTGGCTGGTCGACCGGCCCAACCTGATGATCAAGATCCCGGCCACGGTGGAGGGCCTGCCCGCGATCACGCAGGCGCTGTCGGAGGGCATCAGCGTCAACGTCACGCTGATCTTCTCCCTCGAGCGTTACCGCGCGGTCATGGACGCCTGGCTCGCCGGCCTGGAGGCCGCGCAGGCCAAGGGGCTCAACCTGGCCACGATCGAGTCGGTGGCCTCGTTCTTCGTCAGCCGCGTCGACACCGAGATCGACAAGCGGCTCGACAAGGTGGGCAAGCCGGAGCTGAAGGGCAAGGCGGGCGTGGCCAACGCGCGCCTGGCGTACGCGGCGTTCGAGGACGTGATGAACTCCGAGCGCTGGCAGCGCCTGCGCGAGGCGGGCGCGCGGCCGCAGCGGCCGCTGTGGGCCTCGACCGGCGTCAAGAACCCCGACTACTCCGACACCCTCTACGTCGACCAGCTCGTCGCGCCCGGCACCGTCAACACGATGCCGGAGAAGACGCTCGACGCCACGGCCGACCACGCCGCCATCTCGGGCGACACCGTGCGCCCGTTCTACGAGCAGGCCTGGAACACCATGGCCGCGCTCAAGGACGCCGGCATCGACTACGACGACGTCGTGAAGGTGCTGGAGGACGAGGGCGTGGAGAAGTTCGAGGCGTCCTGGAACGAGCTGCTCGAGAGCGTCACCAAGAACCTGGTTCCGTGATGGAGGTCTCCTACCGCGAGGAGGGGGTGGCATCCGCCGCCTCCTCCGTCGCGGGGCGCCTCGTCGCCGACGGCGTGCCCGCGCGGCTCGCCGGCGGCGACCCCACGTTGTGGGGTGAGGACGCCGAGGCGGAGGCGGCGGCCCGGCTCGGCTGGCTGTCGCTGCCCCGCCACTCCCGCGAGCTGCTGCCCGTGCTGGGCGAGCTCGCGGGCCGGGCCCGCGCCGCGGGCCTGACGAACGTGGTGCTGGCCGGCATGGGCGGCTCGTCGCTGGCGGCGCAGGTCATCTGCGACACCGCCGACGTGCCGCTCACCGTGCTCGACACGACCGACCCCGGCCAGGTCCGCAGGGCCCTGGCCGAGGGCCTTTCCGCCACGGTCGTGGTGGTGGCGGGGCGCAGCGGCTCGACGGTCGAGACCGACAGCCTGCTGCGCGTCTACGAGCAGCGGTTCGCCGACGCGGGGCTCGACCCGGCCGGCCACATCGTGATCGTCACCGCTCCCGGCTCGCCGCTCGAACGGCGGGCCGTGTCGGCCGGCTACCAGCTCGTGCCCGCCGCCTACAGCGTGGGCGGCCGCTACTCGGCGCTGTCGGCGTTCGGGCTGGTGCCCGCCGCGCTGGCGGGTGCCGACGTGGAGCGGCTGCTGGACGACGCCGACGAGGTGTCGCCACTGCTGTCGCGCGACACCGGCAACCCCGGCCTCGAGCTGGGCGCCGCGCTCGCCGGCGCGGCGCTGGCCGGCCGCGACAAGCTGGTGCTCGAAGACCAGCTGACGGCCATCAACGGCCTGCCCGACTGGATCGAGGAGCTGGTCGCGGAGTCCACCGGCAAGCAGGGCAGGGGGATCCTGCCGGTGGTGAACGCCGACCCCAACGGCACCCGCGACGAACTGGTCGTCGCCATCGACTCCGACGTCGGCGACGTGCGGGTGGACGGGCCGCTGGGCGCGCAGTTCCTGGTCTGGGAGTACGCGACCGCCCTCGCCTGCTCGGTGCTGGGCGTCAACCCGTTCGACGAGCCCAACGTGGCCGAGTCGGCCGCGGGCGCCGACGCGCTGCTGGCCCTGCCCGACCTGCCGACCGGCGCGCCGTCGTTCGTGGACGGCCCGGTCGAGGCGTACGGCGCGGCGACGGCGAAGGACCTGCCCGGCCTGTTCGCCGAGCTGCTGCACGCGATCCCGGGCGACGGCTACCTCGCGGTCACCGCCTACCTCGACCGGCTGGCCGCCTTCGACGCCCCGGTGCCCGACGGCGCCGACTTCGAGCAGATGACCGACGCCTGGATGATGGCCGACCCGCTGACCCTGCGCACCCTGCTCGCGCTGCGCACCGACCGGCCGGTGACGTTCGGGTGGGGGCCGCGCTATCTGCACTCGACCGGGCAATACCACAAGGGCGGGCCACAGAACGGCGTGTTTCTGCAGATCACAGGGGCAGTGGACGAAGACGTCGCCGTTCCCGGCCGGCCCTACACGCTGGGCCGGCTCCAGCTCGCGCAGGCGCTGGGCGACCTGGGGGCCCTGGAGACCCGCGGGCGTCCCGCCGTACGCCTGCATCTGACCGACCGCGCGGCGGGAGTCGCGCGTTTGCTCGCAGCCGCACAGGAGGCTTGAGATGACTGACCGCGCAGACCCCGCGGCATCCGCGAAGGAGCCCGTCGCCGCGGCTCCCGCGGAAGAGGCGCTCGCCGTGGCGTCGGCCGTCGCCGGCACCGCCACGACCGAGGCGGTGGCGGCGGCCAACCCGCTGCGCGACCCGCGCGACAAGCGGCTGCCCAGGGTGGCAGGGCCGTGCGTGATGGTGTTGTTCGGCGTGACGGGTGACCTGGCCAAGCGCAAGCTGTTGCCGGCCATTTACGACCTGGGCAACCGGGGGCTGCTGCCGCCCGGCTTCTCGCTGGTCGGCTTCGCCCGGCGCGATTGGAAGGACCAGGATTTCGCCCAGTTGACGTACGAGGCCGTCAAGGCGCATGCGCGGACGCCGTTCCGCGAGGAGGTCTGGAAGCAGCTGCGCGAGGGCATCCACTTCGTGCCCGGCGAGTTCTCCGACGACGGCGCCTTCGACGCGCTCGCCATGGCGTTGGCCGAGATCGACGAGACCCGGGGCACGGGCGGAAACTACGCTTTCTACCTGTCGGTGCCGCCGAAATTCTTCCCCGTGGTGGTGGAGCAGCTCAAGCGCACCCGCCTGTCCGACGCCCCCGAGGGCTCGTGGCGGCGCGTGGTGATCGAGAAGCCGTTCGGCCACGACCTGCAGTCGGCCCACGAGCTGAACGAGATCACCACCTCGGCCTTCCCGGAGAGCTCGATCTTCAGGATCGACCACTACCTGGGCAAGGAGACCGTCCAGAACATCATGGCGCTGAGGTTCGCCAACAACCTCTACGAGCCCATCTGGAACCGCAGCTTCGTCGACCACGTGCAGATCACGATGGCCGAGGACATCGGCATCGGCGGCCGGGCCGGCTACTACGACGGCATCGGCGCCGCCCGCGACGTGATCCAGAACCACCTGCTCCAGCTGCTCGCGCTGGTCGCGATGGAGGACCCGACCTCGTTCGAGGCGGCCTCGCTGCGCCGGGAGAAGGAGAAGGTGCTCAAGGCCGTGCGGCTGCCGGCCAACCTGGGGCTCAACACCGCGCGCGGCCAGTACGCCGCCGGCTGGCAGGGCGGCGAGAAGGTCGTCGGCTACCTCCAGGAGGAGGGCATCTCGCCGGAGTCCACGACCGAGACGTACGCCGCGATCAAGCTGGAGATCGCCAACAGGCGCTGGGCCGGGGTGCCGTTCTACCTGCGCACCGGCAAGCGGCTGGGGCGCCGGGTGACCGAGGTGGCCGTGGTGTTCCAGCGAGCGCCGCACCTGCCCTTCAGCGCCGACGACACCGAGATCCTCGGCCAGAACGCGCTGGTCGTGCGCGTGCAGCCGGACGAGGGCATCACCGTGCGCTTCGGCTCGAAGGTGCCGGGCACGGCGATGGAGGTGCGCGACGTGTCCATGGACTTCGCCTACGGCGAGTCGTTCCTGGAGTCGTCGCCGGAGGCGTACGAGCGCCTGCTGCTCGACGTGATGATCGGCGATCCACCGTTGTTCCCGCACCAGCGGGAGGTGGAGCTGTCGTGGAAGATCCTCGACCCGATCGAGGAGTTCTGGGCCACGCAGGGCCAGCCGGAGGCGTACGAGTCGGGGTCGTGGGGCCCCGAGTCGGCCGATGCGATGATGGCCCGCGACGGCCGCGTGTGGAGGAGGCTCTGACATGACGACCTTCATGCTGACCGACACCACGGCAGGCAAGATCGCCGCCCAGTTCACGCACCTGCGGCACCAGATGGGCGCGCCGGCCATCGGCATGGTGCTCACGCTCGTCGTGGTGAGCGAGGAGCGCCACCAGTACGACGCGCTGCGCGCCGCCACCGAGGCGGCCCGCGAGCACCCGTCGCGCATCATCGTGGTGATCAAGCGCGAGGAGGACGAGCCGATCAGGCTCGACGCCGAGCTGCGCATCGGCGAGAACACACCGGGCGAGGTCGTGGTGCTGCGCCTGTACGGCGAGCTGACCGAGCACGCCGACTCCGTCGTCAGCCCGCTGCTGCTGCCCGACACGCCGGTCGTGGCCTGGTGGCCGGGCGCGGCGCCCGACGCGCCGTCCAAGGACGCCATCGGGGCGCTCGCGCAGCGGCGCATCACCGACGCCAAGGGCTTCGACGACGGCGGCGTCAAGTCGCTGGTCATCCGCGCCAAGGGTTACGCCCGCGGCGACACCGACCTGGCCTGGGCCCGGCTGACGCCGTGGCGCAGCCTGCTGGCCGCCGCGTTCGACCAGCCGGTGGGCAAGGTGCGCAAGGGCGTCGTCGAGGCGTCGGCGGGCCACCCGAGCGCGCCCCTGCTCGCGGCGTGGCTGTCGGAGCGGCTGGGCTGCTCGGTCAAGGTGACCGAGTCGGCGGGTCCCGGCCTGACCGCCGTACGCCTGCAGCTCGCCGAGGGTGAGCTGTCCGTCGTGCGCACCGACGCCCGGCTGGCCACGCTCTCCCGCCCCGGCCAGCCCGACAGGAACGTGGCGCTGGCCAGGCGGCAGACGTCGGAGCTGATGGCGGAGGAGCTGCGCAGGCTCGACAGCGACGAGATCTACGAGGCCGCGGTGAAGCGGTTCGCGAGGACGTTCAAGGGATGAGCAAAGTGAGCGTGCCCAGCATCGTCGTGCACCGCGACGCCGACGTCCTGGCCAAGGCCGTGGCGGCGCGCATCATCACACGGCTGGTCGACGTGCAGTCGGCCAAGGGCTCGGCGTCGATCGTGCTGACGGGCGGCACGGTCGGCATCGCCACGCTGGCCGCCATCGCGGCCACGCCCGCCAGGGACGCCGTCGACTGGCGGCGCCTCGACGTCTGGTGGGGCGACGAACGCTTCGTGCCCGACGGCGACAAGGAGCGCAACGAGACCGGCGCCCGCCAGGCGCTGCTCGACCACGTCGACGTCGATCCGGAGCGGGTGCACGTCATGCGCGGCCCCGACTCCGGCATGTCGGCCGAGGAGTCCGCCGAGGCGTACGCCGCCGAGCTGCGCAAGGCGGCGCGGCCCGAGGACCACGGCCCGGTGCCGGCCTTCGACGTGATGCTGCTCGGCATGGGGCCCGACTCCCACGTGGCGTCGCTGTTCCCCGGCATGCCCGCCCTGTACGACACGCGTCCCGTGGTGGCCGTGCACGGCTCGCCCAAGCCGCCGCCGACCCGCATCTCGCTGACCTTGCCCGCCATCCAGGCCTCGCGCGAGGTGTGGGTGGTCGCGGCCGGTGAGGAGAAGTCGGGCGCGGTACGCATGGCGCTGTCCGACTCCGGCCCCGTCCAGGTGCCGGCGGCGGGGGCGCGGGGGCGCGGGCGGACGTTGTTCCTGCTCGACCGGACCGCGGCGGCCAAGATCCCGCCCGGCCTCGGCCGCCACGCCTCCCCCTGACCTCGTCAGAGGGCGCTCCGGCCCCGTCTCCTGGCGGGCCCAGAGCTCTGGCGGGGCGGCACGTCATCCCGGGCCCGGTCTCCTCGTGAGACCGGGCCCGGCCTGTCGGTGCTGCCAGGCCCGGGCTGTCGGTGCTGCCAGGCCCGGGCTGTCGGTGCTGCCAGGTCCGGGTTGTCGGTGTTGCCGGGGCCGTCGCGTCAGGCGGTCGCGGTGAGGGCGTCGATCTCGGCGAGGAGCGCCTGCTTGCGCTCCTGCGCCAGGTACGACGCCCGCACCCCGTTGCGCGCCAGCTCGGCCAGGTCCTGCCGGCCGAGCCCGAAGACCCGGGCGGCGACCCGGTACTCGTCGGCCAGCGTGGTCGCGAACATGGGCGGGTCGTCGCTGTTCAGCGTCACGAACAGGCCCTCGGCCAGCAGGCGGGGCAGCGGGTGGTCCTCGATGCGGCCGATCTGGCCGGTGCACAGGTTCGAGGTCGGGCACACGTCGAGCGGGATCCCGGTCTCCCGCAGGTGGGCCACCAGCCGGGGGTCGTCCAGGCAGTTGATGCCGTGGCCGATGCGCTCGGCGCCGTAGTGCTCGACGACCTCCCAGATCGTCTCGGGCCCGCTCATCTCCCCGCCGTGCGGGACGCTGTGCAGCCCGGCCGCCCGCGCGGCGGTGAACGCGGCACGGTAGGCGTCGCGGTACTTCGGGCGTTCCTGCTCGATCCCGCCGATGCCGAAACCTACCAATGCGGCGGGAGGTTCTTGCAGGGCGTGCTCCAGCGTCACCTTGGCGGCCTCCTCGCCGTACTCGCCGGGGATGTCGAAGATGTACGCCATCTCGACGCCGTGCTCGGTGAGCGAGCGGCGGGCGGCCACGTCGAGGGCCTCGGTGACGGCGCGCATGGGGAGCCCGACCACACTGTGGGCGTACGGGGTGACCTGCAGCTCCGCGTACCGGCCGCCCTGGGAGGCGAGGTCGCGGGCCAGGCCGAGCACGAGGGTCTCGATGTCCTCCGGCTCGCGTACGAGGGCGTTGACGGCGCCGTACACGCGGGCGAAGTGCGGGAAGTCGGTGAAGGTGTAGAAGCGGCGCAGCTCCTCCTCGTTCGTGGGCACGCCGCTGCCGGGGTGGCGCCTGGCGAGCTCCAGGACGGTCGGCACCGAGGCGGAGCCGATGAGGTGGACGTGCAGCTCGACCTTGGGCAGGGCGTCGATGAAGGCGTCGATGGTCATGCGGACGACCTTAGGACGCGCATTCCCTCGGAGAACAGGCTTCTCCGCTGAATCTCACACGACATTGTCAGTTTACCCGGCTGGGTTAGGCTGAGGCGGTGACCAACGCCGAAGCGTACGATCGCGGCTTCGCCCACCTCAGCTGCCACACCGTCGGTCCCCTCCTCGCCAAGTCCTGCCCTGGCCGCGCGCCGCGCCTGCTCGACGTGGGCTGCGGCACCGGCGTGGTGACGGCCGCCGCGCTGGCGCTGGGCGCCGAGGTCACCGCCGTCGACGCCGACGCCGCCATGCTGGAACTGGCCGCCCGGCGGCACCCGTACGCGACCGTGCGGCTCGCCGCCCTGCCCGACCTGCCGTTCGAGGACGGGCGCTTCGACGCGATCGCCGGCAACTTCGTCATCAACCACGTCCCCGACACCCGGGCGGCGCTCGCCGAGCTGCACCGGCTGCTGCGTCCCGGCGGCACGCTCGCGCTGACCTGGTGGAAGGGCGACGAGATGACCGCCACCAACGTCTTCGCCGACGCCATCGCCCAGGCGGGCATCCCGTACGATCCGCCGGTCAGGCCGTTCTCCGCCCACGACACCCCATCCCGCTTCACGGCCCTGCTGACCGAGGCGGGCTTCGGCGAACCGGCCGTGGAGTGCGTCCGCTGGCGGCACCAGGTCGATCTCGCGTCGTGGTGGACCGACGTGGTGGCGGCGGGCGGTGCCCGCTTCGGCACGATCGCCGACCGCCCGCCCGAGGTCGTGGAACGCGTCAGAGCCCACTACCTGAGGCTCGCGGCTCCGTACGAACAGGACGGCTTCCCCGTCTGCGCCTACCTCGCCACCGCCCACCGCCCCAACTGACCCCGCGCCACCCCTGCGCGTCCGCCCGGCTCACCATCGCGGCCCGCCCCCGGCCCGCGCCGGTTCACCGTTCCAGCCGTTGCCGGGCGTGGCGTTCCTCCCGCTTCGTAACCTCCAGGCGCTGCCTGGCGTCGTCCAGCTTTCTGCGGGCCTTGGCGAGCTTCTTCTCCAGGCGCTCCACCTTCTCCGCCCGCTCGTCGTACTCCCGCTGAGCGCTCTCCAGCGTCGCCAGCCACTCCCGGTGCGCCGCCTCGGCCTCCTCGCGCTCCTTGGCCTTCCTGGCGGCCTCCTCCTCGCGCCTGCGCGCCTCGGCGGCCTCGTCGCCCCCGTCGCCCCCGTCAGCGGCGCCCTTCTTCTTGGCGCGCGACGGCCGGGGCCGGGTGACGGGCGCGGGGGCGAAGCCGCTGTACTGCAGGGGCTTGGCCAGACGCCCGCGCCGCACCTCGGCGGCCGCCTCCTCGTCCACGAGCGCCGCGTCCAGCGTCTGGTCCACCTCGGTGGCGGCGGCGGCCGACAGGTCACCGGCCTGCCTGGCCAGGCGGCCCACCTTGGCGCTCACCTCGCCCCTGAGCCGGGTCAGCTCGGCCAGCTCGTCCGCGTCCTGCTCCTGCCAGGCCGCGCGCAGCCGCTCCCCCACCTCCAGCAGCTCGTCCAGCTCGGCGGGATGCTCGCGGGAGAGCCGGTTCACCGCCCAGGCCGACACCGTGGGCTTGCGCAGCTTCGCGATCTCCTTGGCGAGCCCGCCGTCGCCCGCCTCCTTGGCCGCGCGGGCCGCCTCCGCGCGGGCGGCGGTGAACTCCGGCGGCGGCACCCCGTACAGGCGATCCGCCACCTCGTCGAGATCCACACAGGACAAATACCCCTCACGGCCGGTTTTCTAGCGCATAGTGGAGGCAGCCCCAGCCGAACGGAGGCCCCCGGTGTTCGAACGCTTCACCGACCGTGCGCGCAGGGTCGTCGTCCTCGCCCAGGAGGAGGCGCGGATGATGAACCACAACTACATCGGCACGGAGCACATATTGCTCGGCCTCATCCACGAGCGCGAAGGGCTCGCCTCCCTCGTGCTCGACGGGTGCGGCGTGCAGCTGGAGCGCGTACGCGCCTTCGTGGAGCGGGAGGTGGGCCACGGCGACAAGCCGCCCGGCGGGCACATCCCGTTCACGCCGCGCGCCAAGAAGGTCCTGGAGCTGTCGCTGCGCGAGGCCCTGCAGCTGCGCCACAACTACATCGGCACCGAGCACATCCTGCTCGGCCTGATCAGGGAGGGCGAGGGCCCGGCCGCCCAGGCGCTCGCCGACGCGGGCGCGGACCTGACGGACGTACGCCAGCGCGTGCTCAACCGCGTCGGCCGCGGCTCCAAGGAGCGCTCCGGCGAGATGCTCTTCTCCAACGACCCCTCGCTGATCGACCGCCTCACCAGGATCCAGGAGAGCCTCGACCGCATCGAACGCCACCTGGGCATCCAGCGTGAAGAACCTCCCGCGAACGACGCGCGCGAGGACGAGACCGGCACGGGCTGACGCTGGTTCGCGGAGGTCAGCGCAGGGCGGCCACCGTGTCGAGGGGGTTGTCCAGGAGGCCGGCGAAGGCGAGCTCGGCCGCCCCGGCGAGCGTGGTGTCGTCGCCGAGCGCGGTCACGGCCAGCCGGACGCGTTCGCGCGAGACCGGCAGCACGTGCGCGTCCACGCGGGTGCGCACCCGTGGCGCGGCGCCCGGGTAGACGTCGCGCAGCATGCCGCCGAAGACCACGAGCGCCGGGTTGAACAGGTTGATGAGGTTGACGATGCCGACGCCGAGCCAGTCGCCGACGCGGTCGAGCGCGTGGCGGGCGCGGGCGTCGCCGGTGGCGGCGAGGGCGACGACGGTCCTGATGCCCTCGCGGCCGACGAGCTCGCCGGTGCGTCCCGCGTACCCGAGCAGCGCCTCCTCCCCCGCCTCCGCCTCCAGGCAGCCGCGCGACCCGCACAGGCAGGGCCGCCCGTCGAAGGGGTTGACCAGCATGTGGCCGAGCTCGCAGCCGTAGCCTCCGTCGCCGTCGAGCAGCTTGCCGCCGACGATGATGCCACCGCCGACGCCGACGTCGCCGTGCAGGTAGATGAGGTTGTCGACGTCGCGGCCCGCCCCTCGTACGTGCTCGGCGACCGCGCCCAGGTGCGCCTCATTGCCCACCTCGACCGGCAGGCCGAGCCCGAGCCCGGCGGCCAGCTCGGCGCCGAACGCCTGGTCCACCCAGCCGAGATGCGGCCCGTACCGCACGGTGCCGTCGGCCCGCCTGATCAGCCCGCAGTACGACGCCCCGACCCCCACGCACATCGACCCGGGAGCGGCCTCGGCGACCAGTTCGCGCCCGAAGGCGGCGAGGACGCCGACGACGTCCGCCAGATCGACCCCGGCCCGCGCGCGCACGGCCTCGCGCCGGTCGAGCACCCGCCCGCCGAGCCCCACCCGCGCCGCGAGCAGCCGGTCCACGGCGACGTCGAACGCGAGCCCGTACAGCCGCTCCTGCTCGGGCACGACCACGATGGACGGCCGCCCCGCACGCCCCCGGCTGCCGGGCACCCCCTCGCGGACGAGCCCGGCCGCGGCCAGCTCGGCCGTCAGGTCCATGATCGTGCTGCGGTTGAGTCCCATGCGGCGGCCCAGCGCGGCCCGCGACACGGCGCCCTCTTTGTGCACGCGCCGCAGCACCTCGCTCAAGTTCCGCTGCCGCAACTGCTCCTGCGTCCGCGCGCCCGCCGCCGTCGCCGTCACCCTCGCCAGCTTAGAACGTGTCCCCGTACGAGCCCAGCGAGGCGACCCCCGGTCTCAGGCCGGCACCACCGCGCCCACCGGCAGCCGCGCCTCGACCACGCCGGGGTCGTCGGTGTAGCCGAGCGTGGCGCCCAGCGAGACGAGCAGCCGGCGCATCCGTGCGTTGTCGGACAGCATGGACGCCTTGACCTCGGCGTAGCCCAGGTCGCGGGCCGTGCGGACGAGCATCCGCGCCATCGCCGTGCCGAGACCGCGCCCCTGCCAGCGGTCCTCGACCAGGAAGGCCATCTCCGCGATGCCGGGGTCGGGGGTGAACAGCAGGTTGGCCATGCCCACGACCTGCCCGTCGTGCCCGGCGACCAGCGAGTGGCCCTTGTTCCTGTCGCACAGCCGGTCGAACATGCGCGGCGGCAGCGTCGGCATCGCGGTGAAGTAGCGGAACCTGCGCGATTCGGGCGAGCAGCGGTCGTGCAGGTCGCGTACGGCCTCGCGGTAGATCGAGGTGAGCGGCCGCACGGTCACCTCCACGCCGTCGGCGAGCTTGATCGCGCGCTCGGCGGCGGGCTGCTCGGTGGCGGGCTGGGCGAGCCTGGCGAAGGCGGCCGCCCTGGCCGCCTCTGTCAGGGTGAAAGGCAGCTCCGCGCGGCGCAGCCGGACCGCCCGCTTGGGCGCGACCGGCACGAGGAGCTGGGTCGGGTCGGGAAGATCACTCACGGCCTCACCATAGATCCACCTGGCGTCGTCCGCGCGCAGCAGCTCGGCCAGCAGCTCGGGCAGCCGCCACGGCATCGTGCGCAGTCTGGAGGCCAGCAGCAGCGCCCTGGTGGGCTCGTCGGTCAGCTCGTGGGCGGTGGCCGGCACCACCTGGACGCGGCGGCCGCCGGCCGCCTCCAGGGCCTCGCGCACGGTCTCGGGCGTGGCCGGGATCTCGGCGACGAACTCGTCGACGGTGCCTTCGGTGTCGGACTGTACGCTCAGGCCCAGGATGTTGCCGCCCCTGTCGGCCAGGGCCGAGGCCAGCGAGGCCAGCCGGCCGGGCCGCTCGTCCACCGTGGTGCGGATGCGCAGGAATCCCATGCGTCAGAGCCTGCCGCGCGGCTGTTACGCGGCCGCTACCGACGTGTTTACATCGCGTGATTCATCGCCAGATGTCCGCTCTATCGCCCTATGTCACCCCAGGAGCCTGGAGGCGGGCGGGCACGGCAAAATGGAGCGACTGCGAGAAAGGACACACGCGATGGACATCCTCTTCCGCGGCGGCCGGGTCCTCACCCCCGAAGGTGTCGTGGCCGCGGCCGTGCTGGTGCGGGGCGGCGTGATCGCCGCCGTGGGACCGGAGGGGGAGCTGGCGCGCGAGCCGCACGAGACGGTGGATCTCGGCGGCGGTCTGCTGGTGCCGGGTTTCACGGACGCGCACATGCATCCGATTCAGGCGGGCCTCGAACGCGCAAAGTGCGACTTGTCCGAAGTTTTCGGCCTTGAGGCGTACAAAGAAAAGATCGCGGACTATGCCGCGAAAAATCGGGATAAAGAGTGGATCGATGGCGGCGGATGGGACATGTCGGCATTCCCCGGCGGTCTTCCCCACCGGAACGAGATCGACTTTCTCGACCGCCCCGCCTATCTGATCCAGCGCGACCACCACGCCGCCTGGGTCAACACCCGGGCACTCGAACGCGCCGGCATCACCCGCGACACCCCCGACCCCGCCGACGGCCGTATCGAGCGCGATGCGAGCGGCGTGCCGACGGGCGTCCTGCACGAGGGCGCGATGGACCTCGTCGGCCTGCTCACCCCCCGCCCGGCCGCCCAGGACCTTCAGGACGCGCTGGCGGACGCCGAGCGGTACCTGTTCTCGCTGGGCGTCACCGGCTGGCAGGACGCCATCGTGGGCTCGTACGCGGGCTCCGACGACCCCCTGCCCACCTACCTGTCCGCGGCCCGCTCAGGGCGCCTGCGGGCCCGCGTGACGGGCGCCCTGTGGTGGGACCGCACCCGGGGATCGGACCAGGTCGAGGACCTGGAGGCGAGGCGCGCGTCGGCGGCGGGCCTTGAGCGGTTCAGCGCCGGCTCGGTCAAGATCATGCAGGACGGCATCACGGAGAACTTCACCGCCGCCACGCTGGAGCCGTACTGCCTGTGCGGGGGCACGGGCCTGTCGTACGTGGACCCCGTCAAGCTCAAGGAGTACGTCGCCGAGCTGGACAGGCGCGGCTTCCAGGTGCACTTCCACGCCATCGGCGAGCGCGCGGTGCGCGAGGCGCTCGACAGCCTGGAGGGCACCGACCCGGCCAACCGCCACCACATCGCCCACCTGCAGATCATCGAGCCGTCCGACGTGCCGCGCTTCGCCGCGCTCGGCGTCACGGCCAACCTGCAGCCGCTGTGGGCCACCCACCACGCGCAGATGGACGAGCTGACCCTGCCCTACCTGGGCGAGCCACGCTCGTCGTGGCAATATCCGTTCGCCGACCTGGTGGCCCACGGCACCCGGCTGTGCGCGGGCAGCGACTGGCCGGTCTCCAGCGCCGACCCGCTGCAGGGCATGCACGTGGCGGTCAACCGTACGGAACCGGGCGGCTCGGTGCACGCCGGCTACCCGACGGCGCAGAAGCCGTTCCTGCCCGGCCAGCGCATCGGCCTGGCGACGGCGATGCGGGCGTACACCGAGGGCTCGGCGTGGATCAACCGCTCACCGGCGGGGCGCATCGAGCCGGGCCGTCCCGCCGACCTGGTGGTGCTCGACCGCGACCCGTTCGAGCTGCCGCCCGGCGACATCTGGACGACGCGGGTGCGGATGACGTTCGTGGACGGCGAGATCGTGCACGAAAGCGCCTGAGACAAGCCGAAGGGGCCCCGGCGTCGCCGGGGCCCCTTCTACCGCCGCTACCAGGGGGACTTGCTGCTGCGCAGGCGCTCCAGTGCCTCCTCGAGGATCGCCTTGCCGTCCTTGTCGCTCCTGCGCTCCTTCACGTAGGCCAGGTGCGTCTTGTACGGCTCGTTCTTCGGCGGGGCAGGCGGGGCCTCCTCGTCCTGGCCGGCTGGGAGGCCACAACGGGGGCAGTCCCACAGCTCGGGGACCGCCGCGTCGCTGGCGAAACTGGGGCGCGTCTCGTGCATGTTGGCGCACCAGAACGAGACCCGCACTCTCGGAGCCGCCTCGCCGCGCTCGGCCTCCCCCATCGGGCCGGCGCCGACTCGGCTGCCACGGATCGCGTTGCCACTACCCACGGATGAACTCCTCGCTCGATCGCCCCGTGTGCGGACACGGGGGGAGAATCACTGTCACGCGTTAACTATGTGCTCAGGACCGCAGAAGCAGGCCCAGAGCGATGATGCAGACGAACCAGACCACGCCCGTGATGACGGTCAGCCGGTCGAGGTTGCGCTCCACCACCGAGGAACCACCGAAGTTCGACGAGAAACCGCCGCCGAACATGTCAGACAGGCCACCACCCTTGCCCTTGTGGAGCAGGACGAGCAGGATCATGAGAAGGCTCGCCAGGATGAGGGCGATGGAGATTCCGAGTTCCACGGTATGCCTGTTCCTTCGATGCTCTGTTACGCGTGACGATTCAAACTTGCCTCTTGAGGGTACGACCTGATGTCAAGTCGCACCCCCAGAACGGCCGAGTTAGCCGGGTATATCAGAGAATCGGCAGATCTTCGCGAACTCCCCGGCGTCGATGCTGGCACCGCCCACGAGCGCGCCGTCGACATCCGGCTGAGCCATGATCCCCGCGATGTTCCCTGACTTGACCGAGCCACCGTAAAGGATACGGATCCCCGAGGCCACTTCGGTGTCGTAGAGCTCAGCGAGTCTCACTCGCAACGCTCCGCAGACCTCCTGCGCGTCCTCAGGGGTGGCCACCTCGCCGGTGCCGATCGCCCACACCGGCTCGTAGGCCACCACTATCGATTTTGCCTGCTCGGCGTCGATTTTGCGCAGCGCGCCGTCGAGTTGGCCGAGACTGTACGCGATGTGGCGGCCCTCTTGACGCACCTCCAGGCCCTCGCCCACGCACAGGATGGGCGTCAGCGAGTGGCGGTAGGCCGCCTGCACCTTGGCGTTGACGAGGTCGTCGTCCTCACCGTGGTATTGGCGGCGCTCGGAGTGGCCGATCGTCACGTAGGTGCAGCCGAGCTTGGCCAGCATGACGCCCGACACCTCACCGGTGTAGGCGCCACCGTCGTGCCTGGACAGGTCCTGGGCGCCGTACACGATCCTGAGCTTGTCGCCGTCGACCAGGGTCTGGACGCTGCGCAGGTCGGTGTAAGGCGGCAGGACGGCGACCTCGACCTTGTCGAAGTCCTTGTCGTTGAGCGCGAAGGCCAGCTTCTGGACCAGCGCGATGGCCTCGAGGTGGTTGAGGTTCATCTTCCAGTTGCCGGCGATGAGCGGCTTGCGCTGCAACTCTCAGTCCTCCAGGGCCGCGAGTCCGGGGAGGGTCTTGCCCTCGAGGTATTCGAGGCTGGCCCCGCCACCCGTGGAGATGTGCGAGAAGCCGTCCTCGGGCAGGCCGAGCCTGCGTACGGCGGCCGCGGAGTCGCCGCCGCCCACCACGGTGAACGCGTCGGCGCGGATGAGCGCCTCGGCCACGGCCTTGGTGCCGCCGGAGAACGCGTCGAACTCGAACACGCCCATCGGCCCGTTCCAGAACACGGTCCTGGCGTCGGCGACCTTGGTCGCGAACAGCTCGCGCGTCTTCGGCCCGATGTCGAGCCCCTCGCGGTCGGCCGGGATCGCGGTGGCCTCGACCACGTCGTGCTCGGCGTCGGGCGCGTAGGTGACCGCCGCGAGCACGTCGACGGGCAGCACCAGCTCGACGCCGCGCCGCCCGGCCTCGTCGAGGAAGCCGCGTACCTGGTCGAGCTGGTCCTCCTGCAGCAGCGAGTTGCCGACCTCGTGGCCCTGGGCCTTGAGGAACGTGTACGCCATGCCGCCGCCGACGAGCAGCCTGTCGACCTTGGTCAGCAGGTTGGCGATGACGCCCAGCTTGTCGGAGACCTTGGCGCCGCCGAGCACGACCACGTAGGGGCGCTCGGTGTCCTCGGTGAGCCTACGCAGCACCCCGACCTCGGCCTCGACCAGCCCGCCCGCCGCGTGCGGCAGCAGCCTGGGGACGTCGTAGACGCTGGCGTGCTTGCGGTGCACGGCGCCGAAGCCGTCGCCGACGTAGAGCTCGGCGAGGCCGGCCAGCCTCTCCGCGAACGCGCCGCGCTCGGCGTCGTCCTTGGACTCCTCGCCCGGCTCGTAGCGGAGGTTCTCCAGCAGGGCCACCTGGCCGTCCTGGAGCGCCTCCACCGTGCTCGCGGCGCTGTCGCCGACCACGTCGGTGGCGAAGGCGACGTCCTGGCCGAGCAGCTCGCCCAGGCGGGCCGCGACGGGCCGCAGCGAGTATTTCGGCTCGGCCTTGCCCTTGGGCCTGCCCAGGTGGGCGCAGACGACGACCTTGGCGCCCCGCTCCAGCAGGGCCTTGATCGTCGGGACCGACGCGCGGATGCGGCCGTCGTCGGTGATCGTCTCCCCGTCGAGGGGGACGTTGAGGTCGGCGCGCACGAGCACGCGCCGCCCCTTCACGTCGAGATCGTCGAGCGTGCGCATGCTCATGCTCCCGTTCCTGCGGGGCACGCGGACGGCGCGCCCCGGTGTGTACGCGACCGCTCCGGCATCAGAGCCCGCGGCCCACCAGCTCGACCAGGTCGGCCAGGCGGTTGGAGTAGCCCCACTCGTTGTCGTACCAGCCGACGACCTTGACCTGGTTGCCGATCACCTTGGTGAGGCCTGCGTCGAAGATGCAGGAGGCCGGGTCGGTGACGATGTCGGAGGACACGATCTGGTCCTCGGTGTAGGTGAGGATGCCCTTGAGCGGGCCCTCGGCGGCGGCCTTGACCGCGGCGTTGACCTCCTCGACCGTGACGTCGCGGCCGACCTCGACGGTCAGGTCGGTGGCCGAGCCGGTGGGGATCGGCACGCGCATGGCGAAGCCGTCGAGCTTGCCCTTGAGCTCGGGCAGGACCAGGCCGATGGCCTTGGCGGCGCCGGTGGAGGTGGGCACCACGTTGAGCGCGGCGGCGCGGGCGCGGCGCAGGTCCTTGTGCGGGCCGTCCTGCAGGTTCTGGTCCTGCGTGTAGGCGTGGATGGTGGTCATCAGACCCTTCTCGATGGTGAAGGAGTCGTGGATGACCTTGGCCATCGGGGCCAGGCAGTTGGTGGTGCAGGAGGCGTTGGAGATGATCGTGTGCTGGGCCGGGTCGTACGCGCCGTCGTTGACGCCCAGCACGAGGGTGACGTCCTCGTTCTTCGCCGGGGCGGAGATGATGACCTTCTTCGCGCCGTTGTCGGCGTGCACCTTGGCCTTGGTGGCGTCGGTGAACAGGCCGGTCGACTCGACGACGACGTCGACACCGAGGTCGCCCCACGGCAGCTTGCCCGGGTCGCGCTCGGCGAAGACCTTGATCGACTTGCCGTCGACCGTGATCTCGTCGCCGCCGGCCTTCACCTCGTAGGGCAGGCGGCCCAGGATGCTGTCGTACTTCAGCAGGTGCGCGAGCGTCGCAACGTCGGTCAGGTCGTTGACCGCGACGATCTCGATGTCCTTGCCGCTGGCGGCGACAGCGCGCCAGAAGTTGCGACCGATGCGGCCGAAGCCGTTGACGCCTACGCGGATGCTCACGGGAACCGATCTCCTCGAACAGATGCGGGCTGGAAACCTCAATCACGAACCTTATCGGACCCAAATTGGTTTAGACCACTGCAGGTACCGGCATGTGAATCGGCGTTCCTACGACACGTTTTGCGAGGTTCGAGTAAAGTGCCCGACTCGTCGGAGTAAATTCGTGCATTCTCTGGGGGCTGAGATGTCACATAAGCGGTCCGGCCTACTATCCGGGCTCTTCATCGGCCTGCTCACCGCGCTCGTCTGCGCGGCGGGGCTGGGGGCGGCCGTGCTGTACCAGGAGAGCCTGCCGGAGGCGGTGATGAGCTTCGGGGGCGGAGTGCCCATCTCGCTGGCACTGTCGCTGCTCATCGCCCTCCTCGTCACGCTCGCCATGGGCGCCGTACGCCCGCGCAGCCTCCTGCTCGTCCCCCTCGCCGCCGTGTACGCGGGCGGCGCCGTCGCGGCCGGCCAGATCACCGGCTCGTCCGTCCTGATCGGCGCGGGCCTGCGCACGCCCGCCGACCGCACGCCCGCGGACCTGTCGGACGTCAGCCTGCCCGTCTTCAACCAGGGCCTGCCGTACGCGCTGCGCGTCTACCGCGAGCCGCTGGCCGAGACCTGGCCGGCCTGGCTCTACATCGCCGTGGCCGCGCTGGCCGCGCTCGTCCTGCTCACCCTGCGGGTCCTGCGGGTACGCCGGGCGCAGCGCGCCGAGACGCCCGACCGGCCGGAGGACTCCTCCGGCGAGCCGGAGTACCGGGCCCCGTTCGAGCCCGCCCAGCAGCCCGCCCCCAAGCCCACCACGGACCTGTTCACGCCCCGCAAGCCCGCCCGCGACTAGCCCGCCGCCCCCCGGCGAGGGACGGGGTGATGCCCGTCCCTACGCGCGCCGGCGAGGCTGGTCACGGGGCCAGCATGTCCACTGTGAGATTGGCCTCAGTGTTGGGGATGCCCAGGTCGGACGCCCTCTTGTCGGCCATCGCCAGCAACCGCCTGATGCGCCCCGCGATGGCGTCCTTCGTCAGCGGCGGGTCGGCGATCTGCCCCAGCTCCTCCAGCGACGCCTGCTTGTGCTCCACCCGCAGCCGCCCGGCCACCACCAGGTGCTCGGGCGCCTCGTCGCCGAGGATCTCCAGCGCCCGCTGCACCCGCGCGCCCGCCGCCACCGCGGCCCGCGCCGAGCGCCGCAGGTTGGCGTCGTCGAAGTTGGCCAGCCGGTTGGCGGTGGCCCGCACCTCGCGGCGCATCCGCCGCTCCTCCCAGGCCAGCACGCTGTCGTGCGCCCCGAGCCGGGTCAGCAGCGCGCTGATGGCGTCGCCGTCGCGGACCACCACGCGGTCCACCCCGCGGACCTCGCGCGCCTTAGCGTGGATCTTCAGCCGCCGCGCCGAGCCCACCAGCGCCAGCGCCGCCTCTGGCCCAGGGCAGGTGACCTCCAGCGACATCGACCGGCCGGGCTCGGTCAGCGAGCCGTGGGCCAGGAACGCGCCGCGCCAGGCGGCCTCGGCATCGCAGGCGGCGCCCGCCACGACCTGGCGGGGCAGCCCGCGCACGGGGCGGCCGTGGTTGTCGATGAGACCCGTCTGCCTGGCCAGCGCCTCACCGTCGCGGTAGACGCGTACGACGTAGCGCGAGCCCTTGCGCAGCCCGGCGGGAGCCAGCACGAGCACCTCGGCCTTGTGCCCGAACACCTCGCCGATGTCCTTGATCAGCCGCCGCGCGGTGGCGTTGGTGTCGAGCTCGGCCTCGATCACGATCCGCCCGCCCACCAGGTGCAGGCCGCTGGCGAACCGCAGCAGCGTCGAAACCTCCGCCTTGCGGCAGCACGGCTTCAGCACCGGCAGGCGGCTCAGCTCGTCCTTCACCACACCTGTCATCGCCATGCGTTAGTCCTCTCCCCCATTCAGACCGGCTCTCTTGAGTCTCTCGCACCTTCGCGCCACGCCGACCAGGATCAACGCTTCTGGAGGAAAATCTCGTCCAGGACGGAGGCAAGACGTCGTGGGTCATGCCGGGGCGAGCCGTCGGAGGCGGCCACGTCGGCCATGACGAGCCTGGCGCCGAGCGCGCTGGCCGCCTTGTCGAGGGCGTCGGGATCGTCCACGACCCCGGTGTCGGCGAGCACCACGTCGATGGACAGATCAGGAGCGTGCTGCCTGAGCACCTCCAGGTGCTGCTGGGGGGAGAAGTCGTCGGTCTCGCCAGGCTGGGGGGCGAGGTTGAGCGTGACCAGCCGCTTCGCGCGGGTGGCGTGCAGCGCCCTGGCCAGCGCCGGCACCTTGAGGTGCGGCAGCACGCTGGTGAACCACGACCCGGGCCCGAACACCACCCAGTCGGCCTCCAGCACCGCCGCGACCGCCTCCGGCCTGGCCGGCGGGTCCTCGGGCACCAGCGAGATCGCCTGCACGCGGCCGGGCGTCGAGGCGCAGGCCACCTGGCCGCGTACGGGCGAGATGACGCCGTCGAGCTCCACCTCGGCCACGATGTCGAGCGGCACCGAGGCCATCGGCAGCACCCGCCCGTGCGCGCCCAGCAGCCGCCCGACCCAGTCGAGCCCGGCCACCGGGTCGCCGAGCAGCTCCCACAGCGCCACGATCAGCAGGTTGCCGACCGCGTGGCCGTGCAGCTCGCCCTCACTGCGGAAGCGGTGCTGGACGACCTCGCTCCAGGTGCTGCCCCACTCGTCGTCGCCGCACAGCGCGGCCAGCGCCATGCGCAGGTCACCGGGCGGCAGCACGCCCAGCTCGCGGCGCAGCCGCCCGCTGGAGCCGCCGTCGTCGGCGACCGTCACCACGGCGGTCAACCGGTCGGTCACCATCCGTAAGGCCGACAGGGACGCGTGGAGCCCGTGGCCGCCGCCCAGCGCGACGACCGCCGGCCCGACGCCGGTCCTGCCGACGCCCAGGACGTCGGGTGCGCCCGTCATCGGTGACGGAACGCCTTCATCGGTCACTCCCGCCCCACATCCCGGTGGCTCACCTGGACCTCCATGCCGCGGTCACGCAGCCGGGCGGCGACCTGCTCCGCCATCGCCACGCTGCGGTGCTTGCCGCCGGTGCAGCCCACCGCGAGCGTCGCGTAGCTCTTGCCCTCGCGCGCGTAGCCGGCCGCGACCACCTGCAGGACCTCCTCGTAGGCGTCGAGGAACTCCTTGGCGCCCGGCTGGCCGAGCACGTAGTCGCTGACCGCGGGGTCGAGCCCGTTCATCGGCCGCAGCTCGGGCACCCAGTGCGGGTTGGGCAGGAACCGGCAGTCGACCACGAGGTCGGCGTCGACCGGCAGGCCGTACTTGAAGCCGAACGACACGACGTTGAGCCGCAGCCCCGGCCGGTCGTCGCCGCCGAAGAAGTCGACGATCTTGCCGCGCAGGTCGTGCACGTTGTGGGTGGAGGTGTCGATCACCAGGTCGGCGTTGGCCCGCACCTCGCGCAGGATGCCGCGCTCCCTGGTGATGCCGTCGACCAGCCGCCCCTCGCCCTGCAGCGGGTGGGGCCTGCGGACGTTCTCGAACCTGCGCACCAGCTCCTCGTCGCTGGCCTCGAGGAAGACCACCCGCACGCGGACGCCGCGCCCTTCGAGCTCCTCGATGGCGGCGTTGAGGTCGGTGGTGAAGGCCAGGCTGCGCACGTCGACGACGGCGGCCACCTTGTCGGCGGCCAGCTTGACCTTGCCGGCCTCCTCGGCCATGGCGAACAGCAGCCCGGGCGGCAGGTTGTCGATGACGAACCAGCCCAGATCCTCGAGCGCCTTGGCGGCGGTGCTGCGCCCCGCCCCGGACATGCCGGTGACGATGACGAACGCCGGCTCGGTGCTCATCGTCTCACCTCATCCGCGGGCGGGCAGGATCGTACGGCGTGCGCACCCTGGCATCCTGGCGAGATCAAGGTGACTCTCCCTTCAGCGTCGACACGATGACCTCGGCGATGGACGGGCCGATGCCGGGAACCTCGCAGATTTCGGCGGCAGTGGCCTCGCGTAGCTTTTTCACGGAGCCGAAGTGTCTGAGCAGCGCCTGCCTTCGCGCCGGCCCCAGGCCGGGCACGCCGTCGAGCGCGCTCTCCTTCACCGTCTTGGACCTCTTGGATCGATGGTAGGTGATGGCGAACCTGTGCGCTTCGTCGCGCACCCGTTGCAGCAGGTAGAGACCCTCACTTGAACGAGGCATGATCACCGGCTGGTCGTCGCCCGGCAGCCACACCTCCTCCAGCCGCTTGGCCAGGCCGCACACCGCCACGTCGTCGATGCCGAGCTCGTCGAGCGCCCGCTGCGCCGCGGCCGCCTGGGGCCCGGCGCCGTCGACCACGACGAGGTTGGGCGGGTAGGCGAACTTGCGCGGCTTGCCGGTCTCCGGGTCGATGGGGCCGCCGCCGGCGTCGTCGTCGGCCGCCAGCTCGCCGGTGGCCGAACGCTCCTCCAGGTAGCGGCGGAACCGGCGGGTGATCACCTCGTAGATCGAGGCGACGTCGCCCTCCTTGGTCTTGACCGCGAAGCGCCGGTATTCGCTCTTGCGGGCCAGGCCGTCCTCGAAGACCACCATGGACGCCACGACGTTCTCGCCCTGCAGGTGCGAGACGTCGTAGCACTCGACGCGCAGCGGCGCCTGGTCGAGGTCGAGCGCGTCGGCGATCTCCTGCAGCGCCTTGCTGCGCGTGGTCAGGTCGCCGGCGCGGCGGATCTTGTGCTGGGCAAGCGACTCCTTCGCGTTGCGCTCGACGGTCTCCATCAGCGACTTCTTGTCGCCGCGCTGCGGCACCCGCACCTCGACGCGGGCCCCGCGCTGCTCGGTCAGCAGCTCGGCCACCGCCTCGGTGTCGGGCGGCAGCGCGGGCACCAGCACCTCGCGGGGCATCGACTCGGCGTTGGCCTCGGCGTACATCTGCAGCAGGAACTGCTCGACCAGCTCGCCGGGCGAGGTCTCCTCGACCTTGTCGACGACCCAGCCGCGCTGGCCCCTGATGCGCCCGCCGCGTACGTAGAACACCTGCACGGCCGCTTCGAGCGGGTCCTCGGCCAGCGCGATCACGTCGGCGTCGGTGCCCTCGCCGAGCACGACGGCCTGCTTCTCCAGCGCCCGCTGCAACGCCTGGATGTCGTCGCGCAGCCGGGCGGCGCGTTCGTACTCCTGCTCGGCGGCCGCCTCGCGCATCTCCTTCTCGAGACGCTTGATGAAGCGGCTCGTGTTGCCCGCCATGAAGTCGCAGAAGTCCTCGGCCAGGTCGCGGTGCTCCTCAGGCGTCACCCGGCCGACGCACGGCGCCGAGCACTTGTCGATGTAGCCCAGCAGGCAGGGCCGCCCGATCTGCCCCGCCCGCTTGAACACCCCGGCGCTGCACGTGCGCACAGGGAAGACCCGCAGCAGCAGGTCGACCGTCTCGCGGATGGCCCAGGCGTGGGAGTAGGGGCCGAAATAACGGGTGCCCTTGCGTTTGGCGCCGCGCATGACCTGCACGCGCGGGAAGTCGTCGCCCATGGTGACCGCGAGGTAGGGGTAGGACTTGTCGTCGCGGTACTTGACGTTGAAGCGGGGGTCGAACTCCTTGATCCAGGAGTATTCGAGCTGCAGCGCCTCGACCTCGGTGCCGACGACCGTCCAGTCGACGTCGGCGGCCGTGGTCAGCATCGACTGCGTGCGGGGATGCAGCGCGGAGAAGTCGGCGAAATAGGAGTTGAGCCGCTGGCGCAGGCTCTTGGCCTTGCCGACGTAGATCACCCGGCCGTGCGCGTCCCTGAACCTGTAGACCCCCGGGGACTCCGGGATCGAACCCGGCCTGGGCCGGAAACTCAAGGTGTTTGCCGCTGATCTCGCCACGCCTGTCAGCCTAGTGGCCCGTCACGCAACCTTGGCCGGGTAACTGGTCCAGCTTCGGATAGGTGAAGTGGCGGCGAAGCTGGTCTTTGGTTGGGCGCGGGCGTT